>NZ_JAULSI010000020.1 GCF_030711405.1 Massilia brevitalea
ACTCTACAGGAAAGAGTGTTGCACTTGGTTTTAGAGACTGCCCTTTCATACAGTTATTCTGCGCAAGTACGCCAGTTTTGCGGGCTATGCTTACTCGTTCCGCACTTGCTTCATCCTGTTGCATTGTTGACGACGCGCTACGCAGGACCTGTACCCAGCTCTTGCCTGTCTTAGATTGTTCCGTTTTCTTAGAGGGCGGAGAGACACGCGGTATTCGCAACTGAGTTAGCGGTTTCAATCCAAACGTCTCGAAGAGTTCTTTTGCTTCTTTTGGTGTCGCAATACGGGCATACGACTTTTCGTAGGTAACTGCTATGCCATTCCAACGCTGAACGAAATTTCTGCACAGATCGCTAGCTGCCGGACCAGTAATGGATGAATGGACGTCGTGCCATGGCATCCGCGGTTGAGCAAGAGAGATTGTCTTACCACTGGCCGGGACAATCTTCCTGACCTTTTGTAGATTGGCGTAGCGCTGTTTGCGTGTATTCGCGGTTTGACTCAGCTGACTCAAGGTTGCAAGCATGAATGTCTTGATCAGTTCGACGCTACTAGACCGTAGCTCTGCTGGAACTTGCTCGAGACTTGCATTGTTTAACCACGCCAGCAGTACTGCTGCAGTATTTGCGGCATAGGCGCCACCAGTTTCGCGCAGCCCTTCTAGCTTGCTTTTTAGCTCTCGATCCATCCGTTGATAAGCCCAACGTGATACGCCCTGAGCGGCGTCAACGGGGACATCCTGCATTTTTCGAATAAATTCAGGCATCAAATCGCCGGTCGTCCACCAGTTGCTGACGACTGCAAGAACATCCTTCACAGAATTGCCAACCGACGTCATCACGTCCTGTACTATTGCGATTGGCTTTGCGGGTGCAGAGCTTCCCCATGCCGCAGCACCGGCAAGCTTTCCATCGAAGCAGGCACAAAACAGCTCAGCGCGTGTCAGATAACCGACCTGATCGACCTTCGAAAGGGTATGGACCGGTGGGATGCAAGTGTTATAGAGCTCGTTTCCTTTCCGCCCGTTCGGGGCCAGAGAAAATCGTCCATCGTCGCGCCGTCCATAGGCCAGATCGATTCCACCGACAAAAGCGCGCTCCTCGTCAATCACCACAAGTTTTTGATGGTGCGAAAAGCCAATCCCTAATGCACCTGCCATATCGCTCTGCGCAATCGCCGGCAATGCGAACGCGCGCGCTGCAGAGTTCAATCCAGCATTCAGCTGAAAGACTGCCAGCATGGTTTCGAAGTCGCCTGTATCGACACCCACCTTGGGCGACAGCCAAGGCATCACGTAGATACGCAGGAGTGGCCGCTGGTCGATCGCCTTTTCCAGATACTGAAACAAGGTCTTTCCGCCCACCAGCTCGACATCGAAATTCACCTGCCATCCTGCGATATAGATCGACTTCTTGGCGCCGTCGATGGCAGCAGCAACGGCAGCAAAATATTCTTCCCCGGTGACATAGAAATCCACCTTGTTGCCACTGGAAGGCTCAGAAAATACGCTTCCCCATGCGATGTCAGGATGCTTTTCGACCGGTACGCCGTCGTGAATGAAAATGCCCGGTGCGGATGTGGCGGCAGCGATGGCTTTACCGTCTTTGGACACCAATTGAGCAATGTGTTTGTTGGTCATGGAAAATCCGCGGGGAGCAATGAATCTCAGGTTTTGACTTTGGGGAAGATGCCGCTTGAGGAGACCGCAAGTGCTTCCTTGGCATAACGCGTTTGCGGCATGGCCCCATCGCCGAAGACAGACACATGCAGGTCGGGACTGAAGTCCGCGGCGTCTAATGCGTGCAGCAGCTTTTCTTTCGCATCCCAGTCAGGCGACTCGGTGCGTACATCGACACGCACGACGTGACCGGGGTAGACGAGCCAGGTACGGTCTGGATGCATTGCATAAGCTGCAGCGAGCGCTTCCTCTTCCGCGCTGCTCAACACGACATTTCCTTTTTCATCCGTCAGCCCTTGTGCAACCAGCTTCTTGTCGTCGATCAGACCAAGGCCATCGGGCATCTCGCCGTACGCAATCTTCCAGGGTGTGTTCGCCAGCGCATGCCCGTTGGGACCAGGCGTATCGGCCAGGCGCATCTTGAATTGCAGAGGACGCTTTTCCAGTTCCGATCTCGGCAGCTTCGGCAGCGGATAATTCAGGTTCGCCGGTTCGATAAAGCTTTTCTTCCCCGCATGGACCGTGATCTTTCCAGGACACTGCACCGTGATATTTCCGCCTTCGATGGTGATGTTGGCGCCCCCCGCCGTGGACAAACTGATGCGCTTCGCTGCAGCCCAGTCGATGTGCGCATTCGCGCTAATGACGTTGATGTCGTCGCGTGCCTGTATCTTCAGCTCATCGCTCTGCGCCTGGATGTCGATGGCATCTTTCGCCGCAATCATCTGCAGTCCGATACCGCTGCCCCCTGGCTTGATTGCTCCACCGAGGACACCGATGGCCTGGCCGGTGTGCACGCGCATCTGCCCACCTGAGACGAATTGCGTATCCTGACCGCTAACGAGGTTGACGGTTTCGCCGTTTGCGAGCTGCAGGCTTTGCCCGGCAACGGCGCCAAAGCCATCCTTCGCTGCGATTGCGATCAGCGGATCGACCAGATGCGGCAATTTGTTATCGCCCGCTGCACGATGACGGGCAGTTGCGTCACTCTCCGCGCCAGCCAGGCTGCCTTGGTCAACCGCGCCTGACAAGGCATGCAACATAGCCGCAAGCGGAGCTGCGTTGTCGTCCAGGACGCTGGCGTTGGCCTTGCTCGCGCCGAGGTGCGCAGCCAGGCCCACCGTCTGGTGTGTCAAGGCAGCCGCGTTCAATGATTGCGCCAGCTGGGTGACCGTCTTCAGCATCGCAATTCCCGCCGCGTTCTCGCCGGCGGCATCGCGCCGCGCTGCGTTATGCGCAACCCCGTAGCTCGAGATCAGCAATCCGCGGCCAGCACGCACGGCGCCATACGCGTCGGTGCGCAGCTCCGCGCCAAGGCCACGGAAACTGCCACGGTAGTTGTCGGACGCGTGGATGAGATGGCCGAGATTCAGTTCGCTGGCGGCATGGGTGCATTTCAGCTGGATCCGCCCCTGCGCATCGGTATCGTCGAACAGCAGCTGGTTGTAGCCCGCGCCGCCGAATTCCTTGCTGCGGATGCCCCACTGCGCCGCCCCATTGTTGTGTCCTGCACTGTCGGCGGATGCGCCATGCCAGACCGGGCTGTTGCCACCGGCAAGATTGCCTTGCGCCGAGGGCATGTGGTCGTGCGCGTGCTTGAAGACCGAGGTATCGCTGTCGCGGTCGCGCCGTCCGCCTGGCGTCGGCAGGATCCCGCCTTGGCCCTGGCCGTTATACAAGGCCCCGACAATGATCGGCCGGTCGATGTCGTTCTCGAGGAATTGCACCATGACTTCTTGTCCGATGCGCGGCAGGAACTGGCTGCCCATGCCGCCGCCGGCGGAACGCTGCGCCACCCGCACCCAGCAACCCGTGGCGCCGTTTTTTTGCCAATGAAAGCGGATACGCACACGGCCCAGGCGGTCGCAAAACAGTTCCTCCGCTCCATTCGGCCTGTCCTGGCCATCCGGGCCGACAACAATCGCGCTTTGCGAACCATGCGCAGTCGGCTTCGCGTTGCTGCGGCCATCGCTTCCGGGCAGTTGCGGACGCCACGGAAACCGGGTTGGTATTGCATCGAAACAGTTGGCGTAGCCCGATTCGGTTGCTTGCGCAACGGCCAGCGCCAGGTCGGCAGGATGCTGGCCAGGCAAGGACTCCTGCAGCAATTCAGGAATCGGGCCGAACAGTTCGGCGAGCGCATTCCGGGCCGAAGGCGGCAGATTGTTCACGCCGATACTCAGCACGCGCAGTACCGTGAATGTTGGCGCTTCCCGGGATGAGCGGCGAGGCATCCCCGTGACGGCCAGTCGCGTACCCGCGCGCAGGGTGCGTACCGTCGAACGCCCGTACCAGCGCTGGACGCGCGCTTCATGCCCTTGCATCTGCAGGTCCGCATAGCGGGTGGCCTGGGCGTGATTCGCGTATGCGTACTGGCCGGGAACGTCGAACGACTCGATCGGCAGCAGTCTGCGCAAGCGTTCGAAATGCGTAGGTGCACTTGCGGCGACAACCAGCTTGGACTTGTAGTTCGAATTCAGTACAGTCAGCAGCGAAATGTGCAGTCGGCGCTCTTCGATGAGCGCCTGTACCGTGTCCTGGGTCTCGACAGGTCCGGCGCCGTGGTAGCGTACGCCGGCGCCGCCAGCACTGCTGGGGTCTTCCGGGACGGCGCTCAACCGGTCGCTTTCTGCAAACAGGACCATGCCAGGTCCGTTTTCGGTCTGCTCGAAGCGCCAGCACAGTCCCTCTCCGGCAAGTATCCTGCGCACGAAATCGAGATCGGATTCGCGGTATTGGCAACAATAGCTGCGTGCCATGGCGCGACCCATGAATTGTCCGGTGTCGCTGCTCCAGCGCCATCGGGCCATTGGGCGATAGGGAGCGAAAACCGAGTCGACAATCTGGATGACGGTCTTGTCCTGCCATACGCGGCTGTTACGCACCTGGCCAAGGCGCCAGGGCCATGGAGCGATCCGTATCCGATAGCGGGCAAATCCTCCGTCGCTACCCAGCATGGCGACTTCATTGATCTCGCCTGCGAAACCGCTGCGCGTACCATCGGCCAGGCTTATTTCCAGCGTCGCCTGCTCCCCGAGCAGGGATTCAAGAGCAACGTGAGCACTGGTGGACAAGACGATGACGTCGCGCATGCCGATCTCCTGCACGGCGTCGTCGGCGTAAAAGGCTTCGACCAGAAGCTCGCTCAGGCCAGGGCGTAGTCGGCCATCTCCGATCCTTAACGCATATAGCCTCGTTGTACTTGAAAACTGCACTAGTTCGGACGTGATTTGTTTCACCAGGTCTGGGCTCATGAACGAATAGGCTCCTGATCGAGTTTTTCAATACGTCACAAAAAAGAAGCGAGCATCGATACCACTGCTGTTTCTTCCTATACCTTGTGTAATGGAAAACGTCAGCCAAGATAGCGCAGTGAAAACGCGAGATTTGGGTCTCTTTTGAACGGTTGAGATGCATCAAGCAGATCGCGAAATCGAGGGCGAATCAGCCACTACGCGAGGATTGCAGCAGGCCTTCATTCAACCCGTGCGATGGTGCTGGGTTGAACTTGGCTACACTGGACAGGTCTACCAGTAGATGCCATTGAGGGCGCCCTTCAAGGCGCCACACACTGCCATGCGAAACTTTTTTCAATCACATTGGAAAGTCATCGTTGCGCTCCTCCTGCTCATCCTGGTGGCGGTCATGACGCTTACCCCGGAAAACGCGGCCGCCGGCTCCAGCCTGGCCGAGCGCATGCGCCAGCACGTAGCTGCCGTCGCTTCCGAGGAACACAACACGCGTCGGCCTGCGCAGCTCGAGCGCGCCGCCATCTACATCGAAACCACGCTGGAGAAGGCCGGCTACACGCCGGCGCGCCAGGAATACGAGGCCGGCGGGCAGAAGGTGCGCAACGTCGAGGTGGCGGTGGCGAACGTGGCGAAGGGAAAGCGGCCGGAACGCATCTTCATCGTCGGCGCGCATTACGATTCGGCGCAAGGCGCGCCCGGCGCCAACGACAATGGCAGCGGCACGGCCGCCGTGCTGGAACTGGCGCGTCTGCTCAAGGCGGTGCAGCCGGCCAGCGGCACCGAAGTGCGCTTCGTGTTCTTCGTGAACGAGGAACCGCCCTTCTTCCTGGGCGACGAAATGGGCAGCATGCAGCATGCGGCCGAGCTGAAGCGGCAGGGCCTGGCGGTCGAGGCCGCGCTGGTACTGGAAACGATGGGCTACTATTCGGATGCGCCGGGCAGCCAGCAGCTGCCGCCGGGACTGGACGGGCAATATCCGGATACCGGGAATTTCATTGTCTTTGTCGGCACGATCGAATCGTCGGCGCTGGTGCGGCAGGCATTGGCGGCGTTCCAGGAAGCGTCGGACTTTCCGGCACAGGGGCTGGCAGCGCCGGCGCATACGATGGGCGTGACGCTGTCGGATCATTCATCCTATAACCGGCATGGGTATCCGGCGCTGATGATTACCGATACGGCCTTCATGCGCTATCCGTATTACCACACGGCGCAGGATACGCCGGACAAGCTGGATTACGACAGCATGGCGCGCGTGGTGGAAGGGTTGGCGAAGACGATTGGGGCGTTGGCGGGGGCGACTCAAGGTTAGCAAAGACGGACTGGTCTTTGCTAGCCGTAAGATATGCAGCCGGTGTACCGCGTGGGCTCAAGAGCCCACCCTACCGCCAATCGACCGTTCAGGTCTATTTGTCCTCGCCGAGGAACATTTCTTGCAGATCGTTGAGGAAGCGCTGGCCCAGGTGGGTTGGTTTGATGAGCTTGAAGTCGCGCGTGAGCAAGCCTTTCGCTTCGGCGGCGTCCAGGGCTTTCGAGATCGCGGTGATGCTCATGCCGGTGCGTTCGCCGAAGAGGTTCGGGTCGAAGCCTTCGGTCAGGCGCAGGGTATTCAGCATGAACTCGAAGCCCATGTCGGCGCGCGCGATTTCGTGTTCTTCCTGCACCGGGTTGCCGCGCTTTGCAGCTTCCATGAAGGAACCGGGCTGCTTGAAGCGCGCCTGGCGCAGGATGCGGTGCGGGAACGAGAGCTTGGAGTGGGCGCCGGCGCCGATGCCGAGGTAGTCGCCGAAGTGCCAGTAGTTCAGGTTGTGGCGCGCGCGCCGGCCGGGCTGGGCATAGGCCGACACTTCATAGTGCTCGTAGCCGGCGGCCGGCATGGTCGCGGCGATCATGTCCTGCATGTCGGCGCTGGCGTCGTCGTCGGGCAAACTCGGCGGGTACTTGGCGAAGACCGTGTTCGGCTCCATGGTCAGGTGGTACAGCGACAGGTGCGGCGGCGCGAACGACAGCGCGGTCTGCAGGTCGTGGCGCGCCTGCGCCAATGTCTGCGAGGGCAGCGCGTACATCAGGTCGAGGTTGAAGTTGTCGAAGGTGCTGTGCGCAATTTCCACCGCGCGCAGCGCTTCGCGCTCGTCGTGGATGCGCCCGAGGGATTTCAGGTGCTCGCCGTTGAAGCTCTGGATGCCGATGGATAAACGGTTGATGCCGCTCTCGCGGTACTGACGGAATTTCTCGACTTCAAAAGTACCCGGATTCGCTTCCATCGTGATCTCGGCGTCGAGTTCCAGCGGCAGCAGCGTGCGCAGGTCCGACATCAAACGGTCCAGGCCCGCGGCCGACATCAGGCTCGGCGTGCCGCCGCCGATGAAGACGGTGTGGATGCGGCGGCCCCAGATCAGGGGCAGCGATTGTTCCAGGTCGAGGCGCAGCGCGTCCAGGTATTCCTTTTCCGGCAATTCGCCCTTGGCCTCGTGCGAATTGAAGTCGCAATACGGGCACTTACGCACGCACCAGGGGAAGTGGATGTACAGCGACAGTGGCGGCAAGGCGGTCAGGTTCAGGGAGCCGGGCTGCAGGTATTGCAGGGCGGCCTGCGCCGGCGAACGTGCTTCGCCGACATTCACGCCGGCGACTTTGATCGGAATCATTTGAGTTTCTCTACCAGTGCGCGCAGGGCCTGGCCGCGGTGCGATTGCGCGTTTTTCTCGGCGGGCGTGAGTTCGGCCGTGGTCTTGCCCAGCGCCGGGATCAGGAAGTACGGGTCGTAGCCAAAGCCGTTCTCGCCGCGTGGGGTGGCGATGATCTCGCCGTCCCAGCGGCCGTCGGCGATGATCGGCTGCGGGTCGTCGGCGTGGCGCACGTAGACCAGCACGCAGTAGTAATAGGCCGACTTGTCGGCTTTATCGGCCAGCTCGGCCACGACCTTCTCGTTGTTGCGGGCGTCGGATTTTGGTTCGCCGGCAAAGCGCGCCGAGTACACGCCGGGGGCGCCGCCGAGGGCGTTGACGCAGACGCCGGAATCGTCGGCCAGGGCCGGCAGGCCGGTCAGGCGCGCGGCATGGCGGGCCTTGGCCAGGGCGTTTTCGACAAAGGTGGCGAACGGCTCCTCCGCCTCGGGCACGTTGAATTCGCCTTGCGGGTGCAGGGTGAAACCGATCGGGCCGAGGATTTGCTGGAATTCCTTCAGTTTGCCGGCGTTGTTCGAGGCGAGGATGAGGCGTTGGGTCATGGTGGTATGCGGGCGGGATGGAGCGAAGGCGGTATTTTACCGCTTGTGGATACGCTGCGCCGCCGATCGCCACGTGCCGATTGGTGCGCCGATGATGGCACGTGCCGATTGGTGCGTTGATGATGGCAACGTGCCGATTGGTGCGCCGATGATGGCAACGTGCCGATTGGTGCGTTGATGATGGCAACGTGCCGATGCGAGGGGCGTAGGGTGGGCACCCCGTGCCCACGCGGAATGATGCGCGGTGGTAGCGAGGATTCAGGCCACAGAACGCGGCATATCGGCAAGGCATCCAAAAGCGTATTGTTGACGTGTCGTCCATGGTTGGTGCCGCGGAGCGAAGCATCCACGCAAGAGGTGCCCGGACAAGCACGTAACCGCGTGGGCACGGAGTGCCCACCGTACGATCAAGGCCGCGGGCTAGAAGATACCCAGCGACTGCTTTTGCAGCCCGATCAAATCCGCAATCCCCGCCTGCGCGAGGTCCAGCAGGCGGTTCATCCCGGCCCGGTCGAACGCCGCCCCTTCCGCCGTCCCCTGCACCTCGATGAAATGCCCGGCTTCATTCATGACCACATTCATGTCGGTATCGCAGCCCGAATCCTCCACATAATCGAGGTCGAGCACCGGCGTGCCTTGAACAACGCCCACCGAGATCGCGGCCACGAAATGCTTCACCGGCACCGCATCCAGCAGGCCGCGTTCCATCAGCCCGGAAAACGCGTCGTAGGCCGCCACCATGGCGCCGGTGATCGAGGCGGTGCGCGTGCCGCCGTCGGCCTGGATCACATCGCAGTCCAGGTGCAGGGTGCGCTCCCCAAACGCTTCCAGATCAAACGCGGCGCGCAGCGAGCGACCGATCAGGCGCTGGATTTCCTGGGTGCGGCCGGACTGCTTGCCGCGCGCGGCTTCGCGGTCCATGCGCGAGTGGGTCGAGCGCGGCAGCATGCCGTATTCGGCGGTCAGCCAGCCCTGGCCCTTCCCTTTCAGGAAGCCCGGCACCTTGTCCTCGATGCTGGCGGTGCAGATCACCTTGGTGTCGCCGCATTCGATCAGCACCGAGCCTTCGGCGTGCTTCGTGTACTGGCGGGTGATGCGGATGGCGCGCAGCTGGTCGACGGCGCGGCCGCTGGGGCGGATGAATGTCATGGCGACCCTGGCTTATTTGAGTAATTGGGACGACTTCTCGATGGCCTGGTTGATCTCGGCGATCGCCTTTTCAATGGCGTCTTCGTCGAAGGGGTCGAGGTCCGGCGCGGCGTCGACGCTGCCGATGGTGCTGCTGACCTGGTCCTCGGGCAGCATCTGGGTCGAAACCACGTTCGGCAGGTGGGCGTCGGCATTCTCCATGCCTTGCCAGGCGATCGCCAGGGCCGTCGTGTTGTCGCAGCGCGGGCCGCCGCGCGCCACGGCGCTGGCCACCAGTTCCGGCACCGCCTGCACCACGCTGCGGGTGGCCAGCTTGCCGACGATCTCCGCATCCGGCACCGAGGACCAGAGGCCGTCCGAGCACAGCAGCAGCACGTCGCCGGTCTGCAGGCCGACCTGCTGCGCGATGTCGACGCGCGGCGGGGTCTGGGCGCCCAGGCAGTTATAGAGCTTGTTGCGGTCGGGGTGGCCGGCGCGGTCCGCCGGGCTGGCCTTGCCCTTGTCGATCAGGTATTCGAGGTGCGAGTGGTCGCGCGTGCAGGCCAGCACCTGGTTGCCGCGCACCCAGTACAGGCGCGAGTCGCCGCAGTGGACCCACAGCGCGCAGTTGTGCTGCACCAGGCAGGCCACCAGCGTGGTGCGCGGCGTGTCGGCCAGGTTGTGGCGCGCGGCGTAGGCGTGGATGTCGCGGTGGGCCTGGGTGATCGCCTCCTCCAGGAAGCGCTCGGGCTTCTTGATGGTGGGGCGCGCCTGCATCTGGAACATCATCGACAGGGTCTGCATCGCGATGGTCGCGGCGATCTCGCCGTGCAGGTGGCCGCCCATGCCGTCGGCCAGCACCAGCAGCAGCGCGTCGCGCGTGAAGCAGTAGCCCATGCGGTCCTGGTTGACGCGGCGGGCGCCGATGTGGCTTTGCTGGTAGACGGAAAACTGCATCGGGGTTCCTTAATCGTTGCTGCCGTTTTTTTCGCGGCCGAAGGCGCCGAGGCGGCCGAACAGGCCGCGCAAGCCGCCCGCGCTGCCGGCCGCAGAATCGGGCGCGGAAGCCGCAGCAGATGCGGGCGCGGCCTCGTCCGCCAGCGGCAGGGCCGGCGCCGTCTGCAGCACCTTCTGCACTTCGAACACGCTGCGCGGGCGCGCCATCGGGTCGAGCGACAGGCAGGCGCGCACCACGCCGGCCAGTTCAGGGGAATAGATGGTGGCCAGGTAGTCGAAGCGCGGCCCCATCTTGTCTTCCTGGCGGCGCGCGTCGGCGGCCTGGGGCGGCCCGCCGCTCATGCAGGAAAACAGCGCGGCGCCGATGCTGTAGATGTCCGACCACGGCCCCAGCGCCGAACCCTTCACGTACAGTTCGGGCGGGGCGAAGCCCGGCGTGTACATCGGCGCCAGCGCCATCAGGTCCTTGTTGATCGCCTGGCGCGCGGCGCCGAAGTCGAGCAGGATCGGCGAGCAGTCGCTGCGCAGGTAGATGTTGGCCGGCTTCAGGTCGAGGTGCAGCAGTTTGTTGGCGTGCACTTCGCGCAGCCCCTGGCAGACGCCCTTGAAGACCTTGCGGATGAAGGTCTCCTTCAGGCGGCTGCCCTTGCCGACCACGCGTGCGATGTGTTCCTGCAGCGAGTGGCCGGATTCGTAGGCCATCACCATGTACACGGTCTCGTTGGCGCGGAAGAAGTTCAGGATGCGCACCACGTTCGGATGCACGATGCGCGCCAGCGCCCGCCCCTCTTCGAAAAAGCATTTCAGGCCGATGCGAAACAGCGGCGCGTTCGGCTTCGGGATGGTCGGCGCCAGCTCGCCCGGCTGGCGCAGCGCGAGCGCGCTCGGCAGGTACTCCTTGATGGCGACCGCACTGCCTTCGGCATCATGTGCAAGATAGACAATACTGAACCCGCCAGACGCGATTTTCTTTACAATGCGATATCCGGCAATCTCCAGCCCATCTGGCAAGGGTGCGTTATTTTGTGCGGCCATACTGAAGAGTTCCTTGCATAACACGGCGATTGTGTGGATAAATGTCGGTCTTGTAAAGAATAATGAGCGTCGGGCAAGGTAAATACGTGCGCATCACGCGTGCCGTTACCCTCAGTCCGGCGCCCTGAAAACCGGGGACTCCATTGAGCATTTCAAGCATGACTGGCTATGCGGTCGCCACCAGCGAAGGCGCTGCCGGCACCCTCACGATCGAAATCAAGAGCGTCAATTCGCGCTTCCTCGATCTTCAGTTCCGCATCAACGACGAGCTGCGTGCGCTTGAACCGGACCTGCGCGCCGCGATCATGGCCGCCATCACGCGCGGCAAGGTCGAGGCCCGCCTGTCCTTTGGCCGCAAGGCTGCCGGCGGCACCCAGGCCCTGAACCAGGAACTGCTGGCCGACCTGGCGCGCCTGCAAAGCGAAGTCAGCCGTTACTTTTCCCAGGCCCAGCCGATGACGGTGGCCGAGCTGCTGCGCTGGCCGGGCGTGGTCGAGGAAGCGCACGTGGGCCAGGAGTCGCTCCAGGCCGACGTCGCCGCCCTCACCGCCCGCACCATCGCCGCTTTCGTCGACAGCCGCAGGCGCGAAGGCGCGGCGCTGGAAGCGATGCTGGTGTCGCGCATCGAGGCGATGGAAGCCATCGTCAAGCGCATCACGCCGCTGATCCCGCAGGTGATTTCGCAGTTCCAGCAAAAGGCCGTCGAGCGCATGCAGGACGCGCTGGGGCTGGCCGGTCATGGCAACCCGTCGGTGCTGAGCCGCCAGGAAGTCTTCGAGCGGATTCGCCAGGAAGTGACGCTGTACGGCATCCGCATCGACGTGTCGGAAGAACTGTCGCGGCTGTCGGCGCACCTGAACGAGACCCGCCATATCCTGAAAAAGGGCGGCCAGGTCGGCAAGCGCCTCGACTTCATGATGCAGGAACTGAACCGCGAGGCGAATACGCTGGGGGCCAAGGCCTCGGTGAAGGAGCTGGCGGATGCGTCGATGGAGCTGAAGCTGCTGATCGAGCAGATGCGTGAGCAGGTGCAGAACCTGGAGTAAATACAATTTGAGATGGCGGTGCGGTTTTGCATCGGCCGGTTGGACGCGTGGGCACGGGGCGCCCACCCTACGCTTGATACGGTAGGGTGGGCGCCCTGTGCCCACGCGGATTTGTACATATGAATAATCGTGCAGCCGATATATGCTGTGCACTACGCATTCAAGAAATAAAGGAACACACCATGCTCACCACCGCCTTCTCCGGCAGCCTGTTCGTCGTCGCCGCCCCATCCGGCGCCGGCAAATCGACCCTGGTCAACGCGCTGCTCAAGCAGGAACCGGGCATCCAGCTGTCGATCTCGACCACCACGCGTCCCCCGCGTCCGGGCGAGGAAGACGGCGTGCATTACCACTTCACCACCGCCGAGGATTTCGAGCGGCGCGCCGACCGCGGCGAATTCCTGGAATGGGCTGAAGTGCACGGTAACTTCTACGGCACCAGCCGCCTGAGCGTGGAAGAGAAAATGAAGACCGGCACCGACATCCTGCTGGAAATCGACTGGCAGGGCGCGCGCCAGGTGCGCAAGCAGTTCCCGGACGCGGCCGGCATCTTCATCCTGCCGCCGTCGATCGCGGCGCTGGAAGAGCGCCTGCACAAGCGCGGCACCGACGAACCGCACATCATCACGCGCCGTTTGCTGGCCGCCGGGGGCGAGATCGCTCACGCTCCCGAGTTCGAATATGCTATCATCAACGAAGAGTTCAATGTCGCCTTGGCCCAGCTACAGGCGATTGTCCAGGCGACACGTTGCCGCTTCGCCCAGCAAGCTGCCCGCAACGCCTCGCTGTTTGCCCAACTGGGTATCCACGCATTGCAACAACCGTAATTTTTCCAGCGTCGCCCGCGCCGCTGCTTCCATCTATTCTGGAGTTACCACCATGGCCCGTATCACCATCGAAGATTGCCTGAAAAACATTCCGAACCGCTTTCAGCTGACCCTGTCGGCGACCTACCGCGCGCGCCAGCTGCTCCAGGGCCACACCCCGAAAGTCGAAGCCAAGGACAAGCCGACCGTCGTTGCCCTGCGCGAAATCGCCGCCGGTAAAGTTGGCATCGAAATGCTGAAAAAAGTACCGATGTAATTTCCGGTACTGTACTGTCAGTCACACCCGACGAACCCGCGGCCCCAACCGCGGGTTCGTCGCATTCGGCAGTCCGTAATTCTGTTATTCTGTCCCTACACTGCGGCTGATCGACATAACGTATGAACCTGTTTCCCCCAGATACGACCCATTCTGGCAATCCTCCTGCCCGCACCAAGCGCCAGGGCAAGCCGCAAGACACTGCCGAGGCGCCTGCCCCCGGCGTAGCCTCGGTCACCCAGCTGATCGAGAAGCTGTCCGACTACCTCACCCCGGCCGAACTCAAGAAAGTTCGCGAAGCCTACCGCTTCTCCGACGAGATGCACCTCGGCCAGGTACGCAAGTCCGGCGAACCGTATATCTCGCACCCGATCGCGGTGGCCGAGATCTGCGCCGAGTGGAAGCTCGATGCGCAAGCCATCATGGCGGCCCTGCTGCACGACGTGATCGAAGACCAGGACGTCAAGAAGGAAGAGCTGATCGAACGCTTCGGCGCGCCGGTGGCGAACCTGGTCGACGGTTTGTCGAAGCTGGAAAAGATCGAGTTCCAGAGTTTGGTGGAAGCGCAGGCGGAAAACTTCCGCAAGATGCTGCTGGCCATGGCGTCGGACGTGCGCGTCATCCTCATCAAACTGGCCGACCGCCTGCACAACATGCGCACCCTCGGCGTGATGGTCCCGGCGAAAAAGCGCCGCATCGCCGGCGAGACGATGGAAGTGTACGTGCCGATCGCGCACCGCCTCGGCCTGAACAACATCTACCGCGAGCTGCAGGACCTGGCCTTTTCGCACCTGTATCCGCTGCGCTACCGCACCCTCACCAAGGCGGTGAAGTCGGCGCGCGGCAACCGGCGCGAAGTGGTCAAGAAGATCCTGGAGTCGGTGAAGCAGACCCTGTCGATGGCCGGCATCCAGGCTGAAGTGTATGGCCGCGAAAAGACCCTGTTCGGCATCTACAAGAAAATGCGCAACAAGCACCTGTCGTTCTCGCAGGTGCTCGACGTGTATGGTTTCCGCGTCGTGGTCGACAACATCCCGAACTGTTACGTGGCGCTCGGCACCCTGCACGGCCTGTACAAGCCGATGCCCGGCAAGTTCAAGGACTACATCGCGATCCGCAAGATCAACGGCTACCAGTCGCTGCATACCACCCTGATCGGCCCCTACGGCACCCCGGTCGAATTCCAGATCCGCACCCAGGACATGCACCGCACCGCGGAAAGCGGCGTGGCGGCGCACTGGCTGTATAAAACCGGCGACCAGAACATGTCGGACCTGCAGCAGCGCACCCATGCCTGGCTGCAGTCGCTGCTCGACATCCAGCAGCAGACCGGCGACTCGGCCGAGTTCCTCGAACACGTGAAGGTCGATCTGTTCCCGGATTCGGTGTACGTGTTCACGCCGAAATCAAAAATCATCGCCCTGCCGCGCGGCGCCACGGCGCTCGACTTCGCCTACTCCATCCACACCGGCATCGGCGACCATTGCGTGGCGGTGAAGATCAACAACGAAGCCCAGCCGCTGCGCACCGAGCTGCACAACGGCGACATCGTGGAAATCGTCACCGACCCGGATTCGCGCCCGAGCCCAACCTGGCTCAGTTACGTGCGCACCGGCAAGGCGCGCTCGGCGATCCGCCACCACCTGCGCACCATCAACGTCAACGAATCGGTGGAGCTCGGCCAGGACCTGCTGGCCCAGGCGCTGGCCGCGCGCGGCGTCACCGGCGAATTGCCGGCCTCGACCATCGAGCGCGTGCTGGCCGAATCCTCGGCCAACACGATGGACGAGCTGTACGCCGACATCGGCATCGGCAAGCGCATGCCGGCGCTGGTGGCGCGCCACATCTTCGGCCTGATGGACGGCGGCGACGACGTTACGCCATCGAACCAGCCGCTCTCGGGCGACATCGACCCGGTGACCATCTACGGCAGCGAAGGCGTGTCGGTTCAGCTGGCGCCGTGCTGCCTGCCGATCCCGGGCGACGGCATCGTCGGCCAGCTGCGCCGCGACCAGGGCCTGGTGGTGCACACCGCCGACTGCCTGCCGGCCAAGCGCCTGCGCGCCAAGGAACCGGACCGCTGGATCGCCGTGCAATGGGGCGAGGAACTGAACCGCCGCTTCGACTGCCGCATCCGTTTGTTGATCAACAACGAGAAGGGCATCCTGGCGCGCGTGGCGGCCGAGATCGGCGAGTCGGACGGCAACATCACCTATGTCGGCATGGACGAGGACGACGAAAACATGATGACGCAGCTGCGCTTCACCATCCAGGTGAAGGACCGCGTGCACCTGGCGCACCTGATCCGCAATTTGCGGCGGGTGGCGGGGGTGAACCGGGTCGAGCGCGAGCGGGGCTGATGGGCTGGCCTGCTGCGCGGAGCCCGCAATGCAGGCCGGTTTGCGTGCTCACAACGCGCGTCGCATGTGCTCCACGCACCACCGCATTTATGGCATAGTAGGATTATGAAAGCACTCAAAAGCAAACTTGCTTCCGAGCTTCTTGCTGACCCTGCGGCGAGCGAGCAATTGCGCCGCTTCCTGGTCAATCGCGAAGTGAGTGGTCAACGCAGGTCGCCTTCTTCCGGCGCATTCGTCGTGCGCGGCAAAGATGGCGTCGTCCGCGTGGAAGCGACCATTGTTCCGAAAGCCGCTAAAGCAGCTTAGGTACAAGCATGAACGTCGCCTTCCCGACGCTCATCCTGTTTCTTGTACTTCTCCCGGGTTTTCTTCTTCGAAACGGCCTGAAACGGGCCGAGCGTAGTTCCGTCGATTTTTCGCCGTTCGGCCAGGTCGTTGCCACTGCCGTGCTGTGGGCCGTCTTCGCCCATCTTGCATGGATGGGCCTGTCATATTCCTGTTTTTCCCGGGCCTTCGAACCGAGCGTGCTCATGCACCTGTTGTCGTCGGTTCCTGCCAGCCAGACAAAAGCCGCACAAGCCGTTGGTGAACAATTCACCTGGATTGCTTTCTATTTCGTCTCACTGTTTGCTGCTTCTGCCATTCTGCCCATTTTCGCGCGCAGGGCGATCTCGACCTACAGGCTGGATCGGGCCGACTCGCGCTGGAGCGGCATATTCCGTTTCCATGATGCGCCCTGGTATTACCTGCTGAGCGGTGTCGATTTTCCCGAAGAAGAACAGCCTGACCTGGTTTTCATTTCCGCCATCGTCGAAGTGGCAAAGGAAGCCGTGCTCTACGTGGGCGTGCTCGATGATTTCTATTTTGATTCAGATGGGCAGCTTGATCGCCTGATTCTCCAGAACGTATCGCGCCGTCCTCTGGCCAGGGACAAAGCCTCGACACAGGTTGAAGGCGCCGACAAGGAACGCTTTTATCCGATCGATGGCGATTATTTTGTCTTGCGCTACAGCGAAGCCGTGACGCTCAACGTTCAGTATGTGAAGTTAACGGCGGCACTCCCACAAGACGACTTGCTTCCTGACGAGACTGTCTGAGATGCGTTGCGTTCAAGAGTTGGCCTTGCACTGCTGAAGAAATCGCCGTTACAGTATGGTCGGCCGCCGCAGTCAGGAATCCGCGCTTTGGCCAGGAACGAAGCGCATCGTCCAGTTGGTTTCCCAGGTCGCGCCGCCATCGTTCGAGAATGCCTGTTCCCAGGTGGGCGATGTGCCTGGCCGCGCCGTCCAGGTGAAGCGCACCTTGATCGGCTGCCCCTCGAATACATCGTCGGCGAAGAACAGGCCGACGTCATCGGCGAACCTGCCCACCACCGGCACATCGAGCGAGGTAGGGTTGCGGCCGTCGAGCCACCAGATCGACCAGGTGCCCGCCTCGGCGCAGTAGGAACGCAAAGCCAGGGCGCGCACCCGTCCGTCCGGGAAGTCGAGGATATTGTCTTCCAGGTTGCCGAAGCCGCCCAGCGTTTTCCTGGTCGATGAATGGCCGGTGAATTCCGTCCATTCGGTGCAACCGCTGAGGCGGGAATTCAGACGGCGGTGCGCGACGTCCCAGTCGCCGATAATGAAATCGAAATCTGTCGGAGCATCCTGGTCCAGCGGCAGCGGCATACGGTACCTCGTAATGGTGGGTTGGATGCAGAGTGTGCCCCGTACCCACGGCTTTGGCAATGCGCGTAGGGTAGTCGGCTATACCCGGGTGCTGGAATAGCCACGGCGCTGGCGCCGTCCACCCTACACTTGGCCGGTATCAGACCCTGGCCAGCGCCAGGATGCGGTCGAAAGCGTCGCAGGCGCCGGCCTGGGCTTCGGCGATCTCTTCCTCGCTGCGCACTTCGGCGCGCAGCGCGCCCATGAAGGCGCGCCAGCGTGGGCCGGGGCCTGCTTCGCCCGAACCGCGCAGGTAGCGCAGCGGGTGCGGCGCGAGTTGCTCGGCCAGGCGTTTATACAGCACCGCGCCGCCCAACTGCGAACCTTCGACCACATAGGCCACGCCCCAGCGCCAGGCGGCGCTGGCCTCTTGCGGCCAGGCCGGCGCCGGCGCAAAATCGGGCGAGCCGAAGCCGGCCAGCGCAGGCTCGGCCAGGTCGGCTTCGATCAAGGACAGGTGTGGCGCCGCCGGCAAGCCGCTGGCGCCTTGCGGACCATCGTCGAACCCGGCCAGCCAGGTTTCCATCGGCGCCAGCCAGGCGCGCAGCAGTTGCAGGTGACAGGCATAGTCTGCCAGGGTGGCGTCGGGCTTCGACAGGGGCAGGCCGCTGTCGAGACGTTCGTGGCGGTCGTTCGTGCCCTGGCGCAGCGCGGCCAGGACGTCGGACTCGCGTGCGGGGTCGTGAGGTCGGTTCATGCCCCCATCTTACCAGCCGCTTGCGCGCCCTGCCGGATCCCGGCGCGGGCGAGGATCAGTCGGCGATCGGTTCCGGATATTCGACGCCGAGGATTTCCAGCTCCTCCACGCCCTGCGGCGTTTGCAGCGTGACGACATCGCCCTCGCGCGCCTTGGTCAGCGCGCGCGCCACCGGCGACACCCAGCTGATGCGCCCGCGCAGCGGATCGAGTTCGTCGACACCGACGATGGTGACCGTGTGCTCTTCGCCCGCTGTATTCGAATAGGAAACAGTCGCGCCAAAAAACACCTGATCGTTTCCATAATGGACACTTGGGTCGACCACGAAGGCCGAGTCCATGCGCTTGGTGAGAAAGCGGATGCGGCGGTCGATTTCGCGCAGGCGGCGCTTGCCGTAGATGTAGTCGCCGTTTTCGGAGCGGTCGCCGTTCGAGGCGGCCCAGTGCACCACGCGCACCACTTCCGGCCGATCGACGTCGATCAGCTGCAGCAGCTCGTCCTTGATGGCCTTGTAGCCGGCGGGCGTGATGTAGTTCTTGGCGCCGGGCGGAATCGCCTGCGCCAGCGCGACGGCGTCGTCGTCGTCGTCGTTGTCGTTCTCTTTTACGAATGCCTTATTCATAAGCTTATTATAAGGATATGGGGCCGGAAGCGCCGCCGGATTGCTTTATTATCCGAAGGATGAAGCCGACGCCTCGCTCTCCTCCTCTCCGCCACCCGCTGCTCGCACCGCTGCTGACGCTTGCAGCGCTGCTGCTCGTGCTGGAAGAATGGCTGTGGCGCGTCGGCAGCCGCCTTGCCAGCGGTATTGCCGACTGGCCGCCGCTGGCCTGGCTGGAGAACGCGGTGCGGCGCCTGCCGCCCTACCCGGCCCTGCTGGTGTTCGCGCTGCCGGGCCTGCTGCTGTTGCCGGTCAAGCTGCTGGCCCTGCTGGCGATTGCCCACGGCCACCCGATGTGGGGCGTGGCCACCTTTGTCGCGGCCAAGCTGGGCGGCGCGGTGGTGGTGGCGCGCCTGTACGTGCTGACCCTGCCATCCTTGCTGGCGCTGGTCTGGTTTGCGCGGTGGCACAATCGCTTCATTATGTACAAAGACCATTTGATTGCCCGCCTGCGCGCCAGCCCGACCTACGTCCGGGTGCGGCGCAGCGTGTCCGCGCTGAGGAGCGGCCTGCGCCGTCACCTGCGTCATTTGCGCCGCCAGCTGCGTCCGTCGGTGCCCTTCGGCAGCCGCCACGCCACGCGCAGCGCGCGCGCCTTGCTCCGCTTCGTGTCGCTCTGGCGCCGGCGCCGGCAATCCACCGAATCCAAACGCCCATGAACACCCCCGCTCCCACCCTTGCCGCCCCGATGCAGGCGGCCACGTCCGAAATGTTCCTGATCGACGCCGCCAGCCTGGCCCTGGTCGACGTGAATGGCGCCGCGCGCCAGAACCTCGGCTATGACAACGACAGCCTGCACGGCGCCAGCGTCGGCCTGGTCGCGCCCGAACTCGACGGCAGCGCCCTGAACGGGCTGCTGGCCGGCCTGGGCGACGAGATCGGCGAGCAGCGCTGCCTGCGCACCCGCCTGCGCCGCGCCGACGGCAGCCTGTATCCGGCCAAGCTGACCTTCTTGCGCATCCAGCGCGACGACCGCGCCCTGCTGCTGGCGATCGGCGACGATTTGTCGCCCGAGCAGGCCGCCGCCACGGCCCTGGCGCAGTCGCAGGCGCGCTTCAACGCCATCGTCGACCACACGCCGGGCCTGGTCTACCAGTTCGTGCTCGGCGCCGACGGCCGCCACGAGTATCCCTACCTGAGCGAAGGCTGCGCCGCCCTGCTCGGCGTGCAGCCGGCGGCGCTGCAGGCCGATCCCGATTTGCTCCTGCGCCTGGTCCTGCCGGAAGACCGCAAGGGTTACCTGGAAACGATGGCGGTCTCGAAGATCAGCCTGTCGGGCTGGAACTGGGAAGGCCGCATCTGGATCGAGGCCTGGAAGGACGTCAAGTGGATCAACCTGCGCGCCACCCCGTATCCGGCGGCGCACGGGGCCGTGCAGTGGGACGGCATCATGACCAACATCACCGAGAGCAAGAACGAGCAGCTCGACGTACTGCGTTCGCGCGCGCGGCTGGCCGAACTCACCGAGCACAGCGAGCAGGTGAAGGAACAGGAACGCGCGCGCATCGCCCGCGAAATCCACGACGACCTGGGCGGCAACCTCAGCGCCATCAAGATGGCCTTGTCGATGCTGAGCGCGCGCCTGCCGCAAGACCCGGTGCTGCAGGAAAAGGCCGCCTACCTCGACAGTCTGGTCGACCGCAGCATCGAGGCCGTGCACCGCATCTCGCTCGATTTGCGGCCGTCCACGCTCGACCTCGGCATCGTCGCCGCCCTGGAATGGCAGGCGCGCGAGTTCGAGAAGACGACCGGCGTCGCCTGCATCTTCCGCAGCGCCGAGCGCGACATCGAGCTCGACCCGGACCATGCCGCGGCCCTGTTCCGCATCTTCCAGGAAGCGCTGACGAACGTCGCCAAGCATGCCGGCGCCAGCCGGGTGACGGTGACGCTGCGCCGTCAGCGCCAGCACCTGACGCTCGTCATTGCGGACAACGGGCGCGGCATGCTGCCGGCCGACCGCCTCAAGCCGCAATCCTTCGGCCTGCGCGGCATGAGCGAGCGGGCGCGGGCGCTGGGCGGCACCTTGAGCTTGTCGGCGGCGCCTGGAGGTGGCACGATGGTGACCATCAAGATCAGGCTGACACTGGCGCCGCCGCGAGATGTGAACGAAAGCAACACGCAACAATGACCGAAAAAGCAACTATCCGTGTCTTCATCGCCGACGACCATGCCATCGTGCGCGAAGGCCTGAAGCAGATCCTGGCCGAGCAGCGCGACATCGTCGTGGCCGGCGAAGCCGAGAACGGGCTTGATGCCGTCAAGCTGTTCCGCCGCGCCAAGCCGCACGTGATGCTGCTCGACATCTCCCTGCCCGACCGCAACGGCATCGAGGTGCTGAAGCAGATCAAGGACGACAAACCGGAGCTGGCGGTGCTGATGCTGTCGATGCACCGCGAAGACCAGTATGCGATCCGCGCGCTGAAGGCGGGCGCCGCGGGTTACCTCACCAAGCAGAGCGCGCCGCGCGAGCTGGTGCAGGCGATCCGCCAGGTGGCGGGCGGCCAGAAGTACGTCAGCGCGGCCCTGGCCCAGGCGCTGGCGAACAGCGTCGGCAGCGACCATGAGGCGCCGGTGCACGACAGTTTGTCGGACCGCGAATTCCAGACCCTGACCATGATCGCCTCGGGCAAGACGGTGAGCGAGATCGCGCGCGAACTGTCGCTGTCGGTGAAAACCATCAGCGAATACCGCGCGCGCCTGTTGTCGAAGATGAACCTGAAAACCAGTGCGGAACTGACCACCTACGCGATCCGGAACCAGCTTGTGGAATAAAGGGAACATTAGCGTCAAGTAAGAGGTCTTTTGCCCTCTATTTGCGTAATGACGTAAGGAAAAACTGCTTATCATTACGCCAAACTTAAAATACTTGCGCTGTAACATGTCCAATCCGTCCACCCCGCTTGTCCAGAGTCCTGTCGAGATCGCCCGCGAGGCCTTCCGCCGCCTCGCCACCCGCCGCATCGCGCCCACCCCCGAGGCCTATGCCGAGATCTACAACGAGATCGCCGGGCTGCCGAAACCGGCTGCGGTATCTGCCCAAGCGGCGCCCCAGGCCCCGGCCCAGGCGGCCGTCCCGGCGCCGGTCCAGGCAAGCCGCCAGGCCATCCCGCTGACCGGCCCCGCGCCCGAGGAAGTGCTGGCCGGGTTCGCCACCCAGATTACCGATACGCCGGGCGAACTGGCCGAATACGGCCGCCGCCTGAACCACGCCGTGAAAGGACGCGATTGGGAAGCCTATGCGCGCGCCCTGTCCCAGCTGGTCGAAAAGCACCTGCGGCGCGGCATTCCGCCCGGCGTCACCTATGGCATGGAAAGCCGCGACACGGTCCTGCTGCGCGAACTGCTGAGCCGGACGCTGGCTTTTGCCCTGGCTTCGCTGCTGCCGGCGAAGTCGGCCCTGGCCACCGAGGCCGAGTCGCTCGGCGCGGCAGTCAAGATCGCGCACAGCGAAGCGGCGCTGCAGGAAATCGCGGCGCGCCTGAAGGAACTCTGCTTCCAGATCGAACTGCACAGCGGCGACTCGGGCGAGCAGCAGGAACTGCTGCTGCGCCTGTTCAAGCTGCTGCTGGAAAACGTCAGCGAACTGCTGGACGACGACAGCTGGATGCGCGGCCAGATCGCCGCCGTGCAGGACCTGATCGCCGGCCCGATCGACGCCCGCGCGCTGGAAGACGCCACACGCAGCCTGAAGGACGTGATCTACAAGCAGGGCCAGTTGAAGCACGGCCTGGCGGACGTGAAGTCGACCGTCAAGAACATGATGATGACCTTCATCGACCGCCTCGGCTCGGTGGCGGCCTCGACCGGCGACTTCAGCGACAAGCTCGGTGGATTTTCCGAGCGCATCCGCCACGCCGGCGACATTGGCGAGCTGAACGAGGTGCTCGACGAGGTGCTGCGCGAAACCCGGCAAGCCCAGGCCGAGGCCCTGGCCTCGCGCGACCGCATGCTGGCCGCGCACCAGGAAGTGCAGGAAGCCGAAGTCCGCATCAAGGAACTCGAAGCCAGGCTCCAGCACCTGAGCGAACTGGTGCGCGAAGACCAGCTCACCGGCACCCTGAACCGGCGCGGCCTGGACGACGTGTTCGAGCGCGAAAGCGCGCGCGCCGACCGCCGCGGCTCACCGCTGTGCGTGGCCCTGCTCGACCTCGACAACTTCAAGAAGCTGAACGATACCTACGGCCACCTGGCCGGCGACAACGCCCTGCGCCACCTGGCGAGGGTCGTGAAAGGCACGCTGCGCTCGATCGACGTGATCGCCCGTTTCGGCGGCGAGGAATTCATGATCCTGATGACCGACACCACGGTGGAATCAGCCGTGCAGACCATGGTGCGCCTGCAGCGCGAGCTGACCAAGCACTTCTTCCTGCACGATAACGAGAAGCTGCTGATTACCTTTTCGGCCGGCGTGGCCCTGCGCCTGCCGAACGAAGACCAGGCGACCTTGCTGGCGCGGGTGGACAAGGCGATGTACCAGGCCAAGCAGAGCGGGAAGAACCGGGTGGTGGTGGCGGACTGAGCCAGCCGCCCGGCGGCCTGGTCAGGCTTCGGACAGTGCGCGGTAATGGGCCGCGCGCCCGGCATCGCCGCGGCTCTCGTACAGCAGCGCCAGGTTGTGGGCGGCCAACACGCCACCACGGCCGCTGACCGCGCCCTCCATGTCGGGCTGCTCGCCCAGTTCCAGGCACGTCAGCCAGCTGGCCTCGATCATCGGCAACAGCTCGTCGGCCCGCTCGGGCTGGCAATGGGCGAGGTCGAGCAACAAGTCCCCCAGGACAAAGTGGTAGTCCGGCGAATCGTGCCAGTTTGCCATTTCAAGCTCGGCCAACTGGACCGCCAATGCATGTTCTTTCCCCATCTTCAAGGAAAACAGCGCCCGCACCACCAGGTCATGGCGCCAGGCGTCGCCCGGCTGCGCCAGCTCCAGCGCACGCAGGTAGTGGCCGGCGGCGGCGCCATACGCGCCGCGTGCCTCGTCGAGCTTGCCGGCCTGGTAGAGCAGGCCGGCATCGTCGGGGGCGGCCGCCAGCGCCGCGGCCACCAGCTGCGCGCGCTGCGCATTCCTGGCGGCGCGTCCGGCCTGGCGCATGCCGTCGTTGTGGATCGGCAGCGCGATGCGCTGGCGCGGCAAGGCGCTTACCGGCGCCTCGTTCACCGTGCCGGCATAGCGCACGTCGCCGGGCAGCAGGCGCGCACGCCACGTGGTCGCGGCCAGCGTGCGCCCCGCCAGGTCGAAGGCCAGGCGCACCGGCAGCAAGCCGATCAGCGGCTCGCCGGCGCAGGCCTGGGCCAGCAGGCGCGCGCCGCCGGCATCGGCGGCCAGCCACTCGTCGGCGTCCAGTACCAGGTTCCAGCGCGCACCCGACAGGGCCAGCGCCGCATTGCGGGCGGCGGCGAAATCGCCGGTCCAGGTGAATTGCTCCACCCGCGCGCCGTGTTCGGCGGCGATGCGCGCGGTGGCGTCGGCGGAACCGGTATCGAGCACGATCATCGTGTCGACGACAGGTCGCGCCGACTCCAGGCAACGCGCAATATGCCGGGCCTCGTCGCGCGCGATCACTACCAATGCCAGTTGCCCCATGTCTCTGCTCCCTCAGGTTGGAATCTTGTCTTGCTGCTCTGAATAATTATACGTCCGGGCCCGGCGCGGCGGCCTTTTTGCGGGCCGGCCGGGGCGCCGCGAAAAAAATTTGAAAAAAGTTCGTTCTGGGTATCAACTTTTTCGAATCCCTTCCGTTACCTGATTCAACTGCAGTGAGATTGTCATTCAAAAGCGTGGCAGCCCAGCAGAAGTGGCAAGTTGCCCCCCCTCGAAAACAGAGTTTGGAGAAATAACATGGCAAGCATGATCAACACCAACATTTCGTCGTTGAACGCACAGCGTAACCTGTCGACGTCGAAAACCTCGCTGGAAACCTCGCTGCAGCGCCTGTCGACCGGCCTGCGCATCAACAGCGCCAAGGACGATGCCGCCGGCATGGCGATCTCGACCCGCATGACCTCGCAGATCAACGGCCTGAACCAGGCAACCCGCAACGCCAACGACGGCATCTCGCTGACCCAGACCGCCGAAGCCGGCATGGCCTCGGCCACCGACCTGCTGCAGCGCATGCGTGACCTGGCCGTGCAATCCTCGAACGGTTCGAACTCGGACACCGACCGCGCCGCGATCCAGACCGAAGTCGGCCAGCTGAAGGAAGAAATCGACCGCGTGGCGAAATCGACCAACTTCAACGGCCTGAACCTGCTCGACGGTTCGTTCAGCGCGCAAAGCTTCCAGGTCGGCGCCAACAACAGCAGCAACGACCGCATCCAGATCAAGGAAATCGCCAACCTGCAGACCACCAAGCTCGGCAGCGGCACCACCGGTTCGTCCTCGCTGACCTCGGGCCTGACCACCAAGGCCCTGGCCGCCGGCGACCTGACCCTGAACGGCACCCAGATCGGCGCCTCGACCGCCGGCGCCCAGGCCGGCCAGTCCTCGAGCAGCGCGTACGCAGTGGCCCAGGCCATCAATGCCGCAGCCGGCCAGTCGGGCGTGACCGCGACCGCGAATGCGACGGTGGCGACTTCGATCACACACACTGGCGCGGCGGCAAAAGATGAGACCGAGGCAGCCAAGAAAGTTGCAGCAAATACGTTCTCGATCAATGGCGTCAACATCGGCGAGATCGAAGGCGGCAAGGTATTCGGCGGCAC
The DNA here is from genome assembly GCF_030711405.1 of Massilia brevitalea. Lineage (GTDB taxonomy): Bacteria > Pseudomonadota > Gammaproteobacteria > Burkholderiales > Burkholderiaceae_D > Telluria > Telluria brevitalea. Next base: position 25,531 of record NZ_JAULSI010000020.1, read on the forward strand.
CACCAATCCGCCGACTGCCGGTGGCTCGAGTGCAGTCTTTGACAAAGGCACCAAGGTAGCTGACGCAATCAACAAAGTCAAAGATCAAACCGGTGTGATGGCAACCGTCGATGACGCGGGCAAGGTCATGCTGACCTCGACCAACGGCAAGGACATCGAACTGAAGATGGTCGACACCGCCACGGGTGCTGCAGCTAGCCTTCTGGACAGCACCGGCCTGGCCCCAACTAATGCTGCAGCCGACAGTTCCGACGGCACCGCGCCGACCGCGGGCGCCTATGCCGCCGGCGCCTTCAAGATCAACGGCGTCGAAGTCGGCGCCATCGCCGACGGCGGCACCGCATCCGGCCAGGGCGCGAACACCGCTGCCGCCATCAATGCGGTCAGCGACAAGACCGGCGTGACGGCGAAGGCCGATTCGGTCACCGGCAAGATCACGCTGAGCGCCGCCGACGGCCGCGACATCAAGCTGGAAGACGGCGGCACCGCAGGCCGGGCCCTTGCCGCAACCGGCATCGCCCCCGACACCTTCACTGGTACGGTCACCCTGAGCAGCTCGAACGTCAACGGCATCGTGGTCGGCGGCAAGAACAATGCAAGCGCCGGCCTGAAAGCCTACACCGGCCTGAAAGCCGCCGACACCAAGTCGACCGGCACCATCAGCTCGGTCGACGTCAGCACCGCCACCGGCGCGCAGGCGGCGATCGACACGATCGACAAGGCGCTGTCGTCGGTGAACACCTCACGCGCCAACATGGGTGCTTACCAGAACCGCTTCAGCGCCGTCGTGTCGAACCTGCAGTCGTCGTCGGAAAGCCTGTCGTCCTCGCGCAGCCGCATCCAGGATGCCGACTTCGCGGCTGAAACGGCGTCGATGACGCGCGGCCAGATCCTGCAACAGGCAGGTACCGCGATGCTGGCCCAGGCCAACTCGCTGCCGAACGGCGTGCTGTCCCTGCTGCGTGGCTAATCGCCTCACATCCGACTGATGCAACAAAGGCGCGCTCCCGGCAGGCAGCGCGCCTTTGTCACGAAATGGATCCACCATGGCAAGCGATTCGATCACCTCGGCCGCCAGCGGCGCCGCCACCGCACCAGTCCCGACGCGGCACATTTACAACAACACGGAGCCGGTCCTGCCGGCCGCCAGCGCCAGGCCGGTCGCGGCATCGGGCAAGCCGGCCACGATGGACGAGCTGCGCGATGCCGTCAAGAAGATCCAGGACAATATCGGCCCGGGCGCACAGGACCTGCGTTTCAGCATCGACGAGGACACCGGCACCCCGGTGATCAAGCTGATCGATACGAAGACCGATACGGTCTTGCGCCAGATTCCCACCGTTGAAGCTTTGGAAATCTCCAAGGCGCTCGATAAACTACAGGGTTTGCTGGTGCGCGAAACCGCGTAGAATGACCGGTTGCCGCTTGGCTTCGTCAGCCCGGCAGCGCTTTCAACAGGAGTAACTACATGGCAATCTCTTCCACGGGAGTCGGTTCCGGCCTCGATGTCACCAGCCTCGTCAAGCAATTGATGGAGGTCGAGCGCGCTCCGCTCAAGGCGCTCGATACCAAGGAAGCCAGTTACCAGGCCAAGCTGTCCACGCTCGGCACTGTCAAGAATGCCCTGGCCGCCCTGCAGACGGCCGCAAAGGCGATCGCGACCACCGACAAGCTGACCCCGGTCAAGGCAAGCGTGGCCGACAGCACCCTGCTCGCCGCCGCCCCCGGCGCCGGTGCGGTGCCCGGCAACTACAACGTCGAAGTGCAAAGCCTGGCCCAGGCGCAAAAGCTCAAGACCAGCGTCGGCTTTTCGAACACCAGCGACATTGTCGGCAGCGGCACCCTGACCTTCGACTTCGGCACCTACGACAGCGCCGAGCCGCCGGTGTTCACGCCGAATGGCGCCAAGGCCGCCAAGACCGTGACGATCACCAGCAGCAACAATACGCTGGCCGGCATGCGCGACGCGATCAACAACGCGAACATGGGCGTGAGCGCCAGCATCATCAACGACGGCAGCAAGAACATCCTGACCTTCACCAGCAACGACACCGGCACCGCCAGCGCACTCAAGGTGACGGCGGGCGACCCGTCGCTGAACGCCTTCGCCTACGACCCCACCGGCGCGGGCGGCAGCAGCATGAAGCAGATCGTGGCGGCCCAGGACGCAGTGATCGTCGTCGACAGCGTCCCGATCACCAAGCAAAGCAACAAGATCGCCGACGCGATCCAGGGCGTGACCCTCGATTTGGCCAAGGCCGAGCCCGGCAAGAGTACGAAAATCAGCCTGGCGCGCGACAGCAGCGGTGCCCAGGCCGCGGTCGAGAATTTCATCAAGGCCTACAACGACGCCAACAAGGCGATTACCGACGCCACCGCGTACAACGTGGCCACGGGCGTCGGCGCTGCCCTGAACGGCGACAGCACCATGCGCAGCGTGCAGAGCCAGATGCGGGCCCTGTTCAGCACAGGCATTCCGGGCGCGCCCGGCGGCATGGGCACGCTGTCCGACGCCGGCATCAGCTTCCAGAAAGACGGCACGCTGGCGCTCGACGCCACCAAGTTCAGCGCGGCGGCGGCCAATCCGGCCAAGGACATCAGCAAGCTGTTCGCGACCTCGGCCACGGCCAAGGGCTATGGCTACCAGATGGACGTACTGCTCGGTAAGATCCTGAGCCCGGTCGGCGTACTCAGCAACAAGAACACCAGCATCAACAAGCAGATCGAGGACCTGGGCGACCAGCGCGACTCGGTCAATACCCGCCTGGAGGCGACCGAGAAGCGCTACCGCGCCCAGTTTTCGGCACTCGACACCGCCATTGCCAGCATGCAGTCCACCAGTTCCTTCCTCACGCAACAGTTGAGCCTGCTGGCCAACAATAGCTGAGCGCGCGCCGGCAGCGCGAATTGGCAGGTAAATTCACCTCTGATGGCGCGATGGCGGCCGCGCCCCTTCCCCTACACTGTGCATTCTTCAGGCCGCGTTGCGAATCGATCGCCGCGCGTGCCGTACTCCACGAGAAGGAAGGAATCACATGTTTGGATCGACCACCCGCAGCGGCGCCGGCGCATACGGCAGTATCGGCCTGGAAACCGGCGTCAATGCGGCCAGCCCGCACAAGTTGATCGTCATGCTCTTCGATGGTGTCCTGGCGGCGCTGGCCAAGGCCCTGCACGCGATGAACACGGGCGACGTGCCGGCCAAGTGCAAGTTCATTTCGCAAGGCATGCTCATCATCGATAATGGCTTGCGCGCCAGCCTGGACAAGGATGCCGGCGGAGAGATCGCCGCCAACCTCGACGCACTCTACGTCTACATGGGCGAACGCCTGCTCGACGCCAACCTGCACAACCATGCCGCGCCGATCAGCGAGGTACAGGGTCTGCTGCGCGAACTCAAGGAAAGCTGGGAAGCGATCGATCCGCACGCCGCCAGGAGCGCCGGAGCGCACCGCTCCCCTGCCATCGCCGGAGCCTGAGCCATGATGAACAGCGATCACATCATCGAGCTGTTCGAAGAAGTGGGCATGCTCACCGGACAGATGCTGGCGGCCGCGCAAGAGGCCGACTGGGACCGCCTGACCGTACTCGAATCGAGCTGCGCCCGCCACATCGCGGTCTTGCGCGGCACGCCTGCGCCGCCCCTGCCGCCTGCCTGCCGCGGGCGCAAAGTCGCCCTGATCCAGAAAATCCTGGCCGACGACCGCGCCATCCGCGATCTGGTCAGCCCCTGGATGGCGGAACTGTCCAGGCGGATCAGCAATACCGGTACCGAACGCAAACTGCAGCGCGCCTACGGCGGCGTGTGAGAAACCGGGGCCGGGATGGATTGCCGAATCTGTCTCTTGCCTATATTATATTGAACTCAAGTAAGTATTGAATTGAGGCAATAGGCGGGAGCCTTCCTGCGAGCGCGTGAAAAAATGGTCAGGGCAAGACGCCGAGTCGAAGACAGTACGAGCGTACGGCGAGACGAGGCAACGCCGCCATGACCATTTTTTCACACGTTCTGCGGCTCCCGCCTCCCGACTCCGCGCCGCTCCGGCAATCAGCAATTGGCAATGCAAGCATTCACCGACGTACAACCCGAACACTGGCAGGAATTCGCGCTCGCATCGCGCGCCGATATCCTGTCCGTACTGCGCCGCCTGGCCGAGCAGGAAAGACCGCTGCGGCTGTTCGACGCGACCGCCCCCGCGGCGCCGCTGGCGACCTTGCGCCTGCTCGAGGCCGATGACACCGCACTGCTGCTCCAGGGCGCCCCGGACAAGGCCGCCGCGCTGCTGGCCCCCGACGAGGTGATCTGCGACACCACGCTCGACAACATCCGTATCCTGTTCGGCGCCGCCGGCCTGCACGAGGTGCGCGTCGACGGCGCGGCAGCCTTCCGCGCCGCCCTGCCGCAGAGCCTGGTCCGCCTGCAGCGGCGCGCCTACTACCGCATGCCGGCGCCGTCGGCAAAGCCCTTGCATGCCCTCATTCCCCGGGCGGGCGGCAAACTGGCTGTGTTACTGCACGACATCAGTTGCGGCGGCATCGCGCTGCGCGACGACGCGCGTGCGCTTGGCAGCGCGATCGGACAGGTCTATCCGGATTGCGAGATCGCCTTGCCGGAGATCGGCACCGTCACCGCCTCGCTGCAGGTACGCAACTGCAGCGAGGCGCCCGACCAGGACCGTGCCACGCGCCGCCTGGGCTGCGAATTCCTCGACATGTCGCGCGCCGCCATGGCCGCCGTGCAGCGTTATATCCTGAACCTCGAACGCACCCGTAACGCCCGCCTGGCCGGCCTGGCCTGAAGCCCCGGCGGCGGCGCCATGGTGCCCGAAGGCCATCCGCGGTGGCCATTCCTGAGCGACCATATTTCACAATTCACTGTGCATGAAATCGCGTTTCCCAGCCGTGCGCGCATTGCATCTTCATTCGTATTCTGGCGTAATGAAATCATCATAACGGACGCGCCCGCCCCGGTGAATTGTGACATATGCAAAGACCTCAGATCCCGGTAGACGAAGCAAAACGCCTGGCCGCACTGTATGCCACGGAACTCTACGGTTCCGAGCCGGAAGTGGCCTTCGACCGCATCACCCACCTGGCCAGCAAGCTGCTCGATATGCCGACCGCGCTCATCTCCCTGGTCGGCAGCGATACCCAATGGTTCAAGTCGCGCTGTGGCTTTGCCGGCCAGACGACCTCGCGCGATGTATCCTTCTGCGGCCATGCGATCCTGAGCGACCAGGCCCTGGTGGTCGAGGACGCCTTGCTCGACGAACGCTTCGCCGACAACCCCCTCGTCGTGGGCAAGCCCCACATCCGCTTCTACGCCGGCGTACAACTGTATTCGGTCGAGCGCGCGAAACTCGGCACCCTGTGCGTGCTCGACACCCGTCCGCGCACCCTCGACGCTGGCCAGCTCGAAGAGCTGCATGCGCTGGCGCGCATGGCGGAAGAACTGATCTACCACCGCCAGCTTGCCCGCGCCGCCCAGGAATTGCACGAACAGTTGCTGCACAACGCCGCCCTGGCGCCGGTACCGGTCGCGGCCGGACAGGTGAAGTACCTGCTGACGCATGACGCCCTGACCGGCCTGGCCAACCGCCAGGCCCTGCTGCGCACCATTGGTGACAGCATCCCGGCCTGGAAAGGGCAGCAGGCCGGCGGCGTCGTGGCCTGCCTCAACCTGGACCGCTTCAAGCGGGTCAACGAAGTGCTGGGCCACGCCGTGGGCGATGCGACCCTGGTGGCGGTGACACGTACCCTGCAGGCGCACCTGCGTGAAGGCGACCTGCTGGCGCGCTCGGGCAACGACGAATTTGTCATGCTGCTCAGCGATCCCGGCGGCGAAACGCACCTGCTGGCGCGCCTTGACGGATTGATGCAGGCAGTAAACAGCCATGCCTTTGCGGCCGGCGCCGATATCTCCATCACCTGCAGCGTCGGTGTCGCCTGCTACCCGCGCGACGGCGCCGAGCCCGACGCCCTGCTCAACAATGCGGTCACGGCCATGCATCATGCCAAATCCCAGGGCGGAGGACGGATCGTCCGCTTCGAACCCGCCCAGCGGCGCGAACTGGGGCGCCGCCTGACCCTGGAAGGCCAGCTGAGGCGCGCCCTCGAACGCGCGGAACTGTTCCTGCAGTACCAGCCCAAGATCGCACTCGACAGCGGCGCCCTGGCCGGCTTCGAAGTGCTGCTGCGCTGGCGCCATCCCGAGCACGGCGTCGTGTCGCCGGCGGAGTTCGTGCCGATCGCCGAGGAAACCGGCCTGATCGCGCCGATCGGCGAATGGATCGTCAGGACCGCGATGGCGCAGCTGGCGGCCTGGCGCAGCGCCGGCGTGCCGACGGCGCCGCTGGCGGTGAATTTGTCGGCACGCCAGTTCATGCAAAGCGACATCGTCGGCATCGTCAGCGAACAGCTGGCCGCAGCCGGGCTCTCGCCTGAACTGCTCGAACTCGAACTGACCGAGAGCGTGTCGATGGCCGACCCGGGCCACAGCATGGTCATCATGCACAAGCTCAAGTCGCTCGGCGTGGCGCTCAGCATCGATGACTTCGGCACCGGCTATTCGAGCTTCAGCTACCTGCGCCGCCTGCCCATCGACAAACTGAAAATCGACAAGTCCTTTGTCGACGATATCGAGCACAGCAGCGACTCGCGCACCATTGTCCAGGCGATCACGGCCATGGCGCACAGCCTGAACCTGGGCGTGATCGCCGAGGGCGTGGAAACCGAGGCCCAGGCCGCGGTGCTGCGCGAAGCGGGCTGCGACCAGGGGCAGGGATTCCTGTATGCACGTCCTCTGGAAGCGGACGCTGCCGCCGCTTTCATCCTTGCGCATCAAGCCAAGCGACGACATGCCACGCGCGATGCAGCGCCGCCATCCGGCTGCCGGCTGCCGTCCTACAGCCGAAACAATTGCTAACAACTTCCTGCAGTGCGCGCCCATGGCAGCGGCATATGATCGTGTCAACGATGCATAGTGCCTGCCAGCGCCTGTTGGCGGCAGGAAGGGAGAAGTTCATGATCCAGCGAAGAATCGACGAAGAAACCGCCCTGGCTGCCGAGTACGCCCTGTATCTGGTCGATATCCGCGGCGTCGATTTCGCTTTCCAGTATCTCGACAGCTGCAAAGTGCCGCGCGACATCCTGGCGCGCGCCCTGCAATCGCCCCTGCACCGCCGCCACCACGAACGGCGCAAGCAGGCGCGCCCCAACTGAAGCCGCCCTGCACGGCTGCGCCGGCCCGGTGCGCCCCGAACAAAACGGCATCCACGCTACTCAAGTCCCGTTAAATCCTGCCGTTAAGCAAGGAAACCACCGTCGCCGATGGATGGCAAGCGGCCTCTTGCGCCCTGCCCGCCGCGGCATCAACACCTGCGCGGCATTCCTGCGATGCGCATACAAACGACGTATTTGGAGAACCCGATGTTCGGATCAACGCAGCGTGGCGTGCACGCCTATGCGAAAGTAGGCCTGGAAACTTCAGTCATCGCCGCCTCTCCCCACCAGTTGATCGTCATGCTGTACGACGGCGCCCTGTCGGCGATCAGGAGCGCAGGCGTCCATATGGCAGCTGGCCGTGTCGCCGAAAAGGGTGCCGCCATCTCGAAGGCGCTGTCGATCATCGACAATGGCCTTCGCGCCAGCCTCGACAAGAAAGCCGGCGGTGACATCGCCGCCAACCTCGACGCGCTCTACGCCTACATGTCCGACCGCCTGCTCAGCGCCAACCTGCACAACAAGTCCGCGCTGCTCGACGAAGTACAGACCTTGCTGTCCGGCCTGCGCGAAAGCTGGACCCGGATCGGCGGACAGCCGGCGGCGGCCGACGCGCCGGCGCGTGCCGGAGGCGCCTGATGATGACGGGCCAGGAAGTGCTGTCCGACTATGCCGCCGTCGCCGTGCTTGGCGGGCGCATGCTTGCCGCCGCCGAAGCCGGCGACTGGGACCGCCTGGCTGAACTTGAACGCCAATGCGCGGCGCACATCGACACCCTCAGAGGTTGTGAAAAAAATGGCCAGGGCAAGGCGCCGAGTCGAAGACAGTACGAGCGTACGGCGAGACGAGGCAACGCCGCCATGGCCATTTTTTCACAACCTCTCAGGCGTGGCGAAGCGCCGGCGCAGCTGGACCCGGCCGGGCGCCAGGCCAAGGCCGACTGCATCCGGCGCATCCTTGCCGACGACCAGCGCATCCGCGACCTGACCATGCCATGGCTTGCCCATTTGTCCGCCCTGCTCGGCAATGCCGGCGCCCAGTGCCGCCTGGCCGGCGCCTACGGCAGCGTCTGACACGGCTGCCGGCGCCATGACCGACGCAGCAGCAGGCTGAGCGATGGTGGAACGGATTTCGGGCCCGGGCGTCAGCGCGCCGCTGCCGGCACAGCCGGTGGCGGCGTCCGAACGCACGGGCGATCCGCGTACCGAAGCCTTCCAGCGTTCGCTGGCGACCATGTTGGGCAGCAAGGTACCGGTCACGGTGCTGTCCCGCCTGGGCGACGGCAGCTTCATGGTGCGCGTGGCCGACACGGCGGTACGCATGGCGCTGCCGTCCGGCACCCAGCCCGGGGCCACACTGCCGATGAAAGTGCTGGCGGCCTCGCCCCAGCCGACCTTCCAGCTCGGCAATACCACCCTGCAAGCCAGCCCGCTGCTGCCCGGCGCCGGGGCCGCCTCCGCGGCCTCATTGGCGAGCGCGCTGGCAGGCGCCGGTGCCGCCGACCTGAGCCCGGGCGCACGCCTGCTGGCGCAGGTACTGCAGGGCGCGACGGGCCAGGGCACGGCCGTTGCCGGCACCACGCCACTGCTGCCGCCAGGGCCTCCGGACCCTGCCCAGCTTGCCGCGCGGCTGCAAGGCGCCATCTCGAAAAGCGGCCTGTTCTACGAATCGCACGTGGCCGAATGGAGCGAGGGCAAGCGCGCACTGGCCGAACTCATGACCGAGCCGCAAGCACACAAGCCGGCCGGTACCCCACCCACCGACCCGGCCCTGGCGCGTCTGATCGACATGCAGCTGGCCAGCCATGAACAGGGACAGGTCGCGTGGCAGGGTCAACTCGCTGCGGGCCAGCCATTCGAATGGAAGGTAGCGCGGGAAGCGGGCCAGGACGACGGCGGGCGCGACGGCGCGCAACAAGAAACAGCCTGGCACAGCGACCTGCGCCTGCGCTTTGCCGGACTCGGCGAAGTGCAGGCCCGCGTGAGCCTGCGCGGCGGCCAGGTTCGCATCGACCTGCAGGTGGACGACGGCGCGCTGGGTCCGCTGCGCGCGGGCACAGCGCGCCTGGAAGACGCGCTGGCCGCGGCAGGCGGCGAGCTGGCCGCGCTGCACATCCGTACCAGGAGCGCCCCATGAAGGACAGGGTGCACGATGACGGCAATGACAAGCACGGCGGCAGCGACGGCGCGCGCCAGCAGCGCGCGGTCGCCCTGGCCTACACGGCCGGCGCCGGTGCGCCAACCGTGGTGGCCAAGGGACGCGGACTGGTAGCCGGGCGCATCATCGAAAAGGCGCAGGAAGCCGGCCTGTTCATCCACGAATCGAAGGAACTGGTCGCGCTGCTGATGGACGTCGATCTCGACGGCCAGATTCCGCCCGCCCTGTACCGCGCAATTGCGGAACTGTTGGCATGGCTATATCATATTGAGACAGCGCAACAGCACGGTTGGCCGCTTTCCGCCCCGCCCGACAGCGCACTCCTCATCGACTCACCTGCAAGACCGGCGGAACAAGATGCAAGCAATACATGATGCGGACTCGGATGACTGGCGTGATTACGAAGTACGCTCGCGCAAGGAGATCATCGCGCTGCTGCGCCAGATCGGCGAAAAAAAGCAGTTGATACGGATGAAGATCAAGGGCGAGGCCGATGTCTGCGTTACCTCGGTGCTCGAGGTCGATGCGGAACGCGGCGCGCTCATCCTCGACCGGTCGATCGACCGCGAGCAGAACGAACGCATCCTGCGCGCCGGCCAGGTGATGTGCGAAACCTATCTCGACAAGATCCGCATCCTGTTTCGCGCTACCGGCTTGCAGGAGCGCGCCTTCGCTGGCGCGGCGGCGCTGGCCGCCCAACTCCCGGAGGCATTGATCCGCCTGCAGCGGCGCGAGTTCTACCGCGTGGCCACGCCGGTGAGCAACCCGGTGCAGGTATTCATCCCCACGCCCCCGGAACTCGGCGGCGGCGATGCCAGCTTCCCGCTGAGCGACATCGGCGCCGGCGGCCTCGCCCTGCTCGACAACAAGATGATCCTGAATGCGATCGTAGGCCAGAGCTTCGACGGCTGCCGCATCGAGTTGCCCGACGCCGGTATCGTGCACACCACTTTGCAGGTGCGCAATGCCATCGAACTCACCATGCTCAACAACAAGACCAGCCGCCGCGTCGGCTGCATGTTCACCGACATGCCGCGTAGCGACATGGCGGCGCTGCAGCGTTACATCACCAGGCTCGAACGCGAACGCAATGCGCGCCTGGCGGGCCTGGCCTGAAACGCCAGCCACATTCCACCGCCGGCAGAATCACACCTGCATGTTCATGATTTCGTGATAGGCCGACACCAGCTTGTTGCGTACCTGTACCGTCGCCTGGAAAGCAATGCTTGATTTTTGCATGGCGATCATGGTGTCGGACAAGCTCACGCTGTCGTCGCCCAGCGCGAATTTCTGGCCCAGCTCTTCCGCATGTTTTTGCGAATTGCTCACCTGTTCCAGCGAATTCTTCAGCGCGTCGGAAAAGCTGACCTTCGAGGCGCCTTCGTTGGCGGCGACGCCCGCTGCCTTGCCGAGCCCGCCCATGCCTCCCAGGCCGCCCACCGCGCCAGCGCCCAGCGACGGCGCGGCCGGCTTGCTGGCCGCCTTCAGCTGATTCATCATGGACTCGATGCGGCTGCTGTCGATGCCGCCGATGCCGCCTATGCTCATGGGTTCTCCTCAGTCCGCATTATCGTGCCTGCCCGTGCATAAAATGCAAACAGGCAATTTCAGGCTGTCAGAATACCAGCGCGCGCGCAACAAATGGCGCCGATCAGGAGGGGAAAGCCCCTCTTGTTCCGGGGTTTGAATGTTGCCCTACGGCTTCATAATCTGCTCCTGATTTCTTTCCCCCTCACGGACAAGCACATGGCCGCCACGACTGCTGACGAACTGATCGACACCCCAGCCCAGCCGCAACCCTTCCATAAAACCCCCATGGGCAAGAAGGTGGTGGCCGGTGGTGGCGTGGCGGCCGTGCTGGCCGTCGTCGTCGCGCTCTGGATGTGGAGCCAGACTCCGGACTATCGCGTCCTGTACGCCAACTACAGCGACAAGGACGGCGGCGCCATCACCGCCTCGCTCGACCAGATGGGCGTCAAGTACAAGTTCTCGGAAGGCGGCAGCGCCATCCTGGTGCCGGCCGAGCAAGTGCCGGACCTGCGCCTGAAGCTGGCAGCGCAAGGCTTGCCGAAGGGCGGCAACGTCGGCTTCGAGCTGCTGGAAAACCAGAAGCTGGGCGTGTCGCAGTTCGTCGAGCAGGTGAACTACCAGCGCTCGCTGGAAGGCGAGCTGGCCCGTTCGATCCAGTCGCTCGGTTCCGTGGCCGGCGCCCGTGTCCACCTGGCGCTGCCGAAACCCTCCGTCTTCGTGCGCGACCAGCAAAAGCCGACCGCCTCGGTCCTGCTGAACCTGCAATCGGGCCGTGCCCTCGACCCGGGCCAGGTCAGCGCCATCGTCCACCTGGTGGCATCGAGCATTCCTGAACTGACCATCGGCAACGTGACCGTGGTCGACCAGAACGGCAACCTGCTGTCGGAACAGCCGAAAGGCAATGGCCTGGGCAAGCAGCTCGACGCCAGCCAGCTGAAGTACGTCGAGCAGGTGCAGCAGAACATCATCAAGCAGGTCGAATCGCTGATTTCGCCGATCGTCGGCAAGGGCAATGTGCGCGCCGAAGCGACCGCCGAAGTGGATTTCGCCCAGGTCGATACCGCCGCCGAGATGTACAAGCCGAACTCGCCGCCGGAACCGCAGGCGATCCGCAGCCAGCAGACCTCGGAACAGACCGGCCCGTCGAGCGGCAACGCCAACGGCATCCCGGGCGCGCTGTCGAACCAGCCGCCGGGCGTGGCGACCGCGCCGATCGAAGGGGGCGCTCCTGGTGCGCCGGGCGCAGCACCGGCGCAGAGCGGCCCGAGCCGCAAGGATGCGACCACCAACTACGAAGTGGACAAGACGATCCGCTACGAGCAGCGTCCGATGGGCGGCATCAAGCGCCTGACGGTGGGTGTGGTGGTGAATTACCGCCGTACCGTCGATCCGGCCACCGGCAAGGTCACCGTCAAGCCGCTGCCGGCTGCCGAAGTGGCGCAGATCAACGAGCTGGTGAAGCAGGCGATGGGTTACTCGCAAGCGCGCGGCGATACCCTGAACGTGGCGAATGCCCCGTTCGAAGGTGTCGACAGGCCGGACGAAGCCGGCCCGGACTGGTACAAGGACCCTTCCAACCTGCCGCTGGCAATGGAAGTGGGCAAGTACCTGCTGATTGCGGCAATCCTGGCTTTCCTGTATTTCCGCATCCTGCGTCCGCTGCTGCGGCCGGTGATGAACAAGTTCGACGAAGTGACCGCCGTGCCGGAAGACGAGAAGGAAAAGAGCGAAGACAGCGACGAAGACGACAGCAGCACCGTCGAGCTGGGCAGCGGCGGCAAGCCGGCCCTGGGTCCGGACGGGATGCCGCTGGCACCGGAAGAAGAACCGCGGGGACGCAGCTATCGCGCCAACCTGGCGATGGCAAAAGAGATGGCGCGTAACGATCCGCGCATCGTGGCAAACGTGATCAAGGCATGGGTGGGGTCGGAATAATGAGCGACAAACAAGACGGTATCCAGAAAGCGGCCATCCTGATGCTGGCCATGGGCGAGGAAGAAGCGGCCGAGGTCATGAAGTTCCTCGGTCCGCGCGAAGTGCTCAAGCTCGGCGCGGCGATGGCCTCGATGAAGGCGGTCCAGCACGAGCAGGTGGTGAATGTGCTGGAGTCCTTCCGCGACGAGGCCGACGCCCACTCGACGGTTGGTCTCGATTCGGACGAATACATCCGCGAAGTGCTGACCAAGGCGCTGGGCGACGACAAGGCGGCGGTGCTGCTGAACCGTATCCTGGGCGGCAAGGACGCCTCGGGCATCGAAAGCCTGAAGTGGATGGACGCGCAATCGGTGTCGGAACTGATCCGCAACGAGCACCCGCAGATCATCGCCACCATCCTGGTCCACCTCGAGCGCGACCAGGCCTGCGAGATCCTGAGCCACTTCACCGACCGCCTGCGCAACGACGTGGTGCTGCGTATCGCCACCCTGGACGGCGTGCAGCCGGCGGCCTTGCGCGAGCTGAACGACGTGTTGACCAAGCTGCTGTCGGGTAACGAGCACATCAAGAAGTCTTCGCTGGGCGGCGTGCGCACGGCGGCCGAGATCCTGAACTTCATGGCCGGCGAGCAGGAAAGCGCGGTGATGGAAAACATCAAGAACTACGACAACGACATGGCGCAGAAGATCATGGACGAGATGTTCGTGTTCGACAACATCATCGACATCGACGACCGCGGCATCCAGCTGCTGCTGCGCGAAGTGCAGTCGGACATGCTGATCATCGCCCTGAAAGGCGCCTCGCAGGACCTGCGCGAGAAGATCTTCAGGAACATGAGCCAGCGCGCCAGCGAAATGATGCGCGAAGACCTGGAGTCGAAAGGTCCGGTGCGGCTGTCGGAAGTGGAAGCCCAGCAGAAGCAGATCCTGCAGATCGTGCGCCGCCTGGCGGACGAAGGCCAGATCGTGCTGGGCGGCAAGGGCGAGGACTCTTTCGTCTAATCGTTTAATATTCGACGATGAACAAAGACACGCAAGGCGCCTTCAAGCGCTGGGAAATGAACTCCTTCGGCGACCAGCGCCCGAGCACGCTGGCAGCCCGCATCGCGGCCGAGGAGCGGGAAAAGGCAACTGCCGCCGCGGCGGCAGCGGCGCGAGCGCCAGCCCAAGGCGTTGCCGCCGCTGCGGCAGTCCCTCAACTTCAGTTGCCGACCGCCGCCGAACTCGAAGCATTGCGCGAAGCGGCGCGCGCCGAGGGCTATGCCGAGGGCCTGGAAGAAGGCCAGGCTGCGGGTTACGCCGCCGGCCATGCCGAGGCGCTGGAACAGGGCCGGATCGACGCCGCCGGCGAAATCGACAGCCTGCGCGCGGTCGCGTCCAGCTTCTCCACGGCGCTGGCGCAGGCCGACGACAGCATCGCATCCGACGTGCTCGACCTGGCCCTGCACCTGGCGCGCTCGATGGTGCGCACCGCTTTCGAGGTGCGCCCGGAAATCATCATCCCGATCGTGCGCGAAGCCATCGAATACCTGCCGGTGCTGCAGCAGCCTGCCGTGCTGGCCGTGCATCCGGACGACATCGAGATCGTGCGCGCCGGCCTGGGCGACGAGATCGACAAGGGCGGCTGGCGCCTGGTCGCCGATCCGCAGGTGGCGCGCGGCGGCTGCAAGGTCGATACCGCCAGCAACCAGATCGATGCCACGGCCCAGGCGCGCTGGACCCGCCTGTCGCATGCGCTGGGCAAGAACGTGGAGTGGCTGGGCTGATGACGACGGCCACGCTTGATCGCCACACGGCGCGCTGGAAATCGTATTTATCCGATTGCGACGCCCTGCTCGGCTTTGTCGAGCCGATGCAGGTGTCGGGCCGCGTCACGCGCGTGGCCGGCCTGGTGATGGAATGCGTCGGCCTGCGCCTGGCTGTCGGCAGCGCCTGCACCATTCCGCTGTCGAGCGGCACGAAGATCGAAGCCGAAGTAGTCGGCTTCGAGGGTGACCGTTTGTTCCTGATGCCGCAAAGCGATGTCGAAGGCGTGGTGCCGGGTTCGCGCGTGTTTCCGGTGGAAACGCCGGTGCCGCGTCCGGGCACGGTGGCCCACCCGCGGCGCCGCCCGAGCGACCGCGCGCGCCACCTGCCGGTCGGCATCGAGCTGCTGGGCCGCGTGGTCGACGGCGCCGGCCGTCCGCTCGACGGCAAGGGGCCGCTCGGCACCAACGACATGGCGCCGATCAATGCCCGCCCCGTGAACCCGCTCGACCGCGCACCGATCAAGGACACGCTGGACGTGGGCGTACGCGCCATCAATTCCATGCTGACCGTGGGCCGCGGCCAGCGCCTGGGCCTGTTCGCCGGTACCGGCGTGGGTAAATCGGTGCTACTGGGCATGATTGCGCGCTATACCACGGCGGAAATCATCGTGGTCGGCCTGATCGGCGAGCGGGGCCGCGAAGTAAAAGAATTCATCGAGCAGATCCTGGGGCCGGAAGGCCTGGCGCGCTCGGCTGTTGTCGCCGCACCGGCCGACAGCCCGCCGCTGATGCGCCTGCAGGGCGCGGCCTATGCCACGGCGATTGCCGAGCACTTCCGCGACAAGGGCAAGAGCGTCCTGCTGATCATGGATTCGCTGACCCGCTACGCCATGGCCCAGCGCGAGATCGCCCTGGCGATCGGAGAGCCGCCGGCCACCAAAGGCTATCCGCCCTCGGTGTTCGCCAAGCTGCCGGTGCTGGTGGAACGTGCCGGCAACGGCCTGGAGGGCGGCGGCTCGATCACCGCCTTCTATACCGTGCTGTCCGAGGGCGACGACCAGCAGGACCCGATTGCCGATGCGGCGCGCGGTATTCTCGACGGCCACATCGTACTGAACCGCCACCTGGCCGAAGCCGGCCACTACCCGGCCATCGACATCGAACAATCGATCAGCCGCGCCATGCACGGCATTACTACGCACGAGCACCAATTGGCGGCGCGCAAACTGAAACAGTTGTATTCGCGCTACCAGCGCTCGCGCGACTTGATCAGCGTGGGCGCGTATGCACCGGGCAGCGATCCGGTGCTGGACCAGGCGATTGCGCTGAACGAAAAGATCGAGGAATTCCTGTGCCAGGAAATCTTCGAAAACACCGGCCTGGACCAGAGCTTGGGGCAATTAACCTCTCTGTTCAGCTGATCGGCATGGTTGCTACGTGGATATACTGATCCACTATGGCAAATACCTCCGCCCTTGAAACCCTGATCGAACTGGCCCAGCGCGAATCCGACGACGCGGCCAAGCGTCTCGGCGCCGCGCTGAAGGCGGTCGAGGAAGCCGAGCAGAAGTACCAGATGCTGCTCGGCTACCGCGACGATTACGCGAACCGCCTGGACCAGCAGCAGATGGCAGGCATCACGCCCTTCGCCTACCAGAACTTCGTCGCCTTTGTCGGCAAGCTCGACAACGCGATCAATGGCCAGGCCGAAGTCGTGAAACACGCGAAGTACAAGGGCGACCAGGAAAAGAAAGCCTGGCAGGAAAGCGAGCGCAAGCGACTGTCCTACCGCACGCTGAACGAGCGTGCGCTGGCGGAAGCCCAGAAGATCGCCGACAAGCGCGACCAGAAAATGATGGATGACCACGCTGCGCGTACCGTCCGCAACCAACGTTGAACGAATCATGACGATGCACACCACTTCCCTTGCGTTCCAGGTCAATGGCGCGAACGGCCTGAATGGCCAGTCGCAGAACATGCGCGGCAATGCCGTGCTGAACTCCGATGGCGCGAACTTCGGCGCGACGCTGACACGCCAGATCGAGCAGCGCCAGCTGGAGCAGCGCCAGGCGCAGATGCAGCCGGCGCCGCAGGCGCCTCAGCAACCTCAGCCACAGATGGCCGCCAAGCCGCAGGCGCAGGCCGCGCAAGCCAACAAGCCGGCCGCCAACGAAGCCAAGGCGCCGGCACGCGAGGCGGCCAAGGAGCCAGCCAAGGACAGCGCCAAGACGGACAGTGCCGACAAGACCGACACCGCCCAGGCCAGCACCGAAACCAAAGCCGGCGCCGACAGTGGCGAGGGCGAGGAAGCGGCGCCGGGCGACAGCAAGGCAGCCGATTCGGTCACCGACATGCTCGCCATGCTGGCCAGCCTGGGCCAGCCGCAAGCGGCGGCCAAGGCCACGCCAACGCTCGACACCGAGACTGCGGGCGGCCAAGGCGGCCTGAAAGGCAAGCTGGGCCTGGAAGGCGCCGAGCCGGCCATCAAGCTCGACACCAAGACGCTGGCGGCCGACGACGCCCCGGGCAAGGCGGCGCCGGGGACCGACCTGCGCGGCCTGGACCTGGGCAAGGCGGGCGAGCAGGCCGGCAAGCTGCAGCTTGACGCCGGCCAGTTCGCCGCCAAGCTGCACGACAGCGCGGCGGCCCTGAAGGAAACGGCCGCGCCGGAAACCTTCACCAACCTCGTCGCCCAGACGAATGCCCTGCAAAACGCCCAGGCCGCGGGCGCCGTGCCGACCGACCGCCTGAGCGCGCGCGTGGGTACGCAAGCCTGGGACAATCAGGTCGGCCAGAAAGTGATCTGGATGGTGGGCGGCGAAGAGCAGACCGCGACGCTGGAACTGAACCCGCCGGACCTGGGTCCGGTGCAGGTGGTGCTGAACGTGTCGAACGACATGGCCAGCGTGACCTTCTCGTCGCAGCAGCTGGAGGTACGCCAGGCCCTGGAAAACGCCCTGCCGCGCCTGCGCGAGATGATGAGCGAGAGCGGGATTGCGCTGGGTAATGCGAGCGTGAACTCGGGGAACGAGGGTAATCAGCAGCAGAATCAGTCTGGTTCAGGCCGCTCGGGTAACGGCGGCGGGAATGGCGTCAGCGGCGGCGACAGCAGCGTGGCGGAAGTAACGCCACGCCAGCGTACCAGCATCTTGGGTGGTGCGGGGGCAGTCGATACCTTCGCGTAAAAGAGCATCACCACACGACAACGGCCGCTTCACGCGGCCGTTTTTATTTGCAATCCGCCACGTTGACGTAGGGTGGGCACTCCGTGCCCACGCGGGCTAACGTACGCGCGCATTCACATGTTTTGACGTTAAGCGTATCGATATTTTCAAGGCACGAATGATCATCGGTACCATACCGCGTGGGCACAAGTGCCCACCCTACGAACCTCGGGCCTCGTACGATGACACTCGACAAACCCCGATCTGACCCACCTTCCCCTTTCTTTTCAAGGCTTGCCGCTGCGCACTTTTTCTCGATAATGCCATAATTACGCAACCCATTTGGCACGAGGCATCTTGAAAGTGAATCCGAAAACGAAGGCCGACCCGAACGCAGACGCGGCAGCACCAGCCGGCCGGTCGAAGACGAAGCTCATGATCATCGCGATCGCGGGCGTGCTCCTGCTGGGCGGCGGCGCCGGCGCGGGCTGGTTTTTCCTGCACGGCAGCGGCGATGCCGAGGCCCACGAGGAAGCGCCGAAGAAAAAGAAGAAGGCCAAGGAAGCCCACAAGGCCGAGTACATTCCGGTGGAACAGTTTGTGGTGAACCTGCAACCCGAGAACGGCGACCAGTATTTGCAGGTTCAGTTTACCCTGCAGGTGAATGGCCCGGAACAAGGCGCCCTGATCAAGGAAAACATGGTCAAGGTGCGCAGCCGCGTGCTGCTGCTGTTGTCGGGCAAGAAAGCGTCCGAAATCAGCACTGTCGAAGGCAAGCAGCAGCTGGCGTCCGAGATCAAGGCCGTGGTACAAGTGCCGTTCGAAGAAGAAGGCGACGAACAGGAAGTCTCCGACGTGTTGTTCACCTCGTTCATCATCCAGTAAAGAAACATCATGGCCGATAATTTCCTCTCACAGGAAGAAGTCGATGCCCTCCTCAAGGGGGTCAACGGCGATCAGGACGACATCTCCGCGCCTGAAGATACCTCGGGAGTCCGCACCTACAACCTGGCGACCCAGGAGCGGATCGTGCGCGGCCGCATGCCGACACTCGAGATTATCAACGAGCGTTTCGCGCGGCTGCTGCGCATCGGCCTGTTCAACTTCCTGCGCCGCAGCGCCGAGGTCTCGGTGGGCTCGGTGCGGGTGTCGAAGTACAGCGAATTCATCCGCAACCTGGTGGTGCCGACCAACCTGAACCTGATCCACATGAAGCCCTTGCGCGGCACCGCGCTGATGGTCTTCGATCCGGGCCTGGTATTCCTGCTGGTGGACAACCTGTTCGGCGGCGACGGCCGCTTCCACACCCGTGTGGAAGGCCGCGACTTTACCCAGACCGAGCAGCGCATCATCCTGCGCATCCTGGACATCGTGTTCGAGGCCTACGGCAAGTCGTGGGAACCGGTGTACCCGATCGAATTCGAGTACATCCGCTCGGAGATGAACACCCAGTTCGCCAACATCGCGACCCCGAACGAAGTCGTGGTATCGTCCACCTTCACCATCGAGCTCGGGCCGGTATCGGGCCAGATCCACTTCTGCATGCCCTACTCGATGATCGAGCCGATCCGCGATGCGCTGACGTCGAGCCTGCAGGGCGAGGCGCTCGAAGTGGACAAACGCTGGATCCGCCTGATGACGCAGCAGATCCAGATCGCCGAGGTCGAACTGGTGGCCGAACTCGGCCATGGCAAGGCGAATTTCGACGACATCCTCAACATGAAGATCGGCGACGTCATTCCGATCTCGGTTCCCGACACCATCCAGGCCACCGTCGACGGCGTGCCCGTGATGGAATGCACATACGGCGTCGCGAATGGGCAATATGCGCTGAAGGTCGAGAAATTGCTGGCAAATACCGACAGCTTCAATCAGGAGAAACACCATGTCTGACAACCAGGACGATCAACACCTCGACGACGACTGGGGCGCCGCGATAGCCGAGCAGGCCGCCGCCGAAGCCGCCGCATTGCAGAAGCAGCAGGCCGCCACGGCCGCCGTGTTCCAGGACTTCGGCGCCAGGAGTCCGCGCCCGGAAACGCCGAATGACATCGACTTCATCCTCGACATTCCGGTGCAACTCACCGTCGAACTGGGCCGCACGAAGATCGCGATCAAGAACCTGCTGCAACTGGCCCAGGGCTCGGTCGTCGAGCTCGACGGCCTGGCCGGCGAACCGATGGACGTGCTGGTGAACGGCTGCCTGATCGCCCAGGGCGAGGTCGTGGTCGTGAACGACAAGTTCGGCATCCGCCTGACTGATATCATCACGCCATCGGAACGGATCAGAAAATTGAATAAATGATGCCCACGCTTGCCCTCGCCCGCATGACCGGACATGGATGTCCGCAATTCTCCCTGTTACGCGGGTGCGGGGCGAGCGTGATGCTGGCGGCGGCCTGCTGGCTGCCGCTGGCGGCCTCGGCGCAGGCGCCGGCGGCCACCGCATCGGCAAGGCCTGCTGCTGCACAAGCGCCAACCGCCTCATCGGCCACTGCGCCGGCCAGCGCGCCGGCTTCCTCCGACGCCCAGGTCGATATCGTGCCGCCGGAACGCGCCACCACCGTCGGCGAAGTGCCGACCACGGCGCAGAACCCGGTGAACGACCCGCCCGCCACCGTCGTCCCTGCGGCCCCGGCCGCCATCCCCGGCACCCCGGCACGGCCCGCAACGATTCCCCAGCCCGCCCACGTTCCCTCCACCGGCATGCTGATGCAGACCATCTTCGCCCTGCTGCTGGTGCTGGGCCTGCTGGCGGCGCTGGCCTGGGCGGCCAAGCGCTGGGGGCCCAGGCTCACCGGCAATTCCGCCAACCTGCGCCTGGTCGGGGCGCTGAACATCGGCGGACGCGAACGCATCATGGTGGTGGAAGTGGGCAACCAGTGGATCGTGGTCGGCGCCTCGCCGGGACGCGTGAATGCGCTTGCCACGATGCCGCGGCAGGAGGCTGGCGTACAATCGGGCGCCACCTTGGCCGCCGATACATTGCCGGTCACGAATTTTTCCGACTGGCTCAAAAAGACGATCGACAAACGCAATGCGACATAAGACTTTCCTGCTGGTTGCCGGCCTGGCTGCCCTGCTGCCGCTGGCGGCGCTGGCCCAGCCCGGCATTCCGGCCCTGACCACCAGCCCCGCCCCGGGCGGTGGCACCGAGTACTCACTGCCGGTGCAGACGCTGCTCCTGATGACGGCGTTCACCTTCCTGCCGGCCGCGCTGCTGATGATGACGAGTTTTACCCGCATCATCATCGTGCTGTCGCTGCTGCGCCAGGCGATCGGCACCCAGACCGCGCCGCCGAACCAGGTGATGGTCGGCCTGGCCCTGTTCCTGACCCTGTTCGTGATGGGGCCGACCTTCGACAAGATCTATACCGAGGCCTATGTGCCGCTGCAGGAAAACCGCATCCAGATGACGGAGGCGATGAACCGCGGCGCCGCGCCCCTGAAGG
Organism: Massilia brevitalea; assembly: GCF_030711405.1. Taxonomy (GTDB): domain Bacteria; phylum Pseudomonadota; class Gammaproteobacteria; order Burkholderiales; family Burkholderiaceae_D; genus Telluria; species Telluria brevitalea. Next base: position 46,737 of record NZ_JAULSI010000020.1, read on the forward strand.
ACTTCATGCTGAAGCAGACGCGCCAGTCGGACCTCGCCATGTTCGCCAAGATCTCGCGCACGCCGGCCCTGCAGGGCCCGGAAGACGTGCCGCTGCGCGTGCTGATCCCGGCCTTCGTCACCAGCGAGCTGAAGACGGCGTTCCAGATCGGCTTCGCCATCTTCATCCCCTTCCTCATCATCGACATGGTGGTGGCCTCGGTGCTGATGGCGATGGGCATGATGATGATGTCGCCGGCCGTGATTTCGCTGCCGTTCAAGATGATGCTGTTCGTGCTGGTCGACGGCTGGCAACTGCTGCTGGGCTCGCTGTCCCAGAGTTTCAACTAGGAAGGCGGCGATGACTCCTGAATCCGTCATGACCCTCGGCAGGCAGGCCATGGAAATCACCCTGCTGGTGTCGGCGCCGCTGCTGCTGGTGGCGCTGATCATCGGCCTCGTCGTGAGCATCTTCCAGGCCGCGACCCAGATCAACGAAGCGACGCTTTCCTTCATTCCGAAACTGGTCGGCGTGTTCATTGCCCTGGTGGTGGCGGGGCCGTGGATGCTGTCGGTCATGCTCGACTACATGCGCCAGGTGTTCACCGGGATTCCCGGCATGGTCGGCTAGGTTCGCGTTCGATGCTGACCCTGACATCGGGCGAGATCAACGCCTGGATCGCGGGCCTGCTGTGGCCCCTGACGCGCATCCTCGGGCTGGTCGCCTCCGCCCCGGTGTTCGGCCACACCAGCGTGCCGGTGTCGGCAAAGGTGGTGCTCGGGGTGCTGCTTGCGCTGGTGATCGCACCCACGGTGCCGGCCCTGCCCGCCCTCGATCCGATGTCGTACGCCGGCCTGCTGATCCTGGTGCAGGAGCTGCTGATCGGGCTGGCGATGGGCTTTTCCATGCGCCTGGTCTTCGCCGCGTTCGAGTATGCGGGGGAACTGGCCAGTTCCACCATGGGTCTCGGTTTCGCTTCCTTCTTCGACCCCTCCACCCATGGCCGCTCGGCGGCGATCAGCCAGTTCATGTCGATGGTCGCGACCATGGCTTTCCTCGCCGTGAACGCGCACCTGGTGCTGCTGGCGGCCCTGTCCGAAAGCTTCATCAGCCTGCCGATCTCGGCCACGCCGCTGTCGCTGGCGGCACCGCTGGAACTGGTGCGCCTGGGCTCGCGCATCTTTTCGGCAGGGCTGCAGTTGGCGCTACCGATCATCGCCGCGATCCTGATTGTCAACGTCGCGCTCGGCATCCTGACCCGGGCGGCGCCGCAGCTGAACATTTTCGGGATCGGCTTCCCGGTTACGCTCGGGGTCGGGCTCCTGACCCTGAGCCTGAGCCTGCCCTACCTGGGTACGCCGATCGTCAACCTGTTCAACGAGGGAATCGAGGCTGGGCGGCGGCTCGCGCGGACCGCCGCCGACCGCCCCCCGGGGCCTGCGCCGGCAACCGGGCCGCGGGCGCTGCCTTAGCCGTCGAGCCCATGCTTACACAGGACCAGCCCGGCCATCGCACGCGACAGGCACAGACTGGCGCGCCTGCCTGTGACGTGCAGGCCCTCGATACCGATCGTGTGCAGGACAGCGCGGCCTGCCATTCCGACACGGCTGCCTGATTGTCCGTCCGCACGCCAGAAACATGTCCGCGCGCACACCTGATCAAAGCGGTATCATGGACTGTAAATACATGGTAAGCGCCGCACTGCACCTGCGCGGCGGTCCAGGAGAATCGCTTGAATCTCTCACCCCTGCCCCTTGCCGTCTTCGTGGTCGACGCCGCCGGCGTCATCACGAGCTGGAACCGGGCCTGCGAAATGCTCGCTGGCTACACGGTGTCGGACATCCGCCACCAGACCCTGGACCGCGTGGTCGAGTTCAACGACGCCGGCGGCGGCGTGTCGATGGCGGCGCGCGCCGATGCCGAATCGGTCGGCTTCCTGCTGTGCGCCAACGGCCACCGCCTGCCGATCCGCGTGACGGTGGCACCGCAATCCTACGATCCGGGCCAGCCCGGCGCCTACAGCGTGATCGTCATTCCGCGCAATGGCCATAGCCCGCCGCGCTATTCGCTGATCCAGGACTTGCCGGTGGCCGACATCATCGAAGGCCTGCCCTGCGTGTTCTATGTGATCGACCAGAGCGGTCACCTGCTGCTGTGGAACCACCAGCTCGAAGAAGCGCTGGAAATGTCGAGCGAGGAGCTGCCGACGAGTAACGTCAAGTTCTTCTTCGACGAAAAAGAGCGGCCCACGATCGTGCAAAAGATCCTGGACGCGTTCGACTACGGCAGTTCCTCGCACGAAGCCGAACTGATCAGCAAGCACGGCAAGCGCACCACCTTCCTGTTCCATTGCGCGCGCACCAGCCTGGGCAGCCTGCCCTGCATATTCGGCACCGGGCTCGACATCGAGGCACGCAAGCGCACCGAGCAGGGGCTGCGGGTGCGCGAGCGCGCAATGTTCTCGAGCGTGAACGCGATCCTGATCACCTGCTGCGAAGGCGGCGACAACAAGATCGAATACGTCAACCCCGCCTTCGAGCAGATTACCGGCTACACACTGGCGGAAATCAAGGGCCGCAACCCGCGCTTCATGCGCATCGAAGGCTGCGACGTGTCGGAACACAGGCGCATCCACGATGCGCTCGTGCACAAGGAAAGCGTGCGCTCGGTGCTGCGCAACGCACGCAAGAACGGCGAAGTGTTCTGGAACGACCTGCGCATCGACCCGGTGACGAACATCGATGGCGAGGTGACGCATTTCGTGGCGGTGATCAACGACATCACCGAAGCGCGCTATTACGAGCGCCGCCTGCACCACCTGGCCCACCACGACCCGCTCACCGGCCTGGCCAACCGCACCCTGCTGCAAGACCAGCTGAAGCAGGCGATCGACCATGCGTTGGAATATGGGGTGCTGGGTGCGCTGGCCTTTCTCGACCTCGACAACTTCAAGCACATCAACGACAACTTCGGCCACGAAGCGGGCGACGTGGTGCTGCAAGAAATTGCCAGCCGCCTGAAAGCGAACGTGCGCGAACACGACACGGTCGCGCGCGTCGGCGGCGACGAGTTCGTGCTGGTGATCAACGACCAGCCCAGCGCCGAGCATGTGGCCGACCTGGTCGAGCGCATCCGCCGCAGCGTGCGCGCGCCGATCGACGTGGCCGGCCGCGAAATCGTGCCCGGCACCAGCATCGGCGTCAGCCTGTTCCCGCTCGACGGTGACAGCGTCGACCGCGTGATGCGCGCCGCCGATGCCGCCATGTACCACGCCAAGGCCCTGGGCAAGAACAACGCCCAGTTCTATACGGCGGAGCTGAACCAGATCGTGCACCAGCACCTGATGCTGGAGGCAAGCCTGAGCCGCGCCATCCGCAACGACGAACTGATGCTCGGCTACCAGCCGAAGGTGGACCTGCGCACCGGCAAGGTGGTCGGGGCCGAAGCCCTGGTGCGCTGGCGCCATCCCGAACAGGGCATGATTTCCCCGGACGAATTCATTCCCGTAGCCGAGGAAACCGGCCTCATCGTGCCGCTGGGCGAGTGGGTGATCGCCGAGGCATGCGGCGCCCTGAAAGCCTTGCGCGCGCTCGGCATCGAAGACTTCGTGATTTCCGTGAATTTGTCGGCGCGGCAGTTACGCCAGCGCCAGTTTGCACGCCACCTGGCCGAGGTGCTGAAGCGCCACGGGGTCGACCCGCACATGCTGGAACTGGAAGTGACGGAAAGCCAGCTGATGGACCGGCCAGCCGAGGCGACGGAGGCGCTGGCCGAACTGAAGACGCTGGGCGTGCGCCTGTCGATCGACGACTTCGGCACCGGTTATTCGAGCCTGAGCCGCCTGCAGAAATTCCCGGTCGACTTCATCAAGATCGACCGGTCCTTCCTGGGCGGCGGCCTGCACGACGGCCATGCCGTGATCACGCGCGCCATCATCGCGCTCGGCCACAACCTGAAAATGAAGGTCATTGCCGAAGGTGTGGAAACCTTCGAGCAGCTCGCGTTCCTGCGTGCCCATCATTGCGACCAGATGCAGGGCTATTACTTCAGCGCCGCGCTGTCGCAAGAAAAATTGCAAGAGATGGTATGCAATGACGACAGATTACCAGCGTAAATACATTTGGCGTATCGAAAATTTTAATTCTTTGTAGAAATTCTTTACACTGTGCAACTATAGAAAGCGACAAAAAATCTAAGTTTCTGAATTTACAAGATAATTTCCAGTTGGCACGATGTTTGCTCAATAGGTAACGAAGTCCTTTTCGATACCTGTTCCAACTGGAGAAATAATGAAAGCAATGATCAAGCGCGCCCTTCCTGCCCTGCTGCTCGCCGCTGCGGCTTCCGCCAATGCAAGTGTTATTGAGCTAGGATCGGTCGACAAGAACTACGGCAGCGCAAAAGGCAATGTCAACCCGAATACCGGCATACGCAAGCCTTGCGACAAAGTGACGGGCAACGCAGTCACGGTCAAGGATACGGCGTCGGGCTGCACCAGGTTCAATGACGAATTCGATTTCAGCACGATCGATTACAAAAGCATCGACAGCTTCGACCTGACCTTAAGCTTCAGCAATACCAATGACTTCTTCAAGCTCGTCAACACGAAAACCTACGAAAACTGGTTCGTGGGCGTTGGCGACCAGGCCGATCATGTTTCGAGCAGCCTGATGAGCATGACCAAGAGCAACGCTGTCATCAGCCAGACCTTCCACATCGACGCTGCCAGCCACGCTGATGTATTCTCGAACATCGCCAGCAGCGGCAAGTTCTACCTGTCGTTCTACGACGAGTCGTGGGTCGTGAGCGACTTCACCCTGCGCAGCGCCAGCTTGCGACTCAACGGCTCGAACATTGCCGCCGACGTGCCGGAACCATCGAGCCTGGCCCTGTTCGGCGTGGCGATGCTGGGCGCCGCTTACGCTCGCCGCCGCCGCAATCAGCTGATGTAATTGAACAGCGACAGCCCCGACATGGTCTTGAACGACACCTGGGCTGCCTGCAAGGTTGACTGCTGGGTCGAGAAATCCGAAATGGCCTTGACCACGTCGAGGTCCTGCAGCTTCGAGAGGGTCGATGCGTACTGGACGCCCAGGTCGGCGCCGGCGCTCTCGAGGTAGTCCACTTCCTTCATCCGCGAACCGACCGAGGCCCGCGCCGACAGGATATTGTCGAGCGCGGAGCCGAGGTTTTCACCGGCCACCGTCAGCTTGTTGGTCAGTGCCGCGCGGCCGGCTTCGTCGTCGGTCGACGTGCGCAAGGCCGTCACCAGGTTCGACAGCGTCGCGAACACCGACTCCTTTTGCGCCGGCTTGACCTCGAAGCTGTCGCCGTCGGCAGGGCTGCCCTTGACGTCGAAGGACACCGCACCAACGGTGATCTTCTGGCCCTCGATATAGGGTTTGCCGCTGACCAGCTGCTCCGGCGGATCGGCCGTATTGTCGGTCACGGTATAGGTGGTCGCGGCCGGCGTTCCGGTTTGCTGAAACGACAGCGTGTACGCATGACCATTGAGCAGCGAAGGATCGACCACCGAGCCGCTGGTGGCCACCGCCGAGCCTTTGTTACCCGCGGCCATGACGGTCTGGTAGCTGCCGTTGCCGGTACGTGCGCCTTCGAACACCGCATTGCCGGTCTCGCTGATGGCCAGGGTGCGCGAGGCGCCCACTTGCAGCATGCGCTGGCCCTGGTCGCCCTGGTAGTCCGCACCGCCCTCGACCTCGACGAACGGTACCGTGGTGCTGCGGTAGCCGGAAAACAGATAATGGCCGCTACCGTCGGTACTGTTCGCCACACCCAGCAGATCCTGCATGCGCGCCTCGATTTCGCCGGCGATCTTCTCGCGGTCGCTCTTGTTGAGCGCGCCATTGCCGGCCTGCACCAGCAAGGTTTGCACATCCATCACCCGGTTGCCGCCTTCGTTCAGCGCCTGCTCCACCAGGGCCAGGGCGCTGGTGGCGCTGTTGCGGTTGGTGGCGTACTGGGTGTTGAGCGACTGTGATTGCGTCACCTCGAGCGCGCGCGCCGCGGCGATCGGGTCGTCGGCCGCAGTCAGGATGCGCGTATTGGCCGACAGCTGGTTTTGCGTCCTCGCCAGTTGCGACTGCAGCGAGTTGAGCTGATTCGTGGCGTTTTCATAGATGGTTCGGGTACTGATGCGCATGGTGTGCTCCGCTTGCGTTCCGGGTTCAGCGTGCGATCGACAGCAAGGTGTCGAAGATGCTGGTGGCAATTTGCATCACCTTGCCGGCGGCCTGGTAAGCCTGCTGGTATTTCATCAGGTTCGCCGCTTCCTCGTCCAGGTTGACACCTGAAACGTTCTCGGCCGAGGCCTGCACTTCCTTGAACAGCGCCTCGCTCGCGCTCGCGCTGACCTGCACTTCGCGCGTCTTGTTGCCGACCGAGCTGACGGTCTGGGCAAATGCCGACTGGAACGTGGCACTGCCATTATTCAGGATGTTTTTCGTTTGCAGCCCGGCCAGCGCCAGCATGTTGCGGGTATCGGCGCTGGCGCCGGTGTTGGCAGCGATACTGAAGCTGTCGGTATCCATGGGTGCGCCCGACAGCTTCACGCTCACGCCATTGAAGCTGTAGGTCGCGCCGGCCTTGAACGCGATATTGCCGTCGGCATCGGGCTCGGCCGCCTTGCCATCGACGGTCACCGCGGCCGGATCGGGAAATCCGGACAGCATGCCGCCGGCGTAGCTCAGCGTCACGGGCAGCGCCGGTGGCGCCGCGAAATAGCCGGCGTCGACGCTACCGGCGCTGATCTGGCCGCTTCCCTTGTTCGACTGCGGAACCGCGGTCGCCAGCGGCGCGGCGGCGGCGATCTGGCTCACGTCCGACAGCGCCAGCTGCAGGCTCGACGCACCGTTGGCGCTCGGGCGCACCAGGTAGCTGTCGCCGGCGATCGGGGTGCCGGAAAAATGGAAATCCACGCCGTCCTTGCTGAAGGTCGTGCCGTTCGCATCATAGGGATCGACCTTGGTGCGCTCCTTGTCGGACAGGCGCGTGACGTAGAAGCTGCTGCCGTCCGTCTCCACCCGGTAATCGCTGTCGGTAAGCAGCGCCGGGTCGGCGATGGCGGCATCGACAGCCGCCGTGGCCGGCCGCACGTTGGTCACGGCCGCCGCCACGTAGGCCTGGCCCGTCTTGAAAAAATCCTGGCCCTGTGCACGCGCCGGATCGATTCCGAGCTTGTGCTGGTCATTGAAGCTGGTCGCCAGGCCGATCGCCAGGCGGCCGACCGCGTTCTGCACGCGGTCCAGCGTGTTCGTGCGGAACTCCAGCAAGGCGCCGAGCTCGCCGCCGGCCAGCGCATTTTCCGGCAAGGCCACCGTCTTGTCGCCGGTAACATAGCCTACCGTCACGCGCGACAAGTCGGTCGGCGACTTCAACGCCGCCAGCTGGAACGACTGCTGGCCCATGACGAGCGGCTGGCCATTGCCGATCGAGACGTTCAGGGCATTGTTGTTCCCGACCGTGACGGTCGCCTTGACGTGCTGGTTCAGCTCCGTCACCAGCTGGTCGCGCTGGTCGAGCATGTCGTTCGGCTGCCTGCCTGTGCCATAACCGGCGATCTTGTTGTTCAGGTCTGCGATTTGCCGGGCGTAGGAATTGATCAGGGTGACGTTCGATTCGATCTGCGTATTGACGCCGGCATCAATTTCCTCGAGGCGCATGTCAATCTGCTGGAAGGTGCCGGCCAGCGAGGCGCCTGCCGACAGCAGCGACTGGCGCGACGCTGCCGACCCGCCGTTGGCACTGACGTCCTGCACTGCCGCAAAGAAGTTCTGCATCGCCGGTGACAGGCCCGAGGTGGTATTCGACAGCAAATTGTCGACCTGGCTGATCTGCGCGTAATAGGTGTCGAACGACGCCTTGCTGGCGCCTGCGGTGCGCACCTGGGTGTTCAGGAAATCGTCGCTGTAGCGCTTGATTTCGGCAATCTTGGTGCCGGTGCCAACGAATCCGGAGCCGGTCTCGACCGGGGTCGACGTGGCCTGCACCACGCCCTGGCGGCTGTAGCCGGCCACATTGGCGTTGGTGATGTTGTGGCCAGTCGTGCTGAGCGCGGCCTGGGCCGCGTACAAGCCTGTCTTGCCGATGCTGAGAAGGTTTCCGGACATGTCGTTTCTCTATTGATGTTGTCTTTTACGGCAAGTCGCGTCGAAACTTGAACGCCTTGCGTATGTCGTCATGCCAATGAGTTCTTGATAATCTTGCTCAGCTTGTGGCCGTAGTTCGGGTCGGTGGCATAGCCGGCGCGCTGCAGGCCGTGGGCAAATGCTTCGGGACTGCCTGCGCTGTTGATGACCTTTTCGTAACGTGGATTGTTCGCCAGCATGCGCGCGTAATCCTTGAACGAGTCGGCCGGCGTGTCGTAGGCGCGGAACTTTTCCACGCGGCGCTGGGCGACGCCGTTCACGTATTCGGTGGTCACGGCGGTGGCGACCTTGCCTTTCCAGCCAGGGCCGGCCTTGATACCGAACAGATTGTTGCTGTTCGTGCCGTCGGCGTTGCGGATCATGCGCTTGCCCCAGCCGGTTTCCAGCGCGGCCTGGCCCAGCATGAACTTGGCCGGCACGCCGGTGACCTGTTCGGCCGCGGCGGCGTGGGCGCCCAGCTTTTCCTGGAAGGCCTGCACGTGCGGCGCCTGGGTGCGGCCGCTGGCGCTGATGCCCTGGGTCTGCAGGCCCGCGTCCAGGCCTTCCTTGAGCGGACCGGCTTTTGGCTTCAGCGGAATCTCGAGCGCGGCGGCCACGCCGTCGCGGCCGACCGTGGTCGAGGCTTCGCTGCCGATGGCCAGCGCCTTGGCGTCGGTCTGCACCGACAGCTGGCGGGTCAGCACGTCGGCCAGGCCCATGCCGCGCTTGGCCAGGTTCTGGCTCAGCTGCTGGTCGAGCATCGAGGTGAACATCTTGGTCTGCTGGTTGTCCATCAGCCCATCCTGCGGCGTGGCGTCGCGCATGCTCTTCATCATCTGGTTGATGAACATGGCTTCGAACTGGGTCGCGGCGCCCTTCAGGGCGTCGGGCGAACCGGCTTTTGCCGATTGCTTGAGCGAACCGAGGCCTTGCGCGTCGAGCGCGAACTTGCTGCTCAGGTCGTTCGTGGATGGGCTGTTACCGATCATTGCGGGTCCTTAGATGATCTCGAGTTCGGCGCGCAGCGACCCTGCGGCTTTCAGGGCCTGCAAAATGGCCAGCAGGTCTTGCGGCGAAGCGCCGATCGAATTCATGGCCTTCACGACTTCCGCCAGCGAGGCGCCGCCTTTCACCAGCAGCACCTTGCCCGGGTCCTGCTTGATTTCCACGCTAGGCGTGGTGGTCACCGCGGTCTGGCCGCGCGAACCCGGCGCCGGCTGGCTGACGTTGGTGTCGGCGCCGATCGTCACCGACAGATTGCCGTGCGAAATGGCGCAGGTGTCGAGCGTGACGGCCTGGTTCATCACCACCGAACCGGTGCGCGCGTTCAGGATCACTTTCGCGGCGGCGGCGGCCGGCTTGACGTCGATGTTTTCCAGCAGGCCAATGAAGCTGACGCGGGCATCCGACGAAGCCGGGGTGCGCACGCGGATCACGCGGCCGTCGAGGGCGGTGGCGGTGCCGGCGCCGAACTGGTTGTTCACGGCCTCGACCACACGGCTGGCGGTGGCGAAGTCGGTGTTGTTCAGCTCCAGGCGGATCTGGTTGTTTTCGCCCAGGTTCGAGGCGACCGCGCGCTCGACGGTGGCGCCGGCCGAGATCTTGCCGACCGACAGGTGATTCACCTGGGTCTGCACACCGCCGCCGGCGGAGGCACCCACGCCGCCGACCAGCACGTTACCCTGGGCCATGGCGTAGACCTGGCCATCGGCGCCGTGCAGCGGGGTCATGAGCAAGGTACCGCCGCGCAGGCTTTTCGCGTTACCGATCGACGACACGGTGATGTCGATGTTCTGGCCCGGCTGGGCGAACGCCGGCAGCGAGGTCGTGACCATCACGGCCGCGACGTTCTTCAGCTGCAGCTGGCCGGTCGGCGGCAGATTCACGCCCTTCTGCTGCAGCATGGCGATGATCGACTGCACGGTGAACGGGGTCTGGCTGGTCTGGTCGCCGGTGCCGTCCAGGCCCACCACCAGGCCATAGCCCGACAGCTGGTTCTGGCGCACGCCGGCGATGCTGGTCATGTCCTTCAGGCGCTCGGCATGCGCCAGCGGCGCCAGGAAGGTAGACGTCGCGGTCAGGGCAGCGCACAGCGCCAGCAGCGGGAAATTCAAACGCATGATCACTCCGGAATCAGAAAGGCTTAGAACGGCAGCAGCGACTGGAAGAAGCGCGACATCATCGAGTTCATCTCGGCGCGGTCGAGCTGGCTGCTGGTGCGGTATTCCACGCGCGCATCGGCCACCAGGGTCGACGACACGACATTGCCGTTCTGGATGGTGTCGGGGCTGACCATGCCCGAGAAGCGGATGAACTCGATGCCCTTGTTCATCGCCACCTGCTTTTCGCCGGCCACGATCAGGTTGCCGTTCGACAGCACCTCGGTCACGGTGACGCCGATGGTGCCGGTAAAGGCATTGCTGGCGCTCTGGTTGTCGCCGTCGGCAAACTTGATGCCGCCTTCGGTGGCCACGTTCGCGCCCAGTTTCGATTGCAGCGGGCCCGGCAGGCCGAAGCTGGCACTGCCCGTCTTGTTGCCCGAGCTGGTGCCGGCTTTATTTGCCGAGGTCTTCTCGACGATGTTGATCGTCAGCAGGTCGCCGATCTGGCGCGCACGGCGGTCTTCGAACATCGGGCGGTAGCGCGCGGCGTTGTAGATGGCGCCGTCGGTCGGCGGCGCGACTTCGGCCAGGGCCGGACGGGCGCTGCGCGTTTCCTGCACGATCGAGCTGGGCGTGGTGGCGCAGCCGGCGATGACGACGGAGAACGTGGCGATGAAAGCGATTTTCTTCATGGTTGGACGTAAAAGAAGTCGGATTAGAGCTGGGCCAGTTTTTGCAGCATCTGGTCGGACGTCGTGATCGCCTTGCTGTTGATCTCGTAAGCCCGCTGGGTCTGGATCATGTTGACCATTTCCTCGACCACGTTCACGTTCGACGTTTCCACATAGCCCTGCATGATCACGCCGGCGCCGTTGGTGCCCGGGGTGTTCGCGTTCGGGTTACCCGAGGCGGTGGTTTCCAGGTACAGGTTCTCGCCTTTCGACTCCAGGCCGGCCGGATTGATGAAAGTGATCAATTGCAGGTTGCCGACCTGGGTGATGGCGGTGGAGCCGGCGGTCTTCACCGACACGGTGCCGTCGCGGCCGACGGTAATGCTCTCGGCATTCGCCGGCACGGTGATCGGCGGCTGCAGCGGGTAGCCGCTGGAGGTGACGAGCGTACCGTTGGCGTCGGTCTGGAACGAGCCGTCGCGGGTGTAGGCCTGGGTGCCGTCGGGCAGCAGCACCGGGAAGAAGCCGCCGCCATTGATCATGACGTCCTTCGAGTTGCCGGTTTCCTGCGGGTTACCCTGGGTGAAGATGCGCTCGGTCGAGACGGCGCGCACACCGGTACCGAGCTGCAGGCCGGATGGCAGGTTGGTTTGCTGCGAGGATTGGGCGCCTGGTTGGCGCTGGGTCTGGTAAAGCAGGTCCTCGAACACCGCACGCGACTTCTTGAAACCGTTGGTGCTGACGTTGGCGAGGTTATTGGTGATGACGTCGAGGTTGGTTTGCTGCGCCTCGAGACCGGTCTTGGCGATGTACAGCGAACGAATCATGGGTTTCTCCTGTTGGCGGCGGCGCTGGTGGCAACAACGCCCCACGCACAACAGAATTATGCTGGAGAAACACTTAGTTCAAAGCGAGGATCTGGCTGGCTTTCGCGGCGTTATTCTCGGCGTTCTTCATCAGGCTCATTTGCGTTTCAAAGGACCTTGCCAGGCCGATCATTGACACCATGGCATCGACCGCGTTCACGTTGCTGCCTTCCAGGGCGCCGCCGGCCACGCGCACGGCAGGGTCCGCCGGGGCGCTGCTGCCGTCCTTCATGCGGAACAGGCCATCGTCGCCGCGGGTGAGGCTGTTCTGGTCCGGGTTGACCAGCTTCAGGCGGCCGAGGATGACCGGGGCAGCCGGGCGCTCCACGTTGGAGATGGTGGAGATGGTGCCGTCGCCGCCGACCGTCACGGTCACGTCCGGCGGAATCGTGATCGGCCCGCCCTCGCCCATGATGGTCTGGCCGGAAGGCGTGGTCAGCACGCCGTTCGGGCTTGCCTGCAGGGCGCCGTTGCGCGTGTACGACTCGGTGCCGTCGGCGTTCTGCACGGCGATCCAGCCCGGGCCCTTGATGGCGACGTCGAGGTCGCGCCCGGTCATCTGCAGCGGGCCGGAACTGAAGTCGGCGCCGACGGTGTTGTTGACCACAAAGGTGCGGGTCGGCAGGCCTTCGCCCTGCACCGGCACGGCGCGGAAGGTGTCCAACTGGGCGCGGAAACCGGTCGTGTTCAGGTTCGCCAGGTTGTTCGAGGTCGTGGCCTGCTGCTCGAGGACGTGTTTGGCGCCGGAGGCGACGGTGTAGATCAAGCGGTCCATGTGTGTTCCTTCTGTATCGTGCCGGGTTATTTCTGTTCGTTGAACGCGTGGACGGGAAACCCGTCCACCCTACAAAAAACGGTTCGCCGTAGGGTGGACGGCTTCGCCGTCCACGCGTCCAACTAGCGGTCGATGGTCGATGCCCTACTTCGATTAACGCAGGTTCACCAGGGTCTGCAACACCGAATCCTGGGTCTTGATGGTTTGCGCATTCGCCTGGTACACGCGCTGCGCCGTGATCATGTTGACCAGCTCGGCCGTCAGGTCGACGTTCGAGGTTTCTACCGCCGACGACTGGAGCACGCCGAAGCTGCCCGAGTTCGGGGCGCCGATCATCGGAATGCCGGAATCGGACGACTCCGACCAGGCATTGTTGCCGAGCGGCTCGAGACCGTTGGTATTGGCGAAATTCGCCAGCACCACCTGCCCCATCGCTTTCGACTGGCCGTTGCTGTATTGGCCGAGGATGATGCCGTCGTCGCCGATCGAGAAGCGCTGCAGGCTACCGGCCGCGTAGCCGTCCTGGACCAGGCGCTTGTCGCTGGTGGTGGTGCCATACTGGGTCGTGCCGGTGAAGCTCAGTTCCATCGACTGGACCGGCGTCGAACCGGTGGATGGGAAGATCGGCAAATCGACCGTGAATTTGCCGCCATCGGTCGTGGCAGTCGCGTTGAGCGAACCATTCTGGTCGAAATTCAGGGTGCCGACCGATTTGGCCGGCACGCGCACCGCCGCCGCGATGGCCTTGTCGACCATGTCCGGCGTATTCCCGGCCACCTGCGCCGCCGTGCCCCCGGCATTGCGGATCGCCGCTTCCGCACCCGACTCGCGGCGCACCTCCGTCGCCGCCGCCGCGACCATCGCCGACGCCGCCGTGGCGTAGCGCGTCAATGCCGCCGTGATCGTCGCCTGCACCGGCGGAATCGCTTTCGATGCCGCGTCCCACTCGGCGCGTGCGGCGTTGACTTCCGCGAATTCGGCGGTATTGCCCTGTGCCGCCTGGGCTACGGTCAGGCTGTTCAGTTCGACACCGTCGTTCGCAACGAACACGTCCCAGCTGCCGGCCGTGTTCTTCACGTAGAAGGTCGACAGCACATGCGGGTTGCCGAGCGAGTCGTAGACATCGATCGGGGTCTGCTTGTTATAGCTGTTCGGATCGTTGGCGTCGAACGGGGTCACGGTTGGCGGCGCCGCGCGCGAATCGAGATTCATCTCGATGCCAATCTTGCTGGTCGTGACCGGCTTCAGGTCGGAGGTGCTGATCTGCAGCGGATTCGGCGCGCCGGCCAGTACGCCGCCGTTCACGCCGACGCCGTAGCCGGTCAGCTTGGCGCCCTGGGCGTTGACCATATAGCCTTCCTTGTCGAGCGAGAACTGGCCATTCCGGGTGTACTGGACCGCACCCGAGGATACGGTGCGGAAAAAGCCCTGGCCATTGATCGCCACGTCGAGCGAGTTGTTCGACGATTCGACATTGCCTTGGGTAAACTGCTGGGCGATCTGCGACACCTTGGTGCCAATCCCCGCGTTGACCCCGGTGGCGCCGCTGAGCGAGTTTGCATAGACGTCGGCGAACTGCGCCTGGGCGCTCTTGAAACCGACGGTGCTGGCATTGGCGATGTTGTTACCGATGACGTCCAGGGATTTGGCAGCGCCGTTCAAGCCGCTCAGACCTTGTTGAAAAGACATTTAGTTCTCCAGATAAGATAAAGGTAAGCGGCTCGGCTTACAGGACTTGTTTGATGTCGGCCAGGGTAATGGCGCCCTTGCCTGCGAGGTTGACCTTGACCCCGTCCTTGGTATTCGTGCTGACGCTGGCGACGCTGTCCAGGCTCAGGCCCTTGACGTCGGTGAGCGGCTGGCCACCGCGCGACGCTTCGATGCGGAAGCTGTAACCACCGTCGGCCAGCACCGCGGCGTCGACCGCATCCGAGCTGCCGTCCCAGGCCAGCGGCGTAGCGCCCGCCTCCATGGCGCCGAGGTCGATGGTGGCGACGTCCTTGCCGGTCCTGGGATCGCTGACCACCACCTTCACGCTGTCGGCCGCGGTGGCGAGTTCGACGCCGAACACCGATTTGCCGCCGGTAAGGTTGATGTTGTTGCCTTCGACCAGCACGCCGTGGCCGATCAGGTTCGTCGCCTGCATCGCTTCGCTCGACTGGTAGCTCGACTTCAGGCTTTCCAGGGTATCGTTCAGCTTGTTCACGCCGGTAACGGTCTGCAGCTGGGCCAGCTGGCTGGTCATCTGCGCATTGTCCATCGGGTTGAGCGGATCCTGGTTTTTCAGCTGGGTCACCAGCAGGGTCATGAACTTGTCGGTGTCGGCCTGGACGCTATCGGTGGCGCCCTTCTTCACGTTCATGGTCGACATCAAATCGTTGATGGTGGTGCCGGAGCCGGCGCTGTTTACGGTGGACATGGATCAGTCGCTCAGGTTATTGACCAAGGGTCAGCGTTTTCAGCAGCATGCTTTTTGCCGCGTTCATGGTTTCGACGTTGTTCTGGTACGAACGCGAGGCCGACAGCATGTTGACCATTTCGTCCACCGGGTTCACGTTCGGCATCGACACATAGCCTTTTTCGTCGGCCAGCGGGTTCTTCGGGTCGTAGACCTGTTTCAGCGGCGACGGGTCTTCGACCACTTCGCGCACCTTGACACCGGTGCCGCCGGTGGCCATCGGCACCGCCTCGAACACCACCTGCTTGGCGCGGTAGGCTTCGCCGCTGGCCGAGGTGGCGCTGTCGGCATTGGCCAGGTTGCTGGCCACCGTGTTCAGGCGCCGGGCCTGGGCGCTCATGGCCGAGCCGGAAACATTAAAGATATTAAAGAGCGACATGATTACTGCCCGTTCTGGATCGCCGCCAGCAGGCCGCGGATCTGGTGGTTGATCATCGTGATGCCGGCTTCGTAGCGCAGCGCGTTGTCGGCGAACTGGTTGCGCTCGACATCCATGTCGACCGTGTTGCCGTCAACCGCGCCCTGCACCACGCCGCGGTACAGCACCGGGGTGCCGTCGGGCAGTGTTTTGCCATCCGCCGCGCCCTGCATGTGCGCATTGTTGGTGGCGGCCAGGCCGCTGTTGCCGCTGCCTTTCGACAGTGCGCCCTGCATGGCGCTGGCGAAGTCGATGTCGCGGGCCTTGAAGTGCGGGGTGTCGGCGTTCGCGATGTTCGAAGCCAGCAATTCCTGGCGCTGCGAGCGCAGGGACAGCGCTGTTTCATTGAAGCGTAAGTAATTGTCGATTTTGCCGATCATGCCGCCTCCGGACCGATATCTTGTTGGGACAGCGTGAATCATACGTATGGGCAACACCAGCCAATCGAAGAAGCAGGAGCGCCAAACCCGGCTTATTCGAAGTTTCGGTGTGGCATCAAGCCACTTAAGATGGCGTCATTCAGAACCACGTTGGCTGCCATGTTCAAACGTTCGCTGCTGTTTTCCGCTGCTATCCTGTTGGCTGCGCCTGCCGCCTTTGCCCAGGCAACCGCCTCGCGCCAGGACGGCGCCGCCCTGCGCAAGGTGGCCGAACACTATCTGCAGGCGCAAAGCGCCGGTTTGCCAGGCAAGGTAAACGTCAAGGTGGGTGCGGTCGACCCGCGCCTGTCGCTGGCCGCCTGCCCGGCGCCGCAAGCCTTTCAGCAGCCCGGTGCCCGCCCTTGGGGCAAGACCACGGTGGGCGTGCGCTGCACGGCGCCGGTGTGGCAGGTGTTCCTGCAAGCACAGGTCAGCGTGCTGGCCGATTACGTGACCGCCGCCGTGCCCCTGGCCCAGGGCCAGGCGATCGACGCCGGGCAGCTGACAACGATGCAAGGCGACATCGCCGCCATGCCGAACGGGATCATCACCGACATGGCGCAGGCCATCGGCCGCACCCCGGTCGTATCGCTGCCGGCCGGGGCGCCGCTACGGCTCGATTCCCTGAAGAGCAAGCCGGTTGTGCAGCAGAACCAGACGGTCCGGATCGTGTCGCGCGGCGAGAATTTCTCGGTCACCGGCGAAGGCAAGGCCATCGGCAATGCCGGCGAAGGGCAAGTCGTGCAGGTACGCACCCTGCGCGGCGCGATCATCAGCGGTACGGCGCGCGCCGGCGGCATGGTCGAAGTGGCATTGTAAAAAAACCTCGTTTGAAAGGCTCCAAGCGCTAAAGTTTGTGGATGGAAAGCCGTTACACAGTGAGATCCCGGAGTTCCTGCTCCGACGCGAAAGGATAGGCTGTGAAAATCAACGACACCCTCAAAGGCGCGCAAGCCCTTCAGCAACAGAACCAGACCCAGGCCGCCGCCGCAAAGCAGGCCGAAAAAGCGGCTGCCAGTGCCTCGGTCCCGACCGACAGCGTACGCCTGTCGTCGCAAGCCCAGGGCGTGGGAGCAAGCGGCAAGGCGAACGAAGTGTTCGATGCCAAGAAAGTTGAACGTATTAAGATGGCAATTGCCGATGGGCAGTTCCAAGTCAATTCCGAAAGGATCGCGGACGGCTTGCTGGATACCGTGCGCGACCTGCTCCACTCACGCAACCGATAACGACCCATGACCCGTCCGCAAGCCACCCTCCCTGCCGAACACGAGCGCGTTGTCGCGCTGATCCAACTGATGAAGCAGGAACAGCAGCTACTGGTGGCGGCGGATGCGGACGCGCTGGCCGAACTCACTCCAGGCAAGGTCGTACTGGTACAGGAACTGGTGCAGCTGTCGCGCCAGCGCCATGCGACCCTGGGCGGGATGGGATTCGAAGCCGGCGAAGCGGGCATGGAAGCGTGGGTCGCATCCCATGCCGACGCCGCCACGCGCACGCAATGGTCGGGCTTGCTGACAGCCGCCGCTGAAGCCAAAGAGTTCAATCGCGTCAATGGCCTGCTGATCAACCGCCAGCTGGCGCACAACCAGACGGTGCTGCAGGCGCTGCGCACCCCTGCCGGCGCAGCTGAATCACCCTTGTACGGGGCGAAGGGACTGAGCTTCGGAGCGGGCGCGGGGCGCAGGTTCGTCTCGGTGTGATCTGACGTGTAACGAGGCGACAATGCTTGCCTGTGCGGCTGCCGTGTCAGGTCCGCATCATCATGCCGGCGGCTCGGTGTTGGCCGATTCCCGTGCAGGCGCCAACGTCGCACTTGCTCCAGCCCGCGATAAGAAATTCAACGATAGCAAATGCATTGTTCGGCTGCGATGACGCGATAGTGCACCCTCCTTTCCTCACCCGTGCGCAGCCCTTGTATAGTGACAACAACGTTGCTGCCATATCCATTGTCATTGACATTGATTTATGTCAACATCCAGCTCCTGAGCGTCGGGCAGCGTAACGAGTAATCCAAATGAGCAAGCAACAGTTCGTCTATGTATCCGAGAACGACATGCCGCTGGGGAAACCCTTGCCATGGGCGCTATATCTACGAACAGGAGAACTGCTTGCCGCGGCAGGGTTCGTCATCCCCGATACCACTGCACTGAACCGCATGCTGCTGGCCCGGCCCATGCGCGCCGCCCTTGCTGGCGACAAGCAAGGTGACCTGGTCGACCCCAGCGACGACAAAAACGGCAAATTTGCCTCCATCAGGGATCCGCTCCAGTCGCTGAAGCACAATGCCGAAGGCATGGTCCTGACCTTCCAGTTTCCAGGCGACTTCGAGGCGCGCTCGGCGCCAGTCGACTTCTATGGCCGCATTCCATTGCAGTCGATTATCGTGTCGGCGCCGGCGGTGCGCGCAGCCAATGGCCAGAGCTGGCAACACTTCGAAGGCTTGCCGATGACCGCGCAGGTCATCTTCGGACGCACGGTATGCGCCTTCAAGACCTCGCTGATGCGCTTTGCATCCTTGCCAAGCGGGCACCTGTTCCTGCGCTATCCGACCGAAGCGGTCAGCAAGCCGTTCCGCGAGTCCTTGCGTGTCGAGGTCAAGCTGCCCACCTCGATCACCCTCGTCGACGGCACAGTTCCGGGCATCATCACCAACCTGTCGAGCGGCGGCTGCGCGATTTCCACCGGCTTCGTGCTGGGCGATACCGGCACCGTCCTCAAGCTGGCGTTCCGCTTCAAGATCGGCGGCAGGACCCATACGGTGCAACTGAGCGGAACGATTCGCGGCATCAAGGGTCGGCTTTCCCAGCAGATGAGCTACGGCATTGCTTTCGACTCCGGGATGGATGAAAACACCGAGCTTGCGTTGAAATCCTTCGTCTACCAGCATCTTGCCGAAACCTGAGCCCGGCTATCCGACATAAGCCGGCCATCGCCGATGTTTTTTTTATAAAACTTTTATGGCTGGATTATAACTTTCAAGATACTATCTGTCGTTTCCTTCTTGAAAGTTTAAAAGTGGACAAGGGTCGAATCCAGCATATCGACGTATGGCGCTTTATCGCCATTACGATGGTGGTTGTCAGTCACCTGGTGCGCTTCCTGGACCCGTGGTATCAACACGCTTTTCCCGATATCCTGTCGGCGATACGAAAGTCCGGTCCGCTGGGCGTCCAACTATTCTTTTGCATCAGCGGCTATGTGATTTGCCGTGGCATGATGCGCGAAGCCGCGGCATCGGGAACCGTCAGCATGCGCGGTTTCTATATCCGGCGCGCTTACCGGATCCTGCCTCCATTGGCGGTGTATCTCCTCTGCATAGCCGTCCTGAATCACTTCGGTGTATTCGACCTGGGTATTGTCCAGTTCCTGAAGGTGGCTGTCTTCCTGTGCAATTTCCGTGAGCTCGGTCCTTCCTGCCCCTGGGAGATCGGCCATACCTGGAGTCTTGCCTACGAAGAGCAGTTTTATCTGATATTCCCATTGCTGTTCCTGGCCGGCCGCTATGTGCGTACCGCCAATGCTGCACTGAAAACGGCAGTGCTCGCCGCTTCCCTTGTCGTCCTTGCCCTGGTGTGGAAAAACAGCGCCATTACTACCTACCTGGGCTATATGCTCTTCATGCTGGCGGGATGCCTTTTTGCCCTGTATTGGGAAAAACTCGGGCCGCTGCTTGCCAGGCTTCCGCTGCTCGGGTGGCTTGCTATCGTGTTGCTTGTCCTTGCCATCGGCCTGCTTCCCCAGCCACTCGCGCTCAGGCGACTGCTTGCATTTGTCTTGCCGGTACTGATCTGTATTATCGTTTTCGGCACGCCGGTCCACCGCGCCGGCATCCGCTCATTGTTCACCAATGGGCGCCTTGCGCACGTGGGACGGATTTCGTATGGCATCTACCTCTGGCAACAGTTGGCCACCGCTAACCACGGTTTTTCGTCGCCATTCATGATGGCGCTGGCGCTTTCGGTATTGACTGTTGTACTTGCTCATTACTCTTACCGGTTTTTCGAACTGCCGCTGATCAAACGGGGAAATGCGCGGGCAGCCCGCCATGCTGCACCAACAACCACGCCTGAAGAAGGTCGGGAATATGTCGACGATGCGCCTGTAAAAATGGCCGCGTGAAATGGAACGTCCCGATATCAGATTTGCCCCTCGTTTCATACGGCCTGCCCCGTCATTTTGGCGTTCTGTCGCTTGAGCGAGCTTGCAGCGTTGGCCAGCTGTTATGTTCGGGTTTTTCGATAACAGGTCCATTGACATGTCCATGCGTTTTCTCCTTGCCGCCCTTGTGCTCGGCGCCAACGTCCAGGCGGCCGAGCCAGCGGGCAGCGGCCTCCAGGTTGTTCACGTCAGCGGATCGGCGCCGGGCCAGGCAATGGCCTGGCGCTATGAAGTGCTGCAGAAAGCACAGGCCGTATTCGCAAAGCAGGCCCCTGCCCAGGCGCCCGGTGCGCAGCTGAGCTTCCGGTTGCCGAAGATCGATCCGGCGCAAGAAGGTAACCAGGTCGAGATCGTCCTGGAGGATAAACGCCTTCCGCTCGCGATGGCCTCGGCCGCCAGCTTTACCTTGCCCGAGGACGGCGTGGTGGACGATGGCGATGCGATGGTCGTCGCCAACAAGGAATTCCCGAAAGGCAGCTTCTTGCATCCCAACATACAGGTGCGCTCACCCGGGCTGCCGGCGAATGTCGCGCGCATGGGCGACCTGCGCCTGGCCTGCATGGCCCAGGTCGCCATGGCAAAGGCCGAGAGCTTCAAGTTCCGGCTGGTGCTGGGCACCGTCGGCCTGTTTGCCGACCTGTGCGCCGAGATGGATGTGACGAGCATCGGCGTACCCATCCCTTCCTACGACACGGTCACGATCGAGGACGGCGAGCGCACGCTGACCTTCGCCAGATCGCACGACACCTTGCCACGGCTGGGCGAGAACAGCTGGTCGGATAATGCGCGCATCACTTATTCCTTGAGCGAGTCGGCCGAGAAATAAATCCGGCGACCTTGGAGTGGCTCCGGATGGCTTACCAGAATTCCTATCCAGGTTGTGGGTCTGCAGGCGGATGGTCACAGCCAGGTGGGTTCGAGAACCCGCCCTACGAAAACCTTGCAGTTACGCAAGTTCTCTACTGTATAACAGGCACACAGTATTCCTTGGTCTATTTTTTTGACGGAGGAATCGATGCGCCACCTTGCCATTCACACTGCCTGCACCCTGCTGCTGGCTTGCGCCCTGCCCGCTCATGCCAACATCGCCGTCAGCGTCACGCCCGAGCAGCGTTCGCTCGGCAAGGGCGACGAGGTCAACGTCACGGTCACGCTGACGAATACCGGCTCCACGCCGCAGCGCCTGCTGAAATGGCGCACGCCCTTCGTGCCGGCCGAACATGCCCTGTTCCAGATCACGCGCGACGGCCAGCCGGTGCGCTACCTCGGGCGCCACGTGAAGCGTGCGGCGCCGCTTGACGCGGACTACATCGTGCTGGCGCCGGGTGAATCGCGCAGCGCCCGGGTTGAACTGTCGAGCCTGTACGAGATGGCGGTGACCGGCGCCTATTCGGTGCGCTACCTGACCAGCAACGCGGCGCCGAGCGCCAAGGCCGGCGCCGGAACGCAGATCCTGGTCGGCGACCTGGCCTCGAACCCGGCCGCCATCTGGATCGAGGGCCGCCTGCCGCGCGGCACGGTGATGCCGCAGTTGTCGGCCCTGCCTGCGGCCAGTGCCGGCCTCACCTTCAGCTCGTGCTCGAATGCCCAGCAAACCTCGATCACGAATGCCTTTGCCGCCGGCACGGCGATGGCGGCCGATGGCCTGGAGTACCTCACCAGCCGCAAGCAGCAGGGCCAGCGCTACGTCAACTGGTTCGGCCCGCATGAAGCGACGCGCGTGGCCACGGTAACGAGCAACTTCAGCGCGATCAAGGACGGCTTCGAGACCAAGCCGGTGAAGGTCGACTGCGGCTGCAACGAGCCCTATTTCGCCTACGTCTATCCGGCCCAGCCCTACAACATCTACGTGTGCCGGGCCTTCTGGACGGCGCCGCTGACCGGCACCGATTCGATGGGCGGCACCCTGCTGCACGAGATGAGCCACTTCAATGTGGTGGCGGGAACCGATGACCACGTGTACGGGCAAAGCGGCGCGGCCGACTTGGCGCGGACCTCGCCCGAGCGTGCGATCAACAATGCCGATTCGCACGAGTATTTCTCGGAAAACACCCCGGCATTGAACTGATCGGGCGGCCGATGTGACGAAGCCGGCTCCAGGAGCCGGCTTATTTATTCGCCTTTTATTCGCTTTTTATTCGCTATTTGCCGGAGTGGGCAAAGGTGGTCGGCCTGGCGGGGCTTTCCGCCAACCGGTCCGGCTTGTTCACATCGGTGAGGAAGGGGCCGGCGTAACCGATGTTATAGGTGTGCCGGCCCGCCTTGAATGCGTACGAGGGCGTGATGTCGATCGTGCTCTTCAGGGTCTTGCCGGGTTCGACGGCCTGGTAGTCGGCAGCCGTCAGGGCGGCGCGTTTCACCATCTTGCCGGTGTAGTCGAGCGGGCGGTTATCGAAACCGCGCACGTCGAAGCGGCGCCCGGTCAATTCCTTTCCTTCCGCGATTTCGCGTGGGATCCAGATCGTTTGCTTGCCGTAGTTGAAGACCGTCAGGTGCACCAGCACGCGGCCGTTGTTCGATTCGATGTCGATGGTCTGCTTGACGTTCACTCGGTCGGCTCCGGCGGCGCCCGCCAGTGCGGGGAGAAGGCTCAGCGCGGCCAGGGCGGTGAACAGAAAGGGTCTGCGTTGCATGATTACTCCGTGAGGCTGGTCTCATGCATTGTGCGGGCGGGAGCGGGATTTGCCAAGGTGTGATGGTGGCGAGCGGTGAGACCGCGTGGGCACAAGTGCCCACCCTACGAACTCTGCTGTTGTAGGGTGGGCACTTGTGCCCACGCGGTATAGAATGTTTGAGTGAAAGAAAATTTCACCAAAGCCGCGCCGGTGAAATATTATTTCACCGCCCCACCGGCTCCACTGCCGCCGGCACCGCCGTCAAAATCGTGATCGCCACCCGCCGGTTACGCGCCCTGCCCGCCTCGTCGCCGTTCGACGCCACCGGCTGGTTCGCCCCATGCCCCACGGCCGTCAGCCTGGCCGGCGCAATCCCGTTGTCGATGAACAGCCGCACCACGCTGGTGGCGCGCACGGCCGACAATTCCCAGTTCGACGGAAACAGCGGGCTGGCGATCGGTACATTGTCGGTATGCCCTTCGACGTCGATTGCATGCGGGTCGTTTTTCAGCAAATCCGCCACGGTGCCGAGCGTCTCGCGCGACTCTTCGCCGAGCGCGGCCTGGGCTTCGGCGAACAGGATGCTGGCATTGATCTCGACGCTGACCCCGCGCCCGGTCTGCACCACGCGCACCTTGCCGGCCTGGACCAGAGGCATCAGCGAATTGTTCAGGTCGCGCGCCAGGGTGTTCATGCGCTCGCGCTCGCGCTTCGCGGCCTCGGCGCGCTTGCGGGCGATGATGCCGCTCAGCGGCAAGGCGTCGATGGCGCTGCTGGCCTGCGGCGTTTCCGGGTTGCCGCCGAAAGCACTCCCGAGCGCATCCGACAGCACCTTGTACTTGCCTTCGTTGACGACCGAAACCGCGTACATCACGACAA
This sequence comes from Massilia brevitalea, assembly GCF_030711405.1. GTDB lineage: Bacteria > Pseudomonadota > Gammaproteobacteria > Burkholderiales > Burkholderiaceae_D > Telluria > Telluria brevitalea. Next base: position 70,224 of record NZ_JAULSI010000020.1, read on the forward strand.
AGAAAGCGAACAGCAGCGTAATGAAATCGGCATAGGAAATCAGCCAGCGCTCGTGGCTGTCCCCGGCGCCGGCGCCATGGCCGGCGTTGCCGTTCTCGTCGTAGCGTTTGCGCGCCATCGCCTCAGCGCTTCGCCAGCAGGCTGGCCACGCGCTCTTCCACCACGCGGGTATGGTTGCCGGTAGCGAGGTCGTGGAAGACTTCCAGCAGGATTTCGTACTGCGCCACCTGGTCCGACACGATGGCCTTCAGCTTGTTCCCCACTGGCAGGAAGAACAGGTTGGCCAGCCCCACACCGTACACGGTCGAGACAAAGGCCACGGCAATGCCCGAGCCCAGGCGCGATGGGTCGGACAGATTCTCCATCACATGGATCAGCCCCAGCACCGCGCCCAAAATGCCGATGGTCGGCGCGTAGCCGGCGGCGGACTCCCAAATGCGCGCCGCCTGGCGCTCGCCAAATTCATAGGCGTTGATCTCGGTTTCCAGCAAATTGCGCAGCTTGTCCGGGTGGATGCCGTCCACCACCAGGCGCAGGCCCTTCTGCACGAACAGGTCCTTCGTGCCCATGTACTGTTCCAGCGACAACAGCCCGTCGCGGCGTGCCGACAGGCTCCAGAGGGCAATCGCCTGCGCCAGCGGCTGGCGCCCGCTTTTCGGCGGGAAGAATACCCAGCGCAGCATACGCATGCCGCGCCGGAAGGTCCTGGCTTCGGATTGCAGCAGCACCGCGCCGAAGGTGCCGACCACGACGATGGCAAACGCCGCCGGCTGGATCAGCGAGGCAAAGCGGCCGCCGTCGAGCGTGTGCCCGACGAACAGGCCGGCCAGCGCCAGCGCCAGGCCGATCAGGCTGGCGAAGTCCACAGTCTCTCCCGCAGCGACGCACGCAGCCGCGCCACCGCCTGTGTATGGAGTTGCGAGACGCGCGACTCGGACACGCCGAGCACGGCGCCGATTTCCTTCAGGTTCAGCTCTTCCTCGTAGTACAGGCCCATGAGGATCTTTTCGCGCGGCGGCAGGCCGTCGATGGCCTCGATCACGGCCGAGCGGAAGTCGGTGTCGAGCAGCGCACGCAGCGGGTCGTCCTCATCCACGGCGTAGCGGTCGAGAAAGCTGTCGTTGCCGTCGTCGTCGTGGAAGTCCTCGTAGTAGACCAGCTGGTGGCCGCCGCCTTCGAACAGCATTTCCTGGTATTCCTCGAGCGGAATCTCGAGCGACCTGGCGACCTCGAGTTCGGTCGGCGCGCGGCCCAGGCGCTGCTGCAGAGCGGTCATGGCGGACTCCACTTTCTTCATGTTCTGGCGGGTGCTGCGCGGCATCCAGTCGTTGGCGCGCAGTTCGTCGACCATCGCGCCGCGGATGCGCAGCACGGCATAGGTCTCGAACTGGGCGCCGTGGTTGTCCTCGTAGCGGTTGATGGCGTCGAGCAGGCCCATCATGCCGGCCTGGATCAGGTCGTCGACCTCGACCGACGGCGGCAGCTTGGCCTTCATCTGGTGCGCCAGGCGCTTGACCAGCGGTTGATGCTGGGCGAGCAAATGGTTCTTGTCCGCTTTCCCTTTGACGGTATACATGCGTGGTCTTTTTCTGTAAGTCTAGTAGCGCGCGCCGTCGCGGCGCCCCCGTCCGGCCAGGTCCGGCAGGGCGAAGCGCCCGGCCAGCTGACGGAACGCCACCGAGGCCCCGGCCATCGGAAACGCGTCCACCACGGACCGTCCAAGCCGCGCGGCGCGGTGCAGGTATTCGTCCGCCGGCACCGAGCCCATCGAGGTCAGGCTTACTGCCAGGTAACGGCTTGCCGCCTGCGACATATTATCGTAAACGACACGGGCCTCCGCTTCGCTGGCGCCGGTGACCAGGATGCCGAACGGACGCCGCCCGAACTCCTGCGCCAGGCGCTTGATGAGCCCATAGGCGCTGGTGATCGAGGCGGCGCTGGCCGAGACCTGCACCACGATTTCCGACTCGGCCAGCACCGGTACGGCAAAGCTGCCGTCGCGCTGCAGTTCGGCGTCGACCATGACGATGCCGCCCTGCCCCTGCACCAGCACGTCGAAGGCCTTCGCCAAACGCCGTGCTTCGTCGCTGCCGGCGCGCGGCGCCGCGCCTTCGCGCACGAGGGTGGCCACGCTGAAGCCTTGTGGCGCACGCTGCACCACCTGGTTCAGTGCGCATTCCTGGCGCGCCACCTGCAACAGGCTGGCGTGGCGGTCCAGGTCGAGGGCATGCGCAATGCCGGTCCCGCCCTGGCAGGCGTCGACGATCAGGACATCGTTGCCAGCCCGGGCCAGCGAGGCGCCCAGGTTCACCAGCATCGGCCGCTTGCCGTCGCCCGCCGTCGCCGACAGGAAGCTCACCACGCGCGGCTTGGGCCCGGCCAGCATGCGGCGCAGGCCTTCGGCCTGGTCGAAATCGAAACTAGCCAAAGTACACTCCACGCAAGGTGTGGTCGTTGTTCAGGTTACCGGTATTGGCCATCATCATCGGCAGGTCGGCATCCTCGAACTGGCTGCCGGCATCGCGGCGGCTGCGGAAGGCGCGGTCGACCAGCATGGCGCGGTCGGCCAGGTGCAGGTCTTCCGGCACGCGCTGGCCGTTCGAGATGTAGTGCAGGTTCAGCTTGTTGCGGATCATTACGTCGAGCACGTTGCCGATCGAGGCGGCTTCGTCGAGCTTGGTCATGATGCAGCCGTACAGGCCGCTGCCCTGGTAGGCGCGCACGACCTCGTTCAGGGTCTCGTTGGTCGAGGTCGCGTTCAGGCAGAGCAGGCGCTTGACGTCGGCGCCGGCGCCGGCCAGCATGGCCACCTGCTCGGTCACCATCTGGTCGCGTTGCGACATGCCGATGGTGTCGATCAGCACGGTGTGCTTGTTCTTGAGCTCTTTCAGGGCGATGCGCAGATCGGCTTCGTCCTTTACCGAGTGCACCATCACGCCGAGGATCTTGCCGTAGATGCGCAGCTGTTCGTGGCCGCCGATACGATAGGCGTCGGTGGTGATCAGCGCCAGCTTCTCGGCGCCATGGCGCAGCACGCAGCGCGCCGCCAGCTTGGCGGTGGTGGTGGTCTTGCCCACGCCGGTCGGGCCGACCAGGGCGAACACGCCGCCGCGGTCGAGCAGCGACTCTTCGTCGGACATCGTGGTGAGGTTACGCGCCAGCACGGTCTTGATCCAGCGCATGGATTCCGCCGCATCCTTGTCGGCCGGCAGCTTGTCGATCAGGTAGCGCGACAGCGACGCCGAGAAGCCGGCGGCCAGCATCTCGCGCAGCACGACGGCCTTGTGCGGCTCGCGCTGCTGGGTGCCGCCCCAGGACAGCTCGGCCAGCTGGCTTTCCATCATGCCGCGCATGGCGCGGATTTCGCTCATCATGCCGCTCATCTCGGCGGCCGCCGATTCCTTGGCCTGTGCCATGGCATCCTGCATCATCCGGCTCATGGCGGCCATGTCGAAGGCCGGCGCGGCGGCGGCAGCCGGGCGGCGCACGGCAAACTCCGGCTCGGGCGCGAAATCCGGCTCGGCCTGGGCGGCGCGGCGCGCGAACACTTGTTCCGGCGCCACGGCCGGCGCACTGCCGCGACGGTTGACGAAGGCCGGCGCGTCACGCTCGGCAGCATCGAGCTGGCTCAGGCGCGGCTGAGGCTGGGCCATGTCCGACTCCGGCGCGGGTGCGGCCAGCGAGGCGACATCATCATTGTCCAGGGCCAGGATCTCGACCACGCCATCGACGGGACGATTGGAAAGAATGACGGCATCCGGCCCGAGCGCTTCGCGCACCTTGCGCAAGGCTTCCCGGGAACTCGCAGCAGTAAATTTCTTCACATTCATCTTTTTCTCCGCACTGCATCATGTTGGTGCGACAGGCAGCATCCCTGTCTAATGTCATGATTATTGACGATGCCGCTAAGCAAGCATCTGGAGAGAAAGCGGGGAAAAAGGGGTTATTTCTCGGAAGGGGTGCAGCGTAGACAGGGGCGAACGGCGTTTGGGCCGGATTGCGGCAGACGCGGCCCCATGGAAACCTACGAAAAAAAGGGCGCCGGTGTTCGCTCCGGCGCCACTTCTCTTATTTACTGCGCACCCACCAGGCTGGTCACCCGAATCGTCTTGGTCTCCGGAATCTCCGAATGCGACAAGACCTTCAGTTGCGGCAGCGCGCGGCGCAGGAAGCGCGACAGCAGCACGCGCAGCGGGCCTGGCACCAGCAGCACCGGCGTGTGGCCCATGGCTTCCTGCTGCTGCGCCGCATTGTGCGCCTGCTGGGCGATGGTATCGGCCAGGCCCGGCTCGATGCCGGTGCCGTCGCCGCCGGCGCCCAGCGCCTGCATCAGCAAGCGCTCGAGGCGGTTGTCCAGCGTCATCACCGACAATTCGTTGGTGCCGGGGAACAGCTGCTGCACGATCGCGCGTCCCAGCGCAATACGTACCTGCGCGGTCAGCTCGGTCGGGTCCTGGGTCTGGACCGCATGTTCGGACAGGGTTTCGATGATGCTGCGCATGTCGCGAATGTGTACGCCTTCGAGCAACAGGTTCTGCAAGACCTTCTGCAGGGTCGACAGCGACACGACCTTCGGCACCAGGTCTTCGACCAGCTTTGGCGATTCCTTGCCCAGGTGGTCGAGCAGCGCCTGCACTTCCATGCGACCCAGCAGTTCCGACGCATGCGTCGTGATCAGATGGTTCAGGTGGGTGGCCACCACCGTACCGGCGTCGACCACGGTATACCCGAGGTTCTGCGCTTCGTCGCGCAGGCCCGCCTCGATCCAGACGGCCGGCAGCCCGAAGGCCGGATCCACCGTTTGCTGGCCCGGCAGGGTGCCGCTGGCCATGCCCGGGTTGATCGCCAGGAACTGGCCGTTGATCGCTTCGCCGGTGCCCACTTCCACGCCCTTCATGGTAATGCGGTAGCTCGACGGCTTCAGTTCCAGGTTGTCGCGGATGTGCACCGGCGGCGCCAGGAAGCCGACTTCCTGGGCAAACTTCTTGCGGATGCCCTTGATGCGCTTGAGCAGCTCGCCGCCTTGGGTCTTGTCGACCAGCGGAATCAGGCGGTAGCCCACTTCCAGGCCCAGGGTATCGACCGGCATGATGTCCTGCCAGGTCGCTTCTTCGGTCTCGGCGCTGGCCGCCGTGCTGGCGCCGGCTGCCGCTTCGTCGGCCGCCGCTTCGGCTTCGCGCTGCGGGGCCTCCTTGGCACGCTTGGCCAGCAGGTAGCCGGAACCGCACAGGGAACCGGCCAGCAGCAGGAACACCAGGTTCGGCATGCCCGGGATCAGGCCCAGGCCGCCGATGATGGCGCCGGTGATGTACAGCACTTCCGGCTTGGCGAACAGCTGGCCGACCATCTGGCCGCCAATGTCCTGGTCGTTGGCCACGCGCGAGACCACCATACCGGCGGCGATCGAGATGATCAGCGAGGGAATCTGGGCCACCAGGCCGTCACCGATGGCCAGCAGGGTGTAGGTCTTGGCGGCGTCGCCGACGGCCATGTCGTGCATTACCACGCCGACGATCAGGCCGCCGATCACGTTGATCAGGGTAACCATGATACCGGCCACGGCGTCACCCTTGACGTACTTCGAGGCACCGTCCATGGCGCCGTAGAACTCGGCTTCCTGGCCCACTTCGTCACGGCGCTTGCGCGCCTCGGCTTCGCCGATCATGCCGGCGTTCAGGTCGGCGTCGATCGCCATCTGTTTACCCGGCATTGCATCCAGGGCGAAGCGCGCGCCGACCTCGGCGATACGGCCCGCACCTTTGGTGACGACAGTAAAGTTGATGATGGTAAGAATCACGAACACCACGATACCGACGGTGTAGTTACCGCCGATCAGGAAGTGGCCGAAAGCCTCGATGACCTTGCCGGCCGCGGCGCCGCCGGTGTGGCCTTCGGTCAACACGATACGGGTCGATGCGACGTTCAGCGACAGGCGCAGCATGGTCGACACCAGCAGGATCGCCGGGAAGGCCATGAAGTCGAGCGGCTTGACCGTGTACAGCGCGGTCAGCAGCACGATCACCGACAGGGCGATGTTGAAGCTGAAGAACAGGTCGAGGACGAACGCCGGCAGCGGCAGGATCATCATTGCCAGCAGCAGGATGATCAGGATCGGCGCAGCCAGGGCGCTGCCCCTGCTACCGAGGCCGGTCAGCCATGCTGGCAGTCTCAAACTATTCATGCATTACTCCGTTATCGGGTGGAATCGGGTTTCTTTTGCGAGGCCGGGTTCAGCGGGTCCATCTCCGGCGGCACTGCCAGCCTGGTCGGGCGATCCGGGTAACGGCCGCCAGCCTTGTAGTTACGTACCTGGAACACATAGGCCAGCACTTCCGCCACCGCCGAGTACAGCGTTTCCGGGATCTCGTCGTCGATCTCGGTGTGCTTGTACAGGGCACGGGCCAGGGCCGGCGCTTCCAGCAGGGCCACCTTGTTCTCGCGCGCCAGCTCGCGGATCCTGGCGGCCACTTCGTCCACGCCCTTGGCCACCACGCGCGGCGCGCCGGCCTGGCCGTCGGTGTACTTCAGCGCCACCGCGTAGTGGGTCGGGTTGGTCACGACCACATCTGCAGTAGGCACATTTTGCATCATGCGGTTGCGCGCCATTTGCCGCTGCATCTGGCGAATCTTCCCTTTAATCTGAGGATTGCCGTCGGATTCTTTCGATTCTTGAATCATTTCCTGGCGCGTCATCTTGTGTTTATTGTTGTAATGCCAAATCTGGTAAGGCCCGTCGATGAGGGCGATCACACCCAGCGCGCCGACGATGTACAGGAAAGTGCGCGCGAGCAAATCGCCCAGGTGGCCGCTCGAGGTGCCGAGCGGCTCGACCGCCAGGCCCAGCACGGCATCGGTCTCGCTGCGGATCACGATCCAGGCCACGGCGCCCACCACCAGGGTCTTGGCGATGGCTTTCAGGAGTTCGATCAGGGAATTCGTCGACACCATGTTGCCGATGCCCGAGATCGGGTTCAGCTTCATGAAGTTCGGCATGAAGGCTTTCGAGCTGAAATTGAAGCCGCCGACCAGCATCGGCGCCGCCAGGGCAACGAGCATGATGGCAAAGGCCAGCGGCAGGCAGGCCAGCAGCACGCCGCCGACGTCGTTGGTGATGCGCTCGAGCAGCACGGCGGGGTTATAGACCTGCTCGCGGTCGAGCGTGAGCCCGGAGGCAAGCGCGCTTTCCAGGCGGCCGACCAGGCTGCCGCCCGTGATCCACAGGCCGGCGCCGGCAGTCATCAGGACGGCAAAGGTCGCGACTTCGCGCGAGCGCGGAATATCGCCCTCTTCACGCGCCTTCTCTAATTTTCTGGGCGATGCGTCTTCTGTCTTCTCTGCGTCGCTGTCTTCCGCCATGTCCGCTCCCTGTTACCGCCAAAATAGCCAGGATGCGATTATCGCCGCTGTTGCCGTAGAGCCATAGAAGAAACAGGACGGGGAAAGGCCGGTAATTCGGCGTCTGCCGGGCGACTGTCCGCATCGCTTCACGCTGGTGAAGAGAAATGCGGACCTTGCCGGATCAGCTTTGGACCGGCTCTGGCTCGGCGGCCAGTGCGGCGATGGAAGCGGCCACGCGCGCCTGGCTGCGCATGGCGCGGCGGCGGCGGGCACGGGCGGCATGCGCCACGTACCAGTAGAAGCCAAGATACAGCGCGAAGCTGGCCAGCGTGGCCGGCAGCAGCGCCGGGGTGTTGCCCGCGAAGCGCACCGCCAGCCAGGCCGGCACGGCGGCAATGGCCCAGCAGAACGGCGAGACGAAGGCATTCCGCAGCGGTGCGCTGAAGGCACGGAAATAGCGGCCGGTAATCGCGATCTTGACCAGGCTGTGCAGGTGGCAGCTGTCGGGCTGGCCCGGGTGGCGGCGGCACCACAGGCGGCGCGCAATGGTGAACACGGTTTCGAACACCGGGTAGGCGCAGGCCAATAGCGGCGCCCAGGGCGAAACGTCGGGGTTACGGTAGACCAGCATCACCGACAGCCAGGACAGCAGGAAGCCGAGCAGGTAGGCGCCGCCATCGCCGAGGAACAATTTGCCAAACGGGAAATTGACCAGGAAGAAGCCGGCGGTCACGGCGCAGATCAGGAAGCACAGGCGAGCCAGTTCGGCGTCGCCGCAGCCGTCGGCAATGAAGCCGAGCGCGACCAGGCCAATGACCACGGTGCCGCTGGCCAGGCCATTGAAACCGTCGATGATGTTCACGGCATTCGCCACGCCGCCCACCGCAAAGGCGGTAAACAGGACCGACAGCGGCAGCCAGGCCAGCGCCGCGTCGAGCGGACCGAGGCCGGTTTCCAGGATATGCACGTCGGTCAGCGCCCAGCACAGCACGCCGCTGGCCATGGTCGCAAGCAGGCGCGCGCCGATGGAGACGCGGCGCGTCAAATCTTCGGCGATGCCGAACAGGAAGGCGGGCAGGGAGGCAAGCAGCAGCGGCGCGAACAGGTCCTGTTGCGCATCCGACGACAAGGCGCAGGCGACGAACAGGCCAAAGATGATGGCCAGTCCGCCGATCCGCGGCGTTGGAGCGCTGTGGAACTTCTGTACGCCGCGCGTTGCATCCAGCGTAAACCGGCCATGCCAGCGCGTCGTCGCAACGAGCACCAGCGAGAAGACCAGCGATACCGTCAAGCCGACTTCAGAGACTATGAAATGAGTTTCCAATCGATCCACGATGACACTTGAATAACTTACGGATTCTATCTCATTTCTCTGAAGAAAGCATCCTCTGCCCTGCAATCGTGCGTAGCAGCATGAGATGTCGAACCGCCACAACATCTTTATGCTAAGACTATGATTTTGCTAAGAATTTATTCTATTTTTGATGTGAATTGATTTTTGGCAAAAAAAGTTTCGCGCAATTTTCCTAATATTCCCAGACACTTTGTTACATTTTTTGACGTATTTCTGCCACGTTCAAACGCTGGCTTTTACAACTCGTAACACATTCAAATCGGCCTATCTGATGATTCAATTTCCGCGAATCCAAATTACATACTCCGTATTATGGATTATGGGTAACTTGGCATTGCCCGCCGCGGCCCAGGTAACGAAGGACGAACTCGACGCCGCAAAACATGCGCTGGAACTGCGTATCGCCCAGGTGGCCGGCGATGCGCTGGTGGCCCAGCGCGAGGCCGAGGCGCGCCAGGCCCGGCTGGAGGCCGAGCGCGCCGCCCTGCTGGCCCAGCTGCCGGCGGCCAACGTGCGCGCCCTGGCCGGCAGCGTCGAGACGCGCCAGTTCGGCGCTGCCGGCCTGGTGCGCGCCTTCGATCTGGCGCAGCAGCTGGCGCAGGAACTCTGCACCGCCCTGCCCGCCGGCGAACGCGTGGTGCTGTACGACCCGCTCGCCAGCCAGGGCGTGCTGGCGGCGCGCACCGTGCACGACACCCTGGTGCGCATGGGCGACGACATGGCGCGCCGCAACAAGGAACTGCAAGCCTATGTCGATGCCCACACGCCGCCCGGCGCCGTGCTGGGCACGCTGTCGACCGCGCTCACCGTGGTGCCGGCCCTGCTGCGCGCCGGCGCCGATACCGCCTCGCTGTTCAAGACCGACACGGGCGCCGCCGGCCTGGCCTATGGCGACGGCGCGCGCGATCTGTTCGCCAGCGCCCTGGCCGCCTCCTGTCCGCAGCAGTTGGCCGGGCTCGGCAGCGGCTACCTTGGCGAACTCGACACCGTCCAGCACGAACGCCTGCTGGGCCGGCTGCGCGCGCTGGCGGTGCACCGTGCCGACTACGCGAACCGCATCGCCCAGCTGCAAAAGCTGGCGGACGCGGCCAAGGGTGAGGAAAAGAAGGAACTGGGGACGGTCGCCGCCGCGGCCGGGGCGGCGCTGAAGGCGGTCGACGCCTTTATCGACTCGCTGAAGGCCGGCGAAACCGGCGAGCGCAGTCCGCTCTACAACGCGGCGCGCTACCTCGGCTACGCCAACCGCACCGCCGGCGCCGCCGTGCTCGACTTCGACCTGCGCCTGGAAGGCATGAGCATCGTGCGCGACAGCCTGTTTACCGGGCAGACGCTGCGCCTGTCCGGCGTCGCCCTGCTCTGGTACCGGGTGCATGCCCCGGACGGCAGCCTGCGCATGGCGAACACGCTGCGCCGCATCGGCAAGCCGGTCGAGGTCGACCTGAAGGGTGACGCGGCAGGCGGCGCCTTCTGGAACGGCCCCTGAGGGGCCTCCCCGTCACGCCTTGCGCACGGACTGCTCGATGGCGCCGAAGACCGTCTTGCCCGCTTCATCCAGCATCTCGATGCGGATGGTGTCGCCGAAACGCATGTAGGGCGTGACCGGGACGCCGTCAGCGATGGTCTCCAGCGCGCGCCGCTCGGCGATGCACGCGGTGCTCGGCGGCGCCTTGCCTCGCCTGGTGTCGCGGTTCGACACGACGCCGGAGCCGACGATGCTGCCGGCCCCTGCCCGGCGCCTCTTGCACAGGTGCGCAATCAGCTGCGGGAAATTGACATCCATGTCGACGCCGGCATCCGGCTGGCCCGCCAGGTGGCCGTTCCAGGTGGCGCGCAGCGGCAGGTGGACCTTGCCGCCGCGCCAGGCCTCGCCCAGTTCATCCGGCGTGACCGCCACCGGCGAAAACGCCGTGGCCGGCTTCGATTGCAGGAAACCGAAGCCATTGTTGAACTCGGCCGCCATCAGCTGGCGCAGCGAGACGCTGTTGGCCAGCATCAGCAGGCGGATCCTGCCATGCGCTTCGTCAGGCGTGGCGCCCATCGTCACATCGTCGACGATGGCGGCGATGCCGGCGCCGAAATCGATGCCCCATTCCTCGTACGCCAGCAGGATGTCGTCGTGCGGACCAAGGAAGGCGTCGCTGGCGCCCTGGGCCAGTAGCGGCTCTTCGTGCAGATCATCCAATGACTGAGCCGGCTGCGTGGGATGCTGTGCATGCTGCAGCAATTCCAGGTGGTGCAGGTAAGCCGCCCCCTCGACCCACTGGCAGGCGCGCGGCAGCGGCGCCATGCAGCGCTGCGGCGCGAACTCGAAGGCGCGGCGTGCTTCGCCCCGGTTCAGCTGCGCGTACAGGCTGTCGAGCTGGGGCGCGATGAAGGCCCAGTCGTCGAGCGCGGCCTGGAGCGTCGGTGCGATGGCGTCGGCCATGTGCGCGGTCTTCAGGTCGCGCGAGACGACGGCCAGCTGGCCGTCGCGGCTGCCGTCGTGGATGGTGGCGAGTTTCATGGGAGCTCAGGAAAACGGAAACGCGCCATTGTAGTGCAGCGCCCGCCTCCCGGAGCGCCGTCAGAAGGTGCCGAGCACCCCGAAGCCGATCGAGCGCTGGAAGTAGTTGTAGTCGATCAGGCTCTGGCCATAGCCGGCAAAGGCCTGGGCATAGCCCTTCAGGTTGCCCGCTAGCGGGAAGGCCCAGCCGGCCTGGATGGCGCCCTTGTCGGTGTGGAGGTTGTAACGGAGCGTGGACGAATAGATGTGGCCTTCGCGGCGGTAGGCCAGGGCCAGGTCGCCGCGGCCCATGTAGTCGACGATGTCCGGATTGTCGTCGTCGCTTTCGCTCAGGCGCTTCCAGACGCGCGCGGTGGCCGAGAAGCCGTCCTTTTCCACGCCCAGCTGGGCATACAAGCGGTTCCAGCTGCGCGACAGCGAGCCGGATTGCCCATTCGACTGGTGCACGAAACCGAGGCCGGCGAAGCGCAGGTCGACGCCGCCCAGGTTCACGGCCAGCGGCGCGATCGCCATGATCTCGGGCTGGTAATTGGTTTCGCGGAAAGGGCTGGAGGCCTTGCTGTTGGCTGCCTGCCAGAAGCTGTTCTGGGTATAGCCGAACCAGAGGTCGACCGGCTTGCCGAAGGCGCCCTCGATCATCTTCATCTTGAAGCTCAGCTGGAAAGCCAGCTCGCCCTTCGACAGGTCGGCATCGTCGTTCAGTTCGCGGTAAGGCGCGTACGGCGCGTCGTTGGTGCGGTGGCTGCGGGTGGCGATCAGGTAGCTCGCATGGTGCGGGCGGAACTTGAAGACGCCGCGGCGGTAGGGTCCGTCGAGCTCCCAATGGTCGAGCTGGCTGAACTTGGCGCTGCTCTCGGCGGAAGGCTGGGCCGTGACCACGGGCACGGTCGCGGCCTGGGTGCCGTCGACCGGATTGACCACCACTGCCGCCTCGGTGCGCGGGGCCGGCGTCGAGGCCAGGGTATCGAAACAGGCCAGGCGCGCGGTGTTGTCCTGGATGTTGGCGCAGTCGGCGATGACTTTCGGAGTGTCTTGCGCATGGGCGCCAACGGCGCAAAGCAGGGGCAGCGTGAGCAGGAAGGGGCGGTATGGAAGCGGCATCTGGAGCTGAAACGAAATCAACGGTTGCAAAATGGCGTCGTCGCGTCCGTCAGCGCACGCTCGCGCCGACCACGATCTGACGCGAGTCAATACAAGTTTGCAAGAAGTTCAGTTTTGTTGTCGCACGTTTAAACCTGATCGACGATTCAGCTAGTTGCCGGCACCAGCAAATCCAGCTGCTCCCGCTCCAGGAAACACCACTCCCCTTCCTTCAGGCCCAGGGCTTCCAGCGTCAGCCCGCCGATCGCCGAGCGGTGCAGCGCGCCGCAGTGGTTGCCGGCAGCGGCCAGCATGCGCTTGACCTGGTGGTACTTGCCCTGCTCCAGCACGATTTCCAGCTGGTGCTCGCCGCGCTGCACGCAGGACACGGCCTTCAGCGGCGCCGGCTCGTCGTGCAATTGCACGCCGGTCAGCAATTGCTCGACCAGTTCGGGCGTGACCGGCTCGGCCGTGGTGGCCTGGTAGATCTTCGGCACGTGGCGCTTGGGCGAGGACTGGGCGTGGATGAAGGGGCCGTCGTCCGACATCAGCAGCAAACCGGTGGTGTCGTGGTCGAGGCGGCCGACCGGCTGCACTTCGCGCCAGCCGAACTGCTCAGGCAGCAGGGTCAGCACGCCCGGATGGTGGCTGGGTTTACGCGAACATTCGAAGTTCGCCGGTTTGTACAACGCAATATACACGTGCTCGCGGTAGACCCATTCTTCGTCGAACACGGTCAGCACCAGGCCGGCGGTGTCGATCGTGGCCTTGTAGTTGTCTTCGATGACGCCGTTTACGGCAACGTCGCCGTCCTCGATCAGGGCGCGGCAGTATTTGCGGGTGCCAAAACCCTGCGATTGCAGGATACGGTCCAGGGATAATTTACTCATGGGCGAGACTGTACCAGATGGCCCATGGTCGGCAAAGACTGATAGCTATTACTGCTGGGATAGAGATGAGGCGTTCGGTTTGACGTAGATCAATCGGAACAGACCAACCGTTGATAGACTTCAACTCCATTAGGAATCGGCCTAACGCAACCAGCAGAATTGATGAGGGATGCGGTAGGAATAACCAGCAGGCCACTCAGAGGATGACGATAATGCAACCAGTGAAAGTTACCCAGGACAATGTCCAACCCTTTGCTCCGGCATCGCTCAAGGCGATGCGCCTGTCGCTGGCCCGTTCGCACACGGTCATGTTCCCGACCCGCCTCGCCTTTGCCCGCTGGACCCGCGGCGGCAATGTTCCCCACCTGCATGGCCAGGTCAACGCGCCCCTGCGCGCCGCCTGGTTTGCCCGCGCCCAGCGCGATTTCCAGGCCTGGCTCGAAGCCGGCGGCTTTGTCCAGCACGACGACGGCGCTCCCCTGCTCCAGGCAGTCGAATCCGACGACGCCCGCGCTTGAATTCCTCGTCCTTCTCCACAAAAGAAAACGACGGCTTGCACCGTCGTTTTCACTTCCCCTGGAGGGCAGGTGGTGTGAGGAATGGAATTCTCTCAAATACCGCACGCATGCGGTGCGAGCGTCAACGAATGAAACATTGCGAACAGGTTGGCACTTGTTATTGGTCGCCCTCCCTGGAAAGAACCACGAAGTCCACTATAGGACAGTTTGCGGAACTTTCAAGGAACAATTGAGCAAGATCAGTTCAATTCGAATCACTTCCACCCGAATCACATCACCTTACTTCAGCTGCGGCAACACCGTGTGCGACATGGTCTTCACCGCGCCCTCGCCCACCGAGGCGCCGAATTTCTTCAGCACCCGCTCCGGCAAGCCTTCGTGGGCCGTGTAGTCGACGATATCCTCGGCCTTCACGATATCGCGCGCCACGGTGTCGACCGTGCCGAAACCATCGGCCAGGCCCATGTCCACCGCCTTGGCGCCGGTCCAGTACAGGCCTGAGAAGGTTTCCGGGGTTTCCTTCAGGCGCGCACCGCGGCCGGCACGCACCACCGAAATGAATTGCTGGTGGATCTCGTTCAGCATTTCCTGGGCATGCTCACGGTGCTTTTCCGACTGCGGGCTGAAAGGATCGAGGAAACCCTTGTTGGCGCCGGCCGTCATCAGGCGCCGCTCGACGCCCAGCTTTTCCATGGTGCCGGTAAAGCCGAAGCTGTCCATCAGCACGCCCACCGAGCCGACAATGCTGGCCTTGTTGACGTAGATCTTGTCGGCTGCGGCGGCAATGTAATACCCGCCCGAGGCGCAGATTTCGTCGACCACCACGTACAGCGGCTTGTCGGGATAGCCCTTTTTCAGGCGCAGGATCTCGTCCACGATGATGCCGGCCTGGACCGGGCTGCCGCCGGGACTGTCGATGCGCATCACCACCGCCGCCGAGCCGGCGTCGGCAAAGGCCTTGTTCAGCGAAGGAATCACATTGTCGGCGGAACCGCTGCCTTCTGCTTCGATTTCGCCGTTAATTTCGATCAGCGCCGTGTGGCGGCCCAGGTTCTCGTCGTCGCTGCCGAAGCTCAGGCCGAGGTAGGTCCAGAGGCCGACGACCAGCACAAGCAGGAAGGCGAGCCGGAAAAAGATGCTCCAGCGCCGCGCCGCGCGCCGCTCCTTGATGGTCGAGAAGACGAGCTTCTCCAGGGTTTCGCGTTCCCAGTTGCTTGCGGTCGGGTTGGCTGCCAGCCGGCTTTCGCCATCGTTCCTGATGTTGTCGCTCATAAGCAATCGATAAAGTTAAGGGCCTGCGGTTGTCCAGTCCATCATGCCGGCGCGGCGATGCGCTCGTCGGGTTGCCACCATACCTGGCCGTCGGCCTCGCGCACGGCAATCGCCCGCAGGCGCGCACCGCGGCAAGGCCCGCCCGCACAGACGCCGGTGTCGGGACGGTAGACGGCGCCGTGCACCGCACACATCAGGTATTCGCCGCTAGCCTCGAAAAATTGGCCCTCTACCCAGTCGAGTTCGGTGGGCACGTGGGCACAGCGGTTCAGGTAAGCATAGACCCTGCCGCCGAAGCGTACGACGAAGCCGGTTGCCGGGTCGCCAAAGGCGCGCACCGGGAAACGCAGACCCCGACCGCCGTCGGCCAGGGCCTGCGCATCGCAGATGAACACCTCACTCATGCGTTCTCGGCGAGCCAGGCGTGCAGCTCGGCCGCGGTTTTTGCGGAAAACACTGGATGGCAGGCCAGCAACTGATCCACTGGATGGGCGCCGTATTCCACCGCGATGCCGGCGGCCCCCGCATTATTCGCCATCAGCAAATCGTGGGTGGTGTCGCCGATCATCACGGTGCGGCGCATGTCCTGGCCCAGTTCGCGCGTGAGTTCCTGCAGCATGGCCGGGTGTGGCTTGGAGAAGGTTTCGTCGGCGCAGCGGGTGGCGTCGAACATCGACAGCAGCCCGGCCGCGTTCAGGGCCCGGTTCAGGCCCACCCGGCTCTTGCCCGTGGCCACCGCCAGGAAGTAGCCCTGCTGGGAAAGTTCGCTCAACATCTCGCGAACGCCCTTGAACAGCACCAGTTCGTGGTCTTTCGTCAGGAAGTGGTAGCGGTAGCGCTCGACCATGCGCGGGTACATGGCCGGCTCCATGTCGGGCACGGCCACCTGCATGGCTTCGGGCAGGGCCAGGCCGATGACGTGCGAAGCCGCCTCGTCGCTCGGCACCGGCAGGCCGACGTCGCGCGCCGCTGCCTGGATACACTTGACGATGGCGGCCGTGCTGTCCATCAGCGTGCCGTCCCAGTCGAACACGATCAGATCAAATTGCTTTCTTGCCATTTCTCCCGGCTGGGCCGGCTCCTGTGTGTTCCGTAATATTAGTTAAGCGGCTGGCCCAAGCTTACCAAGAAACGGTCGCACTCGGCGGGCAAGGGTGCCTGCAAGGTCATCCTGGCGCCGGTGTCCGGATGCGTGAAGGTGATCTTGTAGGCGTGCAGGAACATCCTGCGCAGCGCGCCGCGCGTGTCGGTGGCTTTCTGCAGTTGCTTGTTGAGTGCAAAATCGCCGTACTTGTCATCACCAAGGATGGGGAAGCCGGACGAAGCCAGGTGAACGCGGATCTGGTGCGTGCGCCCGGTCTTCAGTTCGGCTTCCAGCAAGGCGAACGCCGGCCACTTGCGCAGCAGACTGAACACCGTGTGCGACTCCATGCCGCCGGCCTGCACCACGACCCGGCGTTCGCCGTCTGGGGTGCTGTATTTATGCAGCGGCAATTTCACGTGCTGGCGCTTGTTGACCCAGTCGCCGGTCACGGCAGCCAGGTAGCGCTTGTCGGTATGACCGTCGCGCATTTGCTCGTGCAAATTGGTGAGCGCCGAACGCTTCTTGGCCAGCAGCAGCAGCCCCGAGGTCTCGCGGTCAAGGCGGTGCACCAGTTCCAGGAACTTGGCGTCAGGCCGCGCCGCCCGCAGTTGCTCGATTACGCCATACGACACGCCCGAACCGCCATGCACGGCCACGCCGGCCGGCTTGTCGATCACGAGCAGGTGGCTGTCTTCGTGCACGATGCGGAATTCGGCGCCCGGCACGGGAGCCGTATTCACCTTTTCGGCAATGCGGATCGGCGGAATGCGCACCAGGTCGCCTGCTTCCAGGCGGTAGAGCTGGTCGACGCGCCCCTTGTTGACCCGCACCTCGCCCGAACGCAGGATGCGGTAAATATGGCTTTTCGGCACACCCTTGCACACGCGTAGCAGGTAATTATCGATACGCTGGCCGGCTTCTTCTTCGGTGATGGTGACGAAACTTGCTGCTAGTGCCTGTGATGAAGGGGGAACAACATCGTTTTGCATCTTCATTTGCTCTGTCTTCCCAGAAATTCTCTCTAAGTCCTTCATTTTGAATATATAATCGACAGGCGGCGGTGAAACCTCTGCAGGTGTAAGAATTAAAACGATATTTTACACAGGGGCGCGTTCCATCGGCCCCGCTGGCAGCAAATTCGATGGAAAAAACGTGTACGCACATTCCTGCGTGGATCAGGGTTGCACCGCAGTTGTAATCGGATCACGCGCAGGAGTGCCGGATTGGATTGTTTGGAACTGTAAGGATAAGTACCGGCAAGCCTGTGTTGTTCAGGCTCGCCGGTTGATGGTGTCGATAACGCTTGTCGTTCGCCCGACCTGATGTAGGCCTCATCCGTAAGGCTAGCGAGTAAAGGCTGATTTTATCGCCTGCTCGAAGTCTGCAGTATGAAGAGCGCTGGCACGGTTTGGCTGGTTGTTGCGCGCACCGCCTGGCTGACTCTGTTGCGCCGCTCCTGAAGCGGCCCGGGTACAGCTACAGTTGCGGCGTGCCCTCGGCATGACGATCGACCCCATTTGCGCCCTGTGGCGGCAGCAACGCGTTTGCGTTGCCGGCCCCCACGCCCGGGCAACCACCCCCTCCAACACTCCCCTCCCGCGTATGTCCCTGTACTTTGGCCGCCCTGGCAAGGCGGCTTTGGCACGGCCCACGGGCCGCGGAGTTTATAAAAATGAAACGAATGTTGTTTAACGCTACGCAGCAAGAAGAGCTGCGCGTAGCGATCGTCGATGGTCAGAAACTGATCGACATCGATATCGAAACGGCCGGACGCGAACAGCGCAAGTCGAATATCTACAAGGGTGTCATCACCCGCATCGAACCCTCCCTCGAAGCTTGCTTCGTCAGCTACGGCGAAGACCGCCACGGCTTCCTCCCCTTCAAAGAAGTTGCCCGCACTTATTTCCGTGACGGCGTCGACGTGCGCAATTGCTCCATCAAGGAAGCGCTGCGCGAAGGCCAGGAAATCATGGTGCAGGTCGAGAAGGAAGAGCGCGGCAACAAGGGCGCGGCCCTCACCTCCTTCATCTCGCTGGCCGGCCGCTACCTGGTGCTGATGCCGAACAACCCGCGCGGCGGCGGCGTGTCGCGCCGCGTGGAAGGCGAAGAGCGCCAGGAACTGCGCGAAACCATGGACAAGCTCGACCTGCCAACCGGCATGTCGGTGATTGCCCGCACCGCAGGCATCGGCCGCAACGTCGAAGAACTGCAGTGGGACCTGAACTACCTGATGCAGCTGTGGCGCGCGATCGAAGGCGCCGGCAAGTCGGCCGCCGGTCCTTTCCTGATCTATCAAGAGTCGTCGCTGGTCATCCGCGCCATCCGCGATTACTTCCAGCCTGACATCGGCGAAGTCCTGATCGACACCGACGAGATCTACGACCAGGCCCAGCAGTTCATGAGCCACGTGATGCCCGACATGGCGCACCGCGTGAAACGCTACAGCGACGATGTGCCGCTGTTCTCGCGCTTCCAGATCGAACACCAGATCGAAACCGCCTACGCGCGCACCGTGCCGCTGCCATCGGGCGGCGCGATCGTCATCGACCACACCGAAGCCCTGGTCTCCATCGACGTCAACTCGGCACGCGCCACGCGCGGCTCGGACATCGAGACCACCGCCTTCAACACCAACTGCGAAGCCGCCGACGAAGTGGCGCGCCAGCTGCGCCTGCGCGACCTGGGCGGCCTGATCGTCATCGACTTCATCGACATGGAAGTGGCGAAGAACCAGCGCGAAGTCGAGCAGCGCCTGAAGGATGCCCTGCACCACGACCGCGCCCGTGTCCAGATGGGCAAGATCTCGCGGTTCGGCCTGATGGAACTGTCGCGCCAGCGCCTGCGTCCTTCGCTGTCGGAAGGCTCGCACGTGACCTGCCCGCGCTGCTCGGGTACCGGCCACATCCGCGATACCGAATCCTCGGCCCTGCAAGTCCTGCGCATCATCCAGGAAGAGGCCATGAAGGAAAACTCGGCCACCATCCACGTGCAGGTGCCGGTCGACGTCGCCGCGTTCCTGCTGAACGAGAAGCGTGGCGAAGTCCTCAAAATCGAGAACCGCCACCGCATCACCGTGATCCTGGTGCCGAACAAGCACCTCGACACCCCGCACTACAAGCTCGAGCGCATCAAGCACGACGATCCGCGCCTGGAAGACGCCGCCGCCAGCTACACCCTGGCCGAGACCGCCGAAACCGACATGGCCTACAGCAAGCGCCAGAAGGAAGAAGCCAAGCCGCGCCAGGAAGCCGTGGTCAAGAGCATCACTCCGGCCCAGCCGGCCCCTGTGGTCGACCGCAGCGAGCCGGTGAAAGCCGCCGCCAAGCCGGTTGAGGCGTCGGCTACCGCGCCAGTGGTGGCTGCGCCTGTCGCTCCGGCGCCGGTCGGCTTCATGGCCAAGCTGAAAGCCTTCTTCCTCGGCGCACCGGAACCGGTTGCGCCGGCCCCGGCCCCGGTGGAAGCGGCCAAGCCGGCCGCCCCTGCCCCGGCCGACCGTGGCGGCGACCGTAACAGCCGTGGCCCGCGTGCCCGCAATGGCCGCAACGGCAAACCTGGCCGCGAGCGTGAAGAGCGCGACCTGAACGCCAAGCCGGGCGTCGACGAGACCGCCAAGGCCGAGCGCGAGGAAAAAGCCCCGCGTCCACCGCGTCCGCCGCGCGAAGGACGCGAGCCGCGCGCACCGCGTGAGCCGCGCGAGCAGCTCGATACTGCCCAGGCCGCCGTGGCAGCGACCCCTGCGGCGCCGCGCGCGGACCGTGGCGAACGCCAGGAACGTGGCGAGCGCGCCGAGCGTCCGGAACGCGCACCGCGCCAGCCGCGCGAGCGTGGCGAACGCACCCAGCCAGTTGAAGCCAAGGCTGAGGAACTGAACGCGATCGAGGCAATCCCGACGCCGGTGAGCGAACTGTCGACCACCACGCCGCACGGCGACCAGCTCGACCACGCGGTGAAAGCCGTCGTCTCGACCGGTCCTAACGGCGAGGAGCTCGATGCTGAAGGCGGCGACGAGCCGCGCCGCCGCCGCCGCCGCGGTGGCCGCAACCGTAACCGCCGCGACCGTGACCAGGACGGCATGGAAGCGGGCGAGCACGGCGAACACGACGGCGCTCCGGCCTTCATGCCGGTTGCCGACGAAGAAGCCGCCAAGGTCCAGGCTGCTGCCGGCGCCGAGAAGCCAGGCCGCAAGCCGCGCGCTCCGAAGGAAGCCAAGCAGGATCGTCTGGCCCCATGGCCATTCCCGACCGCCGCTTCGGTGGCGGCCGGCCAGGCCAAGGCTGCGGCGCAAGCCGCTCCGGCTGCCTTGGCTGCTGCTCCCGCCGCTGCCAAGGCAGAAGCTGCAACGCCTGCGGTGCAGGCGCCGACCGCCGACGCCTGGTTCTTCCCGACCTCGGCCTCGATCGCTGCACGCCAGGCCAAGCCGGCCGTCCAGCCGGCCGCCCAGGAAGTTGTACCGGCAACCGAGCCTGTCGCCATCGCCGATGTGCCCGTTGTTGCTCAAGCTGTTGCCCAGCCTGCTGCTCAAGCTGTTGCTGCGCCTGTTGCTCAACCTGTCGCCGAATCTGTCGCCAAGGCTGCTGCGCCTGCCGCCGAGCCGGTGCAGGCTGCCGCGCCCGTCCAGGCGCCGGCACCTGTCGCCGCGCCGGTGCAAGCCGAACCGGCACCGGTCCAGGCTGCTCCCGCACCTGCGGCCAACCTCGACGAAGTGCTCGGCAGCGCCGGCTTGACCCTGGCAGCGACCGATCCTGAAAAGCTGCGTGCAGCCCAGGAAGCCGCCGCGGCAGCCGCCGCTCCGGTTCGCCTTGGCCGTGCCCGCAAGCCGGTCGCAGCGCCGGTCGACGAGCCGCTGGTCCAGGTCGATACGCGCCAGTAATCCGGCAGCGTTGCTGTCAATGAAAGGGGAGCCTGCGGGCTCCCCTTTTTTTGCTCGCTTACCGACCTTCACTACCAGCCTGCGGCCGGGGCCGATTCCACCCTTCGCCTGTGCGCTTTGCCCTCGCATGCTATCGTATCGCATGGCTGAAAAAATCATCATGCTGAACGACCTGCGCGCGCCCGCGCTCGCCGTTCCCGCACTCCCCGACGCGCCCACCGGCCACCTGGCCGATGCCCTGTCGCGTCCGCTGCACGACCTGCGCATCTCCGTTACCGACCGCTGCAATTTCCGTTGCGTGTATTGCATGCCGAAGGAAGTCTTCGGCAAGGACTATCCCTACCTGCCGCACGGCGATTTGCTGTCGTTCGAGGAAATCACGCGCGTGGCGCGCATCTTCATCGCCCACGGCGTGGAAAAGATCCGTCTCACCGGCGGCGAGCCGCTGCTGCGCAAGAACCTGGAACACCTGGTGGCGATGCTGCGCGCCCTGCCCACCGTTTCCGGCCGCCCGCTCGACATCACCCTCACCACCAACGGCTCGATCCTGGCGCGCAAGGCGCAGGCCCTGAAGAACGCCGGCCTCGACCGCGTGACGGTCTCGCTCGACGCCCTCGACGACGCCGTCTTCAAGCGCATGAACGACGTCGATTTCGCAGTTAGCGATGTGCTGGCCGGGATCGAGGCGGCGCATGCCGTGGGCCTGGGGCCGATCAAGGTCAACATGGTCGTCAAGCGCGGCAGCAACGACGACCAGATCGTGCCGATGGCGCGCCATTTCAAAGGCTCGCCCGTGATCCTGCGTTTCATCGAATACATGGACGTGGGCGCCTCGAACGGCTGGAACATGGACGAAGTCGTGCCCTCGAACGAAGTGGTGCGGCGCATCGATGCCGAGCTGCCGCTGGCGCCGCTGGCCGCCAACTACACGGGCGAAACCGCGGCGCGCTGGCGCTACCTCGATGGCGGCGGCGAAGTGGGCGTCATCTCGTCGGTCACCGGCGCCTTCTGCAAGGATTGCAGCCGCATGCGGCTGTCGACCGAGGGCAAGCTCTACACCTGCCTGTTCGCCACCCGCGGCCACGATTTGCGCGCCCTGCTGCGCGCCGGGCACGACGACCTGGCGATCGCCGGCGCCGTCGCCCGCCTCTGGCGCGGCCGCGACGACCGCTATTCGGAAACGCGCACCATCCATACCGATGGCCTGCAGCGCGGCGCACGGCGCGTCGAAATGTCCTACATCGGTGGCTAACGACAAGCAGCGGATAACAAGCATGAACAAGAACGATTCGATCAGCGGCTTGATCCTCGCGGGCGGACGCGGCTCGCGCATGGGCCACGTCGACAAGGGCCTGCAACCCTTCCGTGGCAGCAGCATGGCGGCCCACGTGCTGGCGCGCCTGGCGCCGCAAGTGGCGGGCGTGGCCATCAACGCCAACCAGAACCTCGATACCTACGCCGCCTTTGGCGTGCCGGTGTGGCAGGACGACCTTGAGGGCTTTGCCGGGCCGCTGGCGGGACTGGAAACCGGCCTGCGCCGCTGCGCGACACCGTATCTGCTCACCGCGCCCTGCGATTCGCCCTTCCTGCCACCCGACCTGGCCGAGCGGCTGTTCAGTGTGTTGCAAGAGCAGGACGCGGACCTGGCCTTTGCCGCCACCCAGGAAGCGGGCATGCGGGTGCAGGCGCATCCGGTGTTCTGCCTGGTGAAGACGGCGCTGCTGCCTGTGCTCTCGGCCTACCTGGCAGGAGGCGGGCGGCGCATGGATGGCTGGTACAAGGACCTGAAGGCGGTCGAGGTGCTGTTCGAGGATGCCGACGCCTTCCGCAACATCAACACGCTCGACGAGCTGCACAGCCTGGACCCCAGCCGGCCGCCACGTCTCGCCGACGTGACGAGCTGTTTGTCCGCCTACGATCCCGAGGCGCTGCCGGTGCGCGACGCCCAGCGCGTCATCCGCGAATTCGTGCAGCCGGTCGGCGCCGTCGAGCAGGTCGCCTTGCGCGCCGCGTTAGGCCGCGTGCTGGCGCACGACATCGTCTCGCCGATCAACGTGCCGGCCCACGACAACTCGGCGATGGATGGCTATGCGCTGCGCGGCGGCGACCTGGTGCCGGACGGCGACACGCGCCTGGACGTGGTCGGCACCGTGTTCGCCGGCCGTCCCTCCGAGGTGGCGCCGGGGCCGGGCGAATGCGTGCGCATCATGACCGGCGGCGTCATGCCCGCTGGCTGCGACAGCGTGGTGCCGCAGGAATTCGTGGCGCAGGAAAGCCCGAGCGAGATCGTGCTGGGCGCCGGCACCATCCGCGCCGGCGACAACCGCCGCTTTGCCGGCGAAGACCTGAAGGCGGGCAGCCCTGCCCTGCGCGCCGGGAAGATCATCCGCCCGGCCGACCTCGGCCTGGCCGCTTCGCTCGGCATCGCCGAACTGCCCGTGGTGCGGCGCCTGCGCGTGGCCTTTTTCTCGACCGGCGACGAACTGCGCTCGATCGGCCAGGCCCTGGACAGCGGCAGCGTCTACGACAGCAACCGCTACACCATCTACGGCATGTTGCAGCGCCTGGGCTGCGAGATCGTCGACATGGGCATTGTGCGCGACGACCCGCTAGCATTGGAAGCGGCCCTGCGCACCGCCTGCGAGAACGCCGACGCCATCATCACCTCGGGCGGCGTCTCGGTGGGCGCGGCCGACTACACGCGCCAGATCATGGCGCGCCTGGGCGACGTCACCTTCTGGAAGATCGGCATGCGTCCGGGCCGCCCGCTGGCCTTTGGCCGCATTAATTCGAACGGGCGCAGCGCATTTTTGTTCGGCTTGCCCGGCAATCCGGTGGCGGTGATGGTGTCGTTCTACTTCTTCGCGCGCGAAGCCCTGCTGCGCATGATGGGCGCCGACGCCCCGCTGCCGCTGCTGCGCGCGCGCTCCGAAGGCGCGATCCGCAAGAAGCCGGGCCGCACCGAGTACCAGCGCGGCATCCTGTCGCACGGCGACGACGGCATGCCGCGGGTGCGCATCACCGGCGCCCAGGGTTCGGGCATCTTGCGCTCGATGTCGGAGGCGAATTGCATGGTGGTGCTGCACGACGGGCAGGGGAATGTCGCCGCTGGCGACATGGTCGATATCCTGCCATTCGAAGGATTGGTATAAAACTCCACAGTAGAGATATATGTCGCTCGAGTATTAAAAAATGGATAAGATTTACTTTTAGTAATTACCATTTTTTACTCGGGATAATATGAAGCTGAAAAACGGTGTTTTCCATTCGATTCTTATCGTTGCATTGACGGGCTGCGCCCACGGCCCCGCGGTCCAGAACGACTTGCCGAACTCGCTGACGGCGCACATCAATAACGACGCCACAGGTACGATGGTCATGCGCGGAGGTAATCTCTACACCTTTGCCAACGAACACTGTGAAGCGGCAGAGATGAAAGCAAGCAAGACTTCCATGAACAGCCAGGAAGCGCTTTCCACCATCCTTCTGACTCCAGGCAAACCGCTCACCTTCGCGCTGACGACCCTCAACGCGCAGGGATTCAAGGGCAATTGGGGCTGTTCCGTCACCGCGACCTTCACTCCCGAAAACGGCAAGCGTTATCTCGCCATGCTCCAGACCGAAGGCGATAACCGTACTTGCCGGATAACGCTGACGGACCAGGACAACCGGACCATTCCGACGGCGATGCCTGAATACTCGTGCGTCAAGACCCTGGCCGGCACGGTCAAGAACGGCGAGCGGCACGCGTCGACGCCTTATGTACCCCGAGTCAGCGTGTCCCGCTAAGCTGGCCACCGCCCATGCGCAATCACACGACAAGCTGCAGCCTGGCGCTGGCCCTGGTGCTGGCTGCAACGCTGACGGCATGCTCCACGGCCTACCAGGACGCACGCTCGTCCTCGCTCGTGAAAAATCCGGGGGGCGGCTACGATGAGGAACGAGGGCCGGGCGGACTGATCAAGGTAAGGTATGCCGGCAATCAAGCGATATTGATGTACCAGGTCCAGCACTACGCCTTGTACCGGTGCGCAGAGATCGCCCAGCGCGAAGGAAGTCCCTACTTCGCCCTGTACCAGACGCTGGCCGACGCGCTGCAGGACCGCCGCGCCGACACCGTCCGGCCAACCACCTTGCTCGGCATTCCGCATGCGGAGGTCTATATCAAGCTGCACCCGGCAGCCGGCCCCGGCTTGCTGTCCACCGCGCAAACGCTGGCCAACCTGAAGCCCATCGTGTTCAAGGATCCCACATGAAGCGCTGGAACGGCTTGCCTGGCGTGTGGTTCTCTATGACGCTGTGCGCCATGACGCTGTGCGCCTGCGCGGCACCCGATTACCAGCCGGCGCCGTCGGAAGCGCTTGCCCAGGTCCGTTTCGTGAACGTCGACCGGCCCCACATCTGCGTCTCCGGAACCGCATTCGCCTTGCACCCCGACACGCGCGGCCATGCGAGCGTGCCGGCAGGCCGCATGGTGCAGTTGACGACCGAATTCAAGCAAGGTGCAGGCCACTGTTCGCCGTCGCTGCGCTTCATGCCACAGGCGGGCCAGACCTATGATTTCACCGTTGAAGCACGCGCCGAACGATGCTTCGTCACGCTGATGCGGCACGACCCGTCGGCGGAATACGGACTCCGGCTCGTCACGGACGCCATGCCGGCGCCGGGAATATGTCAATAAGGTGCAGATAAGGACGCGCCTCAGCAACGTCATCTTCCGAAAAATCGGTATCCGCCTGGCCATCGCTGAAATGATAACGATAACGGCAAAACACGTAGAGGATGTGAAAAAATCGTCAGGGCAAGGCGCCGAGTCGAAAACAGTACGAGCGTACGGCGAGACGAGGCAACGCAGCCATGGCGATTTTTTCACATCCTCGTAGGGTGGGCGCTCCGTGCCCACGCGTAATGCATGCGGCCCAATCCCGCATCCTGCGGCCTCCTGCCTTACTCGATCCACATCGCCTCCACCTGCGGCGTCCCACCCCAATCAGCCGGATANGTGCCCACGCGTAATGCATGCGGCCCAATCCCGCATCCTGCGGCCTCCTGCCTTACTCGATCCACATCGCCTCCACCTGCGGCGTCCCACCCCAATCAGCCGGATACACACCCTGCTTCACATACCGATGAAACGTCGAATACGGCCAATCTGCCGCACTCGCCGCATGTCCATGCCGCACCGGATTGAAATGGATGTAATCCATGTGCCGCTCGAAATCGCGATCATCACGAATTTCATGTTCATGAAAACGGCGTTGCCAGATCGAGGCATCACGGTGCTTGATGCGGGATGGATTACGCGTGCCAGTCGATACCGTGGACACTAGCGCAAACCGGGAAACCGAGCTTTTGATGATGGCCCAGCGTGTCGAATAGTCGGCGTCACCCTCCGGCAGGGTCCAGATGCAGTGCAGGTGATCGGGCATCAGCACCCATGCGTCGATGTCGAATGGGCGTGTGATGCGTACGTCTTCCAAGGCGCGGCGCAAGGCTGTGCGAATTGGCGGGAGACACAGAATTGGATTTCGCCGGTACGATACTAGCGTGAAGAAGTAGGTCGAGCCAGTACGTGAGCGGCGGTAGCGGGACATGGTAGCGCGCATTGTAGAGGACGCGTAGAGCCGTTCCTGATGATCGTGGATGATTGATGAGACGTATCAATTAGTTGCGGCGCATCGATTCAATAAACGCCGCGTCGGCGCATAGGTAACGCGTGGGCACGGAGCGCCCACCCTACGATATCAGCGTAATCGCCAAGGGTTAAGCCCCTGACATGCCAGCGCTCAATCGTCCCGGTCCGCGCCGTCCGGCCCCAGCATCAGCTGCGCGGCCTCGCTCGGCAAGGCCTCCACCGATTTCAGCTTGCGCGCCATCTGGCGGCTGCGCACTTCGGCGTTCTCGATGTTCTTCGCGGCCTTTTCCAGCGTCGCCTTGGTGGCGGCCAGCACGTCGCCGAATTTGCCGAACTCGGTCTTCACCGCGCCCAGCACCTGCCACACTTCCGACGAACGCTTCTCCAGCGCCAGCGTGCGGAAGCCCATTTGCAGGCTGTTCAGCAGCGCGGTCAGCGTCGAGGGGCCGGCAATCGTCACGCGCAGCGCGCGCTGCAGGTCGTCGGCCAGGCCGGGACGGCGCATGACCTCGGCGTACAGGCCTTCGGTCGGCAGGAACAGGATGGCGAAATCGGTGGTCTGCGGCGGCGACACGTATTTGTCGCAGATGGTCTTGGCTTCGCCGCGCACCGCGCGTTCCAGCTCGGCGCCGTGGCGCGCCACGCCGTCGGCGTCGGCCCGGTCCTGGGCCTCGAGCAGGCGCTCGTACTGCTCCTTCGGAAACTTGGCGTCGATCGGCAGCCACAAGGGCGCCCCGCCATCGACCACGCCCGGCAGCTTGATCGCGAATTCGACGCGCGCGTTGGTGCCGACCACCGTCTCGACGTTCTTCGCATACTGGTCGACGGTGAGCACCTGCTCGAGCAGCATCTCGAGCTGCACTTCGCCCCAGGTGCCGCGCGTCTTCACGTTGGTCAGCACCCGCTTCAGGTCGCCCACGCCGATTGCCAGCTGCTGCATCTCGCCCAGGCCCTGGTGTACTTTCTCCAGGCGCTCGGAGACGTGGCGGAACGATTCGGTGAGGCGGTTTTCCAGCGTCGTGTGCAGCTTTTCGTCGACGGTCTGGCGCATCTCTTCAAGGCGCCTGGCGTTATCGAGTTGCAGGTCGCGGATCTTGGTTTCCAGCGTGGCGCGCACTTCCAGCATGCGCTGGGCGTTCGATTCGGTGAGATTCGCCAGCGTCTGCTGCAGGGTGTCGGCGAAGCGCTTCAGGGCGCGCGCCTGTTCCTCGCGGCCGCCGGCGGCATGCAGCTGCATTTGCTGGCGCATGCTGTCGAGCTGCTGGACGGTGGCCGCCTGGTGCCGGGCCATGTGGTCCACGAGTTCCTGGCGCGTGGCTTGCGCGCTGTGCTGCAGCTCCAGGCGCAGCTCGCGCTCGACGCGTTCGAACTGCTGGCCGCTGCCCTGCCCGTCGCCCGGGCGCGCGCGCAGCAGGACCAGCACCTGGAGGACGATCACGGCAAGCAGCGCCGCCACCAGTACCGCAAATTGGATGGTCGTCATCTCAGTCGGCCCTGTTGCGCATCCAGTCGGCGGTCTGGTAGAAGGACTGCATCAGGCGCATGCGCAGCTCGTCGTCCATGCCGATGTCTTCCATCGCCCAGGCCATGGCGCGCAGCCACTGGTCACGCTCGCTCGTGCCGATGGCGAACGGCAGGTGACGTGCGCGCAGGCGCGGGTGGCCGTAGCGTTCGATGAAGAGGTCGGGCCCTCCCATCCAGCCGGACAGGAACATGAACAGCTTCTCGCGCGAGCTGTCGTTGGGTTTCGGGTGCAGCGCGTGGATGCCGGCGAATTCCGGCTCCAGTTCCATCAGGTCGTAGAAGCGGTCGACCAGTTCGCGCAAGCGGCTTTCGCCGCCGATGATTTCGTACAGGGTTTGAGTCTCTGACATGGCGTCATGATACCGCGTCGGGAGCCAGGCTGGAACAATCGCTACGAGTTGCACGCGTGCGTTGAACGCGTGGGCACAGGAGCGCCCACCCTAGGTGTGCCTGCGTCAACGTACGTGCGATGCGTAGGGTGGGCGCCCCGTGCCCACGCGTGACGCCCGAATAGCGTTAGCAGATTTACGCTTCGCGCAGCGTTTGCAGCGGCGGCTGGCGCAGCACGCTGCGCAGGCCCAGCCAGCCGCCGATAAGGGCACAGGCCGCGCCGACCACAACGCCGGCCAGCCACACGCCCGGCTCGAAGGCCCATTCGAACTTGAACTGGTAAGTAGCCAGTCCCCAGCCCAGCGCCGCCGCCCCGGTCGCCGCCAGCAAGCCGGCCAGGCCGCCGACCAGCACGAACTCGATGCGCTGCGCCGTCGCCAGCTGCTTGCGCGTGGCGCCCAGTGCGCGCAACAGCCCTGCTTCGCGCGTACGCTCGGACTGCGATCCCATCAGCGCCGCATACAGCACCAGCACGCCCGACGCCAGCGTGAACAGGAACAGGAACTCCACCGCCGTCACCACCTGGTCGACCACTTCCTGGATCTGGCGGATGATGCCGCTGACGTCGATCACGGTCAGGTTCGGGTAGGCGCGCGCCAGCGTGCTGGCGAGGTTCGCGCCGCGCTCGGGCAGGTGGAAGGCCGTCATGTAGGTGGCCGGCGCATTCACCATCGCTTGCGGGTTGATGATGACGAAGAAGTTGGCGCGCATCGAGCCCCATTCGAGCTTGCGCAGGCTGGTGATCTTCGCGTCGACCACGATGCCGGCCATGTCGAAGCGCATCACGTCGCCCAGCTTCAGGCCCAGGGTCTTCGCGATGCCCTGCTCGACCGAAGCTTCCGACACGCCCGGCGCATCCTTGTACCAGCTGCCGGCGACGATGTCGTTGCCTTCGGGCGCATCCGCCGTCGTCGACAGGTTGAATTCGCGGTTCGCCAGGCGGCGCGCATCGTCGCTCGTATAGGTGCTGGAGGTGACCGGCTGGCCGTTCACCGCGGTCAGGCGGCCGCGGATCATCGGGTACAGCACCGGCTGCTCGACGCCTGCGCTCGCGATGCGCTTCGTGACGTCGTCCTTCTGGTCGGGCAGGACGTTGATGATGAAGCGGTTCGGCGCGTTCTCCGGCGTCGAGCGCTGCCAGGCCGCGACCAGGTCGCCGCGCACGACCGTGAGCAGCAGCAGCGCCATCAGGCCCAGCGCCAGCGACACTACCTGCACTATGGTGGCGCCGGGGCGGCGCTGCAGCGAGGTGACGGCAAAGCGCCAGCTCTGGTTGCTGGACAGGCCGCGCAGGCGGCGCAGCAGGCGCAGGCCCAGCCAGGCGACGAACGCGAAGAAGGCGAAGCCGGCCAGGAAGCCGCCGGCGGTAATCAAGGCCAGTTTCGGGTCGCCCGCCTGCCACAGCAGCAGCGCGACGAACACGCCCGTACCCAGGCCATAGGTGGCCAGCGCCATCGGCTGCGGCGCCGCCTGCTCGCGCCGGATCACACGGTTGTGCGGCACGTTGCGCAATTGCAGCACCGGCGGCAGCGCGAAGCCGGCCAGCAGCAGCATGCCGGTGGCGATGCCCTGCAGCGCCGGCAGGAACGACACCGGCGGCAGGTCGGCCGGCAGCAAGGTGCCGATCAGTTCCAGCAGCACGAAGTGGGCGGCAAAGCCCACGGCCACGCCGATCAAACTGCCCGCCAGGCCGACCAATGCGAATTCGATCAGGTACATGGCGCCGACCCCGTTCTGGGTCATGCCGAGGCAGCGCAGCATGGCGCAGGCATCCAGGTGCCTTTGCATGAAGCGGCGCGCCGCCATCGCCACGGCGACGGCCGCCAGCATGGCCGACAGCAGGCCGACGAGGGACAGGAAGCGGTCGGCGCGGTCCAGCGTAGCCTGCATTTCGGGGCGGCCGTTTTCGAGCGACTCGACGCGCACGCCTTTTACATTGTCGGCGCCGATGCGCGCGCGTACCCAGGTGTCGTAGTCGCGTACGCGCGCAAGGTCGTTCTTCGACGGCGCCGCCACCTGCATGCGGTAGGTCACGCGCGCGAAGTTGTCGACCAGGCCGGTGGCCGGCAGGTCGGAGATATTCAGCATCACGCGCGGCGCAAAGTTGGCGAACGAGGCGCCGCGGTCAGGCTCGGCCGCAATCAATTGCGCGATGGTGAAGCGGCTGTCGCCCAGCTGCAGCGCGTCGCCGACTTTTACGCCCAGCGCCGGCAGCAGGTTGGCGTCCACCCATACCGTGCCTGGCGCCGGCACTTCGCGCGTGCGCTGGCCGATGGCGCTGCTGGCATCATCGGGGTTGGTGGTGATCTTCAGGTCGCCGCGCAGCGGATAGCCATTCGAGACGGCCTTGATCGACGCCAGCTGGGCCTGGGAATCCTCGCCCTCTCCGCCCTGCGCCATGCTGGGGAAGGTAACGGTGTCGGCCAGCAGCAGGCCGCGCCGCTGGGCTTCCGCGCGCCAGGCTGGCAACACCTGTTGGTCGGCATTCACCAGCAGATCGGCGCCGAGCAGCTGGTTGGCGTCGCGCGCCAGGCCGGCGCGCATGCGGTCGATGAAGAAGCCAACCGAGGACAGGGCGGCAACGGCGACGATCAGCGCCACCAGCAGGAAGCGCAGTTCGCCCGCGCGCCAGTCGCGCGCGGTCATGCGGAGGGACTGGATCAGCACGGGCGGCTCCTCGTTTTTATCGCTGCGTTAAGTCGGGTTGACGACGGTGTCGGCCGCCGCGTGTTCGAAGAAGCTGTCGACTTCGGCCAGGAAGGCGCGCTTCGCTTCGTCGCCCAGGAAGGCGGCGGCAAAGCTGTTGCGCGCCAGTTGCCGGGCGTGCGAGACGTCCAGCGGCAGCGCATCGAAGGCGGCGATGAAGTTCTCGTTCAGGTAGCCGCCGAAATAGGCCGGGTCGTCGGAGTTGATGGTGACGGCCAGGCCCTTGTCGAGCAGGGTACGCAGGTTGTGCGCGGCCATCACGTCGAACACGCGCAGCTTGATGTTCGAGAGCGGGCACACGGTGAGCGCCATCTGTTCGCGCACCAGGCGCTCGACCAGTTCCGGGCTCTCCAGGCAGCGCACGCCGTGGTCGATGCGCTCGACTTTCAAGACGTCGAGCGCGCTCTCGATATAGGCCGGCGGGCCCTCCTCGCCGGCATGCGCCACGGGACGCAGGCCGAGCTGGCGCGCACGCTCGAACACGCGCGCGAACTTTTCCGGCTGGTGGCCGACTTCCGAGGAATCGAGACCGACGCCGATGAATTTGTCGCGGTGCGGCAGCGCCTGGTCCAGCGTGGCCAGGGCGTCGTCTTCCGACAGGTGACGCAGGAAGCACATGATCAGGGTGGCGCTGATCGGACCTTCCTGGCAGGCGCGCCAGATGCCATTGATGACGGTCTCGAACGGCACGCCGCGCGCGGTATGGGTCTGCGGATCGAAGAAGATCTCGGCGTGCCGCACATTGTCGGCGGCTGCCTTGTGCAGGTAGGCCGCGGTCATGTCGTAGAAGTCCTGCTCGGTCAGCAAAACGCTCGCGCCGGCGTAATAAATGTCGAGGAAGGATTGCAGGTCGCTGAAAGCGTAGGCCTGGCGCAACGCCTCGACCGACTCGTAAGGCAGAGATACGCCGTTCCTTTGCGCCAACGCAAAGATCAGTTCGGGCTCCAGCGAACCCTCGATATGGATGTGGAGCTCCGCTTTCGGCATCTGTTGAAGGGTGGTGCGCAGTTGCTCGGTCAGCATGATTTTCTCCAGCTAAAGTCAATATGGCAGGGCTTGACCGGCAAGTGTAACCGATGCCGCCGCTGCCCTGTTTTCATTGGAAAAGCAGGGGTATAAGCGAGGTTGTAACCAGTATGCAGGATGCGTGCGCCACCCGTTGGCGGTATCGTGCACTATCGATTGAAGGCTTTTGACAACTCATCAGTTTGCATCGCGAAAACAGGGCGAAACACACCTCCGGCGAGGTTCGCCCCATCCATTTTTCGCCCCTCTCCGCACTGCCTAAAAAACCTTGTTTTCCCTTCACAATCAAAGACTTGTTGCTGTTACGGTCGTGCACACGATACTGCTTTGACTTCGAGAACGGATAGGCACATAATAAATTTCAGCAATACAAGAAGACTCTCCACAGAGGAAAAATCGGTCACAAGCCGATCGGAACAAGAAGTACCCGCCCGAGCCGCCGCCACCTGCGCGGCGCTACCCGGGGCGCCCGCTCATAACAAGGAAGTACGCCAAGAAAAAACGGGCCTTGGCAGTCGGCATGGTTCGACTGTCGTGACAGTGATCGTCGTTAGCAAACTAAAGGACATCCACATGACCATTTTTGACAACTACGCAGCCCGTTACGAGCGTACCCGGGAAGAAGAGTATTCCCTGTCGGAGTACCTTGCCCTGTGCAAGAAAGATCCGCTGACCTATGCCAGCGCGCCGGAGCGCATGCTCGCCGCCATCGGCGAGCCGAAACTGGTCGATACCCGGCTCGATCCGCGGCTGTCGCGCATCTTCGCCAACAAGGTCATCAAGATCTATCCCGCCTTCCAGGAATTCTACGGGATGGAGGAAGTCATCGAGCAGGTCGTCTCCTACTTCCGCCATGCGGCGCAAGGCCTGGAAGAGCGCAAGCAGATCCTGTATCTGCTGGGG
This sequence comes from Massilia brevitalea, assembly GCF_030711405.1. Classification (GTDB taxonomy): domain Bacteria; phylum Pseudomonadota; class Gammaproteobacteria; order Burkholderiales; family Burkholderiaceae_D; genus Telluria; species Telluria brevitalea. The sequence continues at coordinate 103,317 of NZ_JAULSI010000020.1, forward strand.
CCGGTCGGCGGCGGCAAGTCCTCGATCGCGGAAAAGCTGAAACACCTGATGGAACAGGTTCCCTTCTATGCGATCAAGGGTTCGCCCGTGAACGAATCGCCGCTGGGCCTGTTCAACGAAGAAGAAGACGGCGTCATCCTCGAAGAAGACTACGGCGTCCCGCGCCGCTACCTGCGCTCGATCCCCAGCCCCTGGGCAGTGAAACGCCTGCACGAATTCGGCGGCGACATCAACAAGTTCCGTGTCGTCAAACGCTATCCGTCGATCCTGAAGCAGATCGCCATTTCGAAAACCGAACCGGGCGACGAAAACAACCAGGATATTTCGTCCCTGGTCGGAAAAGTGGATATCCGCAAGCTCGAGGATTATTCGCAGGACGATCCCGACGCCTACAGCTATTCCGGCGGCCTGTGCCTGGCGAACCAGGGCCTGATGGAATTCGTCGAGATGTTCAAGGCGCCGATCAAGGTGCTGCATCCGCTGCTCACCGCGACCCAGGAAGGCAACTACAAGGGCACCGAGGGCTTCGGCGCGATTCCCTTCGAGGGCATCATCCTGGCGCACTCGAACGAATCGGAGTGGAAGAGCTTCCGCAACAACCGCAACAACGAGGCTTTCCTCGACCGTATCTATATCGTGAAGGTGCCGTATTGCCTGCGCGTGTCGGACGAGATCAAGATCTACGATAAGCTCATTCGCAATTCCTCGCTCGAGCGTGCGCCCTGCGCACCGGGCACGCTGCGCATGATGGCGCAATTTGCGATCCTGTCGCGCCTGAAGGACCCGGAAAATTCCAGCGTGTATTCGAAGATGCTGGTCTACGATGGCGACAACCTGAAGGACACCGATCCCAAGGCCAAGTCGCTGCACGAATACGTGGACTACGCCGGCGTGGACGAAGGCATGAATGGCTTGTCGACGCGCTTCGCCTTCAAGATTTTGTCGAAAGTCTTCAACTTCGATAACACCGAGGTCGCCGCCAATCCGGTGCATTTGCTGTACGTGCTGGAGCAGCAGATCGAGCGCGAGCAATTCCCGCCGGAGCAGGAACAGCGCTACCACTCCTACATCAAGGAGCACCTGGCCCAGCGCTATGTCGACTTCATCGGCAAGGAAATCCAGACCGCCTACCTGGAAAGCTATTCCGAATACGGCCAGAACATCTTCGACCGTTATGTGACCTTTGCCGACTTCTGGATCCAGGACCAGGAATTCCGCGATCCTGATACCGGCGAAAGCTTCGACCGCGAATCGCTGAATGCCGAGCTGGAGAAAATCGAAAAGCCGGCCGGCATTTCGAACCCCAAGGATTTCCGCAACGAGATCGTCAACTTCGGCCTGCGCGCCCGCGCCACCAACGGCGGCAAGAACCCGGCCTGGACCAGCTACGAAAAGTTCCGCACCGTCATCGAGAAAAAAATGTTCTCGAATACGGAGGAACTTTTGCCGGTTATTTCGTTCAATGCCAAGGCCAGCGCCGAGGATGCGACCAAGCACGCCGACTTCGTCAACCGCATGGTGGAAAAAGGCTACACGGCCAAGCAAGTGCGCCTGCTGTGCGAATGGTATCTGCGCGTGCGCAAGTCCTCGTAAGCAAGGAGGACGGGCGTCCGCCTCTGGCGCCCGTCCGCTGCAGGGACATCGAGGCGCCGCCGGGCAACATGTCCGTCCGGCCTGCGCATTTTTGACGACCCTGCCAGCCGTGCGCACCCCGCATGCGCACGGGGAGGATTAAGATAGGGGTGCCGCGCAGCGTATCCATGCGACGCCGGCCCGCCCCGAATTTCAGCAGGAGGCATGTTTTGACTTACCTCATCGACCGACGCTTGCAGGGCAAGAACAAGTCCGCCGTCAACCGCGAACGCTTCCTGCGCCGCTACAAGGCGCAAATCAAGGATGCGGTCGGGCGCGCCATCAAGGGCCGCTCGATCACCGACATCGAGAACGGCGAAAAGGTCTCGATCCCGGTCAAGGACGTCAACGAACCCCACTTCGGCCATGCCCACGGCGGCGTGTGGGAAACCATCAATCCCGGCAATACCGAATACCAGAAAGGCGACCAGTTCAACCGCCCGCGCAGCGGCGGCGGCGGCTCGGGGCGCGGACGCGCCGGCAACAGCGAGCAGACCGTCGAGGACGATTTCATTTTCGAACTCTCGCGTGAAGAGTTCATGAACTACTTCTTCGAGGATCTTGAACTGCCGAACATGGTCAAGACCCAGCTGACCCAGACGGTCGACTTCAAGACCCAGCGCGCCGGCTACAACGTGTCCGGCACACCGTCCAACATCCACGTGCTGCGCTCGCTCCGCGGCGCCCTCGGCCGGCGCATCGCCGTCGGCGGCCCGAGCCGGCGCGAACTCGAACGCGCCAAGCAGGAATTGCAGGCCCTGCACGAGCAGGAAGCGAGCGAGGACGATCCGCGCGTGATCGAACTGCGGCGCCAGATCCACCACTACCACACGCGCATCAACGCGATTCCCTTCATCGATCCTTTCGACCTGCGCTACAGCAACCGCATCAAGGTGCCGAAGCCAAGCACCCAGGCCGTAATGTTCTGCATCATGGACGTCTCGGGCTCGATGGACGAAACGCGCAAGGACACGGCCAAGCGCTTCTTCATCCTGCTGTACCTGTTCCTGAAGCGCGTGTACGAACGCATCGACGTCGTCTTCATCCGCCACCACACGGCCGCGGCCGAAGTCGACGAGGACGAATTCTTCCACTCGCGCGAATCCGGCGGCACCGTGGTGTCCTCGGCCCTGCACCTGCTGCACAAGGTGATCGGCGAGCGCTACTCCACCGCCGACTGGAATACCTACGTGGCCCAGGCATCGGACGGCGACAACTGGGACAACGATTCGGTGCTGTGCAAGCAGCTGCTGAGCAACGGCATCATGCCGAAAGTCCAGTACTACACCTATGTCGAGATCACCGACGGTCCGCCCCAGAACTTGTGGGAGCAATATACCGAGGTGGCGGCCCACCACCCGAATTTCGCCATGCAGAAGATCGTGACGCCGGCCGACATTTATCCGGTGTTCCGGGAGTTGTTCAAGAAGCAGCCGAAATAGGCGGGAGCATCCCGCGCAGCCAGCCCTACTATATAGATAGGCACGCATATGCCAGACGACCGTACCCCCAACCCGCGCGCCCTGCCCGAGCAGTCGGAGTGGACCTTCGACCTGATCGAGCAGGCGCACGAAGAAATCCGCCGGGTCGCGCAACAGTTCGGCCTCGACACCTACCCGAACCAGCTCGAGATCATTACCGCCGAGCAGATGATGGATGCCTACACGTCGGTCGGCATGCCGGTGTCATATAACCACTGGTCCTTCGGCAAGCACTTCCTCACGACCGAGAAAAGTTATAAACGCGGGCAGATGGGCCTGGCCTACGAGATCGTCATCAACTCGAACCCCTGCATCGCCTACCTGATGGAGGAAAACAGCCTGACCATGCAGGCGCTGGTGATTGCCCACGCCGCCTACGGCCACAACTCCTTCTTCAAGGGCAATTACCTGTTCCGCACCTGGACCGACGCCGAGGCCATCGTCGACTACATGGTGTTTGCCAAGAATTACATTGCCGAATGCGAGCAGCGCTATGGCATCGACGCCGTCGAAGACCTGCTCGATTCCTGCCATGCGATCCAGAACTACGGCGTCGACCGCTATAAACGGCCGGCCAAGCTGTCGGTGGCCCAGGAAGCGGCGCGCCAGAAGGAGCGCGAGGAATATGCGCAGTCGCAGGTGAACGCCCTCTGGCGCACGGTGCCGCGGCGCGAGGAAGAAGAACGCGACGCCCCGCCACCGCGCTTCCCCATCGAACCCGAGGAAAACCTGCTGTACTTTATCGAGAAGTACGCGCCGCTGCTCGAACCCTGGCAGCGCGAACTGGTGCGTATCACGCGCAAGATTTCCCAGTACTTCTATCCGCAGCGCCAGACCCAGGTAATGAACGAGGGCTGGGCCACCTTCTGGCACTACACGATTTTGCAGGAACTATATAAAGAGGGAATCGTCGGCGACGGCTTCATGCTCGAATTCCTGCAAAGCCATACCAACGTGGTCTACCAGCCCGCCGCCACCAGCCCGTACTACTCCGGCATCAATCCCTATGCCCTCGGTTTCGCGATGATGAGCGACATCCGGCGCATCTGCGAGAACCCGACCATTGAGGACCGCTCCTGGTTCCCGGATATCGCCGGCAGCGACTGGCGCAAGACGCTCGACTTTGCGATGCGTAACTTCAAGGACGAAAGCTTCATTGCCCAGTACCTGTCGCCCAAGCTGATCCGCGACTTCCATTTCTTCGCCGTGCTCGACGACGACCGCAGCGACAAGCTGACCATTTCCGCCATCCACGACGAAGCCGGCTACCGCTACGTGCGCCAGCAGCTGGCCGAGCAATACAATATCGGCAACCGCGAGCCGAACATCCAGGTCTGGCAGGTGAATACCCGCGACGACCGCGCCCTCACCCTGCGCCATACCCAGTTCCAGCGCCGCCCCTTGAGCGGCCAGGCCCAGGAAGTGCTGAAGCACGTAGCCCGGCTCTGGGGTTTCGACGTGCGCCTGGAAACCGTCGACACCGCCGGCCACGTGGTCAGCTTCCTCGATTGCCGGCGCGAGAAACGCAACCGCTGAGCGCATTCCCTCCTCCAGGCTCTTCCAAAAAGCAAATGAAAGGCACGAATCCTTGCGGATTCGTGCCTTTTTGCAACTCTTCTACTGAGCCATATCAATAAGTTGTATCGACATCATCGGGGCTCATGGCCATGCCCCGTGCACCCTATTGCTGTGTTACCTAGCGCACGCCCTACTTTGGTGAAACTGGCTATAGTTTGCAAAAAGCTCAGCATTGCACTATATGATATTTGCTAGTCGGCAAATACGGCGTGCAAAATTCGGTCGAGGTGCTAGTCTTTCCTGATGTTCTACAGTTGGTACGGAAACAAGGTGGTTTCTTGTAATTTTTGCTAGTATTTGACTGCGCTTTTTTGCACAGCAAGAGTGCGGCCGGATGAGCTGTATTGCTTGTTTTTACAGGCATTTACGTGCGTTTCAGGGCCTCAAAAATACCTGTGCAAAAAAGAATTCGTAGGTATAATTCGCCGATGTCCCGGATGCGGCCTTGTCTTTTCGTCGTGTTTTGTGGGTTTAGTAGCAACAAAAAGAGTTGGTATTGGAGAAAGCAGGCATGAATTTTTCACATGATAAGGAACCGGGGAAGAATCTCACTGGTATCACCATTGTGGTCCTGTTGCACGTCTTGGTCGGCTGGGGGATCATTAATGGTCTCGGTACGAAAGTGATCACGAAGGTGCAGGAGGCAGTGGAGACCAAGCTGATTGAAGAGGTGAAACCGCCTCCGCCACCGGAAACCCCGCCGCCACCGCCACCGCCGGAAATGAAGGCACCGCCGCCGCCATTCATTCCGCCGGTCGAGGTCCAGGTGCAGCAACCGCCGCCGCCGCAAAACACCATTGCAGCAGCGACGAATACGCCGCCACCGACGACCAATCTGGCGCCACCGGCACCACCCGCTCCGCCAGCTGCGCCTCCAGGCCCGGCACCGGCACCGGTCAGCACCCCGGCAGTCGCAGACTTCAGCACCTGCGCCAAGCCAGAGTATCCGAAGTCGGCAGCACGTAACGAAGAAGAAGGTACGACGACGCTTTCGTTCCTGATCGGTGTGGATGGCCGCGCAATGGACTCCAAGGTCACGAAATCGAGTGGTTCGCGTGATCTGGACAGGGCCGCTCAAGCAGCCATTGGCAAGTGCCGCTTCAAACCGGCCGTCGTCAACGGCCAGCCTCAGCAGGCATGGGCTCCAGTTCAGTACGTCTGGTCGCTGGACCAATAAACCGAGACAGCTCACCGTCTCACATTATGATTTTCGTTGTCATCTGATCAGCGAACTGTCTATTTTATATCTCTGGAGGAAGCATGTTTAAGAATACCCGTTTGTCCGCTGTTCTGGCGGCTGTCCTGTTCTCGGTTACGGCGGCATCGGCCCTGGTCTCGGCACCGGCCTTCGCTGACGCACCGGCTGCAGGCGCAGAAGCCCCAGCGGCAACCGCTCCGGCAACCGACGCAGCTGCCGCTCCGGCTGCTGACGCCGCTGCCGCTCCTGCAGGCGACGCAGCCGCTCCGGCCGCCGCTGCTGGCGAAAAAGAAGAAGTCCACAACCCATACGGCTTCTCGGCCATGTGGGAAGAAGGCGACTTCGTCAACAAGGGCACCATCATCATCCTGTCGCTGATGTCGATGGGTTCGTGGTACATCATCATCACCAAGCTGATCGACCAGTCGAAGATCATGCGCCAGTCGAAGGAAACTTCGTCGAAGTTCTGGAAAACCAACTCGATCGCTGCCGGTTCGGCCGCACTGAAAGAAGGTTCGCCATTCCGCTTCATCGCTGAAACCGGCACCAAGGCAACCCAGCACCACGACGGCGCCCTGCTCGAGCAGATCGACCTGTCGACCTGGGTGACCATGCAGATCCAGCGCGCAGTGGACCGCGTCCAGTCGCGTCTGCAAGATGGCCTGTCGTTCCTGGCAACCGTCGGTTCGACCTCGCCGTTCATCGGCCTGTTCGGTACCGTCTGGGGCATCTACAACGCACTGACCGCCATCGGCATGTCGGGTAACGCGTCGATCGACAAGGTTGCAGGTCCAGTCGGTGAAGCACTGATCATGACCGCCTTCGGTCTGTTCGTTGCAGTTCCTGCCGTCCTGGGTTACAACTGGCTGGTCCGCCGCAACAAGTCGGCCATGGAAGACATCCGTTCGTTCAGCGCCGACGTGCACTCGGTCCTGATCTCGGGCGCGATGAACACCTCGGAAGCCGCACGCGCTGCTGCGTCGGCCAAGAAGATCGGCTAATTCCGGTCCGTCTAATAAGATTGGATAAATTATGTCAATGAGTGTCGGCTCCGATTCAGGAGATGATGATGCCGTGATGTCAGAGATCAACACGACGCCGCTCGTCGACATCATGTTGGTTCTTCTGATCATCTTCTTGATCACCAGCCCGGTGGTCCTGCAGCTGCAAAAAGTGAGTCTGCCGGCGGAAACGAACCAGGTCACCAAGACTGCGCCGGAAGACATCAACATCACCGTCAACAAAGACGGCGAGATGTTCTGGAACCAGACGCGCATCGCGAACACGGACGAGCTGTTCAAGTTCTTCGCGGAGCAGTCGGTGAAGGTGCCGCAACCTGCAGTGAAGGTGCGTGGCGACCAGACCACTCGATACGAATCGATTGGCCGGGTCATCTACACGGCACAGCGTGCTGGGGTGCAAAAGGTCGGTTTCATTATCGAACCACCTGACAAGGGCGGCTGATAAAGCGCTGCCCAGTGAACCGGGCCCAGGCCCGGTTCACGTACTCCCAACATTTGAAAAGGAAACACCATGGGTATGAACGTAGGTTCAGGCTCCGCCAAAGGAGCTGATCCGGAACCGATGATGGAAATGAACATGACCCCCTTGATCGACGTTCTGTTGGTCTTGATTATCATGTTGATTATCACGATTCCGAAGCAAAACCACTCGGTCAATCTGAACATGCCGGTCGGCACCCCGCCGCCGCAGACGGAAGAGCCCCGGGTTGTCACGATCGACGTTGACTTCGACGGCACCATTCTCTGGGACGGCCAGGCAATCTCGGATCGTGCGACCCTGGAAGCCAAGATGAATGAAGTGGCAGCCCAGCCCAACCAGCCGGAAGTGCATCTGCGTCCGAACAAGCTGGTCGAGTACAAGGTTGTTGCCGGTGTCATGGCTACCGCCCAGCGTCTCGGCGTCACCAAGATCGGTATGGTCGGTAACGAGCAGTTCCAGTAACCGCACCAGGTTTGACCAACACGGCAGGGTTTCCCTGCCGTGTCCATTTTCAAAGAGGATTTTCGACACATGAGCAAACTCCGTCTCGCACACCTCGGCCTCGCACTGGCCGCCCTCGGCTTCACCGCAGCAACTCCCGTCATTGGCCTGGCCCCTGCCCACGCGGCGGAAGCCGTGCGCGCCGCCATCGGCCAGCCGCTGCAGGCAGCCCAGGCGCTGATGAAACAGGGCAAGCACAAGGACGCCCTGGCAAAACTGCGCGAAGCGGACAAGGTGTCCAACAAGACCGCCAACGAAAGCTTCCTGATCGAGCGCGTGCGCGCCTCGGCAGCTTCGTCGGCCGGCGACTACGACACCGCCGCCAAGTCCTTCGAAGCCCTGATCGCTTCCGGCAAGCTGTCGGCCGGCGAACGCGGCCAGTTCTCGGAAGGCCTGATCGGCATCTACATGCGCGCCGGCGACCTGAACAAGGCAAACGAAGCGATCCAGCGCCAGCTGAAAGACCGCGACGATCCGAAACTACGCGCCTACCTGCTGCAAAACTATTACAAACAGGGCAATGTCGCCGCCCTGGAATCCGAGCTGCGCACCGCCGAGAAATCGGGCCGCATGAATGAAGACATGCTCGGCATGCTGGCCAACATCCAGCTGAAAAAGAACGACAAGGTCGGCTACGTCAACACCATCGAGAAACTGGCCGCCAGCTATCCGAAGGCCCAGTACTGGAACGACCTGCTGAACCGCGTCCAGGGCAAACCTGGCTTCTCGGGCCGCCTGGCCGTCGACGTCTACCGCCTGAAGCTCGCCAACAACCTGCTCAAGAAGCCGAGCGAGTACATGGAAATGGCCCAGCTCGTGCTGCAGGCCAAGGCTCCGGCCGAAGCCCTGAAGATTATCGACAAGGGCTACAAGAGCGGCGCCCTGGGCACCGGCACCGACGCCCCCCGTCACCAGCGCCTGAAGGACCTGGCCGAGAAGACCCTGGCCGACCAGAACAAGGGCATCGCTGCCCTGGAAGCCGAGTACACGGCGGCCAAGGACAACGACAACCTGGTGGGCCTCGGCTACAGCATGGTGCAGTCGGGCCAGGCCGACAAGGGCCTGAAACTGATGGAAAGCGCCATCAAGGCAGGCGGCCTGAAGTACCCTGACGAAGCCAAGCTGCGCCTGGGCGAAGCCTACGCCGCCGCCGGCAAGAAGCAGCAAGCGATCAGCACCCTGAAAACCGTCGCAGGCAAGGAAGGCACCGCCGACCTGGCCCGTTACTGGATCATGGCGATCAACAAGCCGCTGGCTTGATCGGCCGACCGCTTCGATGCGTGACAGCGCCGCCCTTCGGGGCGGCGTTTTTTTTGGCGGATCATGAATCGCATCCGGCAGCAAACCAGCGGTGTCATTGGTAACGCCGGCTCAACCGTATCTATGGACTCCACCCGTTTTGCAAGAAGAAGATTG
>NZ_JAULSI010000021.1 GCF_030711405.1 Massilia brevitalea
CTACCGTGCTTTCGCCCGTGCACACGGCATTGCGCACCAGGCCGTGAATGTCGGTACCGGCGAACGCACGCGCATGGGCGCCTCCGGAGTCATCCATGTGCAGAACGTGAACGCCTATCACGGGCGCCTGCGCGAATGGTTGTTGCCGTTTCACGGCGTCGCGTCGCGCTACCTGCCGAACTACCTGGGCTGGCGCCGCATGCTTGATGGCGGGAACATCACTTCTGCCGATCAATTGTTTCGCCTTGCAATCGGACCCATCCACAGCCAACGGTGACAGCGCCTTTTTTGTCCGTTTATGCAGATGTAATTCCTGGTTACGGCAGTGCTAAACTGTTGCATCCTAAGAATCTATGTCTATATGAACTATTCTTCTCCACTAGCTGTATTTAAGCTGCACAACCTGCCGAGGTTGATCGCGCTTGCATTTGTTGCGGTCATCTTTGCCGGATGCAGCAAAACCCAACCCGCCTGTATCGACGAACCCACGGTTAATCTCGTCAAAGAAGCCGTCGTCGAATCGCTGGAACAAGACTTGTCCGGCTCCGGCGCACAGGCCGGCCTGCTCGATCTCCTTAAAAAACGCATGCAGATTGCCGTCACCACGATTCGCACATCGAACAAGGACGACAAAATCGGCAAGGTCACTTGTGAGGCCTCGCTCGAGATCACGCTGGCAAATGCCGATCAAATCGTCAAGGACCCGATATTCAAGTCGATGCGCGACATCAAACGGCTCCCTGGTGACGTCGACACAAGCGGTCCTGCCTGGAAAACCGACATCCAATACATTGCCCAACATACCGAGGACACCAAGCAACTTGTCATCGAGCTGAGCGGCCACACGCCGATGGTGCACCTGCTGTCCACGCTGGCCCAGACCGGCGTCATGGACCCCAGGCAGGCGCCTGCCGAGATCCCGGCCAACCTGCTCGCTTCCGGCAACGCGCGCGATGCCGCGGTGCGCCTGATGAATCACGTTTACGGCAAGCAGGAAGCTGAACATGGATGCTGGATATCCAGGTTTGAAGGGCTGCCGTATTGCATGAAGATCGTGCAATCGGAAATCAAGACATTCAGTGGCGGCAAGCGTCTGTATGCGATTGCAAACGGACAGGCAATTGATCAGCAGGGCGAAGCGATGACCGCCCACGCCATGCAGGGCCTGGTTGGTGCATTCATCGTTGGCGAGACCAATGGCAATCCCGCATTCATTGCGAAATCGACGACCATCCAGGCGGGCACCATGGGCACCGCGCCGTCCGAATGGATATTGACCGAGCTCGGAGCGAACAATAACTGGGGCTGGCGTGGCGAATACGGCGATTGCCACCAGGGTTATTGCGGCAGCCGGATGATGATCCTTGCAAATCGGGCCGGCATCGTTCAAGAGGTGGGCGGAATACCGATTGCCTATGACGACACGGGTGCATGCGGGGATTGCGAGGGGAAATCTTCATCGATGACCTCGACCGTGCGTGTCAGCGATGTTCCGGAGAATACCGAGTTTTATCATTTGCTCGTCGCGGTGACGGGCACCAGCAACGGCGAGGAGTTGGCGAACGAATGGACGCTTGCGTTCGACAACGCAAAGGGTACATATATTACGCCTGCGGACTGGCCGCTCGATAAGGACTTCTAAATACGAGGCAAATAAAAAGCGCCGTTCCACATCAGTGGTACGGCGCTTGCTCTATCGTGCGCGGCAAATGACCGCGGCTGGGTAAAATGCGCTAACTATCTTGCTGCAAAGGCAAGCTTTTCAGGCAAGTAGTTTGCAATAATCAGTGGAACATCATGAACGCCGCGCCCTGCAGCGCATTGGTCTCGTAGAGCAGCCAGGCGGCTGCGCTGGCGAGGGTAAGTTGCAAGGCAGTCAGGGTGGTGGGGATTGAGCGCATCATGATCGTTCTCCGGGGCGGTGGTGCATCTATTCGTTGGTGTATGGTGCCATCTTAGCCATCCGGCCGATGTTGCGGCATCGGCGGGAACTCCGCCGTTGTGTAGGAAAAAGCCTTGCGGCCCTGTCTCAGCGGCAGCCGGCCCAGCTGAACGGCGGCGCCGACAGCCGTTCTCCTACACCGCACTCCTACACACCGGTTGGCGTGCATCCTATAGCTGGGTTTGCAGGGGAGGCTTACAGTAGCCTCCACCATGACCCGACACGAACCCAAACTCCTGCATAACGGCCTCCTCGCGGTGCGCCGCAATTCCATTCGCAAGCTGCTGCGCTCCGTGTTCGGTATCGAACAGCTGCGCGAAGGGCAGCAACGCGTGATCGACAGCGTCCTCGATGGCAAGGACACGCTGGCCATCATGCCCACCGGCGGCGGCAAGTCGCTGTGTTACCAGATTCCCGCGCGCATGCTGGGCGGCACCACGGTGGTGGTCTCGCCGCTGATCTCGCTGATGAAAGACCAGCTGGAGAAGCTGGAAGAGCTGGGCGTGCGCGCCTGCCAGGTCAACAGCAGCCTGAACGCAGAGGAAGAGCACCAGGCCCTGGCGTCGATCAGCGGCGGCACCTGCGAAATCGTGTTCTGCACGCCTGAGCGCCTGACCTCGCCCGAGTTCATCGACGTGCTCAAGCAAACGACGGTCACCCTGGTGGCCATCGACGAAGCCCATTGCATTTCCCAGTGGGGCCACGATTTCCGCCCCGCCTACATCGAAATGGCGGCGGCGATTGCGGCCGTCGGCAACCCGACCGTGCTGGCCCTCACCGCCACAGCCACCGACGAGGTGATGGACGATATCGGCCGCCAGCTGAACCGGCCGCGCATGAAGGTCATCAATACCGGTATCTACCGCCCGAACCTGGAATACCGCGTGCACCAGGTGACGAGCATCGACGAAAAGTTCGCGGAAGCGCGCCGCCTGGTGGCCGAGACCGAGGGCGTGGGCATCGTGTATGCCGCCACCGTCAAGGCGGCCGAGGAAATGCACCGCATCCTGGAAGAAGCCGGCCAATCGGTGACGATCTACCACGGCAAGCTGCCGGCCGCCGAACGGCGCGCCAACCAGGATTTGTTCATGAACGACGAGCGCCGCATCATGGTGGCGACGAACGCCTTCGGCATGGGCATCGACAAGTCGGACACGCGTTTCGTCGTGCACCTGCAGATTCCGGCGAATCTCGAGTCCTACTACCAGGAGTCGGGCCGCGCCGGCCGCGACGGCCAGGACGCCCGGTGCACATTGCTGTTCCTGCAGGACGACAAGCGCCTGCAGCAGTTCTTCCTGGTGAAGCATTACCCGGATGCGGCCGAGATCCGCTCGGTGTACGACGCCGCCTGCGAGCTGGCGGAAGCGGGGCCGGTGACGACTGATCGCATCGAGGACAAGCTGGTCGACCTGAACGAAGCCAAGATCAAGATTTGCCTCAAGCTGCTGAAAGACGCCAAGCTGGTGCGGCAGAACCGCAAGCTGGAATTCGTGATCACCAGCGCCGAAGCCAAGGCGGCCACTTTCGAGCAGCTTGCCCAGATCTACATCCAGAAGCAGGACCACGACCGCGAAGCGCTGGAAAAGATGGTGGGTTACGCGGTGAGTGGCTTCTGCCGCTGGAAGCTGCTGCTCGACTACTTCAACGATGAAGTCGAAGGCTTCGAGAAGTGCTGCCGCTGCGACAACTGCCTGAACCCGCCGGCGGCTGCGCTGGAAGACATCGAGATCCGCGACGACGAATTCAGCCACGAACCGGAGCCGGAAGACACGGGGCCGCACTTTGAAGCGGGCATGCGCGTGACGGTCCCGAAGTACGGCGAGGGTGTCGTCAGCTCCGTGGCGGGTGACCAGGTCGGCATCGACTTCCCGGACGGCGAGCATCGGAGCTTTATGGCAGACTTCGTAAAACCGTTGTAAGAATTTTATCGAAATCGCCGCGAAGGAAATACATGGGAGATATGGTCGTCGTTCGTAAGGAAGGCCTGTATTGCGTGCCGGGTGGGTTTTACATCGACCCCTGGCGGCCGGTGGACCGGGCCGTGATCACGCATGCACACGGCGACCACGCGCGCTACGGCCATGGACGCTACCTGACTGCCGCCAGCGGCGTGCACGTGCTGCGTTCGCGCCTGGGCGACATCTCCGTCGACGGGCTGGAGTACGGCGAGACCGTGGTCCACAACGGCGTCGCCATTTCGCTGCACCCGGCCGGGCACGTGCTCGGCTCGGCGCAAGTGCGCATGGAATGCGGCGGCGAAGTCTGGGTCGCTTCGGGCGACTACAAGATCGAGCCCGATAAAACCTGTGCGCCCTTCGAGCCGGTGCGCTGCCATACCTTCATTACCGAATCCACCTTCGGCCTGCCGATCTACCGCTGGGCGCCCGAGCAATCCATTTTCGATGACATGAACCGCTGGTGGCGCAAGAACGCGGAAGAGGGCCGCTGCAGCGTGGTGTTTGGCTATTCCTTCGGCAAGGCCCAGCGCATCCTGTCCGGGCTCGATCCGTCGATTGGCCCCATCGTCTGCCATGGCGCGGTCGAGCCGCTGAACCGTGTGTACCGCGAAGGCGGGATTGCACTGCCGCCGACGCTGATGGTGAGCGACGTGAGCAAGGCCGACCTGAAGCAGTCCATCGTGGTAGCGCCGCCCTCGGCCTCAGGGTCGGCCTGGATGAAGCGCTTCGGCGACTACAGCGACGCCTTTGCCAGTGGCTGGATGCAGCTGCGCGGCGCACGCCGGCGCCGTGGCGTCGACCGCGGCTTCGTGCTGTCGGACCATGCCGACTGGCCAGGGCTGATGCAGGCAATCAGCGCCACCGGCGCCGGGCGCGTGATCGTCACCCACGGCTCGATCCCGGTGCTGGTGAAGTGGCTGTGCCAGCAGGGCCTGGATGCGGCCGGCTTCGATACCGAATACGGCGACGACGATGACGACGTGGCGATTCCGCTGCAGCCGGCGGAAGCAGCCGAAGCCACCGAAGCGAGCGACAGCGCGGAGCCACAGGAGGCGCGCAATGCGTGAATTCGCCCGCCTCTACGCCGAACTCGACGAAACCACCGCCACCAACCGCAAGCTCGACGCCCTGCAGCAGTACTTCTCGACCGCCGCGCCGGAAAACGCCGCCTGGGCCGTCTACTTTCTGGCCGGCGGCAAGCCGCGGCAGGCCGTGCCGACCAAGCTGCTGCGCCAGTTCGCCATCGAATACGCGGTGCTCGACGAATGGCTGTTCGACGAGTCCTACCACGCGGTCGGCGACATGGCCGAAACCATCGCCCTGATCCTGCCGCCGCCCGAGAAACAAAGCGATGTCGGCCTGGCCGAATGGATGACCGAGCGCATCGGCCCCCTGCGCGGCGCCGACCCGGAAGTCATCCGCGCTGCCCTGTTCAGCTACTGGAACGAACTCGATACGCGCGAGCGCTTCCTGTTCTGCAAGCTGATCGGCGGGGGTTTTCGCGTCGGCGTCTCCAAGCTGCTGGTCACGCGCGCGCTGGCGAATATCGCCGCCGTGGACAGCAAACTCGTAGCCCAGCGCCTGATGGGCTGGACCGACGGCAGCGTGCGTCCGACCGCCACCAAGTTCCTGCAACTCATCGCCGCCCAGTCCGACGAAGAGCACAAGCTGCGCGGCGGCCAGCCTTACCCCTTCTTCCTGGCGCACCAGCTGCAGGGCGACCCGGCCGCACTCGGCGCGCTGAGCGACTGGCAGGTCGAGTGGAAGTACGACGGCATCCGCGCCCAGCTGGTGCGGCGCGGCGCGCAAAACTATCTGTGGTCGCGCGGCGAAGACCTGATCTCGGAACGCTTCCCCGAACTGTGCGCGGTGCGCCTGCCCGAGGGCACGGTGGTCGATGGCGAAGTGCTGGTCTGGGACCATGCGAACGAGGTTCCGGCGCCGTTCGCCGAGCTGCAGCGCCGCATCGGCCGCAAGACGCTGTCCGCCAAACTGCTGGCCGAGCTGCCGGCGGTGCTGGTCTGCTACGACCTGCTCGAACTCGACGGCGTCGATTTGCGCGCGCTGCCCCAGCATGAACGGCGCACGCTGCTGGAAACGCTGGTGGCCGCCGTCGACCAGGCACAATTGAAGGTGTCGCCGGTGGTGCATGCCGACAGCTGGGAAGCGCTGGCCGAGCTGCGCGCCGAATCGCGTGCGCGCGGCGTCGAAGGCATGATGGTGAAGGCCAGGAGCGCGCAGTATGGCGTGGGCCGCACCAAGGATGTCGGCACCTGGTGGAAGTGGAAGGTCGATCCCTATTCGGTGGACGCGGTGCTGATCTATGCCCAGGCCGGCCACGGGCGCCGCGCCTCGCTGTACACCGACTACACCTTTGCCGTCTGGGACGATGAGGAAGGGAAGGGCGAGCGGCGCCTGGTGCCGTTTGCGAAAGCGTATTCGGGGCTGACCGATGCCGAGATCGCCCAGGTCGACAATGCGATCCGCAAGACCACGGTCGAGAAGTTCGGGCCGGTGCGCTCGGTCAAACCAACGATGGTGTTCGAGATCGGCTTCGAGGGCATCGCGCTGTCCACGCGCCACAAGGCGGGCATTGCGGTGCGCTTCCCGCGCATCCTGCGCCGGCGCGACGACAAGCCGGTGGAAGATGCCGACACGCTGGACACCTTGAAAGGCCTGCTGGCCGCCGCCGGTGCATGAGCGGGCCGACCAAGAAAGACGTCAAGGCGTGGTTCGACGCACGCGGCTGGAAGGCTTTTCCGTTCCAGAAGGCCGTGTGGGACGCGGCGCTGGCCGGCCAGTCCGGCCTGCTGCATGCGAACACCGGCGCCGGTAAAACCTATGCGGTGTGGCTGGCGGCGCTGCAGCGCGGCAGTCTGGGCAAGGGGAAGATGAGCGGCCTGCGCGCGCTGTGGATCACGCCGATGCGCGCACTGGCTGCCGACACCCAGCGCGCGCTGGAAGAATCGGCGGCGGCGCTGGCGCCCGAGTGGACCGTCGGCGCCCGCACCGGCGACACCGGTTCCGCCGAGCGCGCGCGCCAGGCGCGCAAGTGGCCGACTTCGCTCATCACGACTCCCGAAAGCCTGTCGCTGCTGCTCTCGCACGCGGCGGCCGAGGAACAGTTCAAGCACCTCGACATGATCGTCATCGACGAGTGGCACGAGCTGATGGGCAGCAAGCGCGGCGTGCAGGTGCAGCTGGCGCTGGCGCGCCTGCGTACCTGGCGGCCCGGCCTCGTGGTCTGGGGCGTGTCGGCCACCATGGGCGACCTGGACCTGGCGCGCCAGGTACTCCTGGGTAACGGCCCGGGTGTGCTGGTCGAAGGCGATACGAAAAAGCAGATCCTGGTCGATTCACTGATTCCGAAGGATGTCTCGCGCTTCCCCTGGGGCGGCCACCTCGGCCTGCAAATGCTGAAACCCGTGATCGACGAGATCGAGCACTACGACGCCACCCTGGTGTTTACCAACACGCGCTCGCAGTCCGAGATCTGGTACCAGAACATCCTGGAAGCGCGCCCCGACTGGGCCGGCGTGATCGCGCTGCACCACGGTTCGCTGGCGCGCGAGGTGCGCGACTGGGTCGAGATGGGCCTGAAAAAGGGCGAGCTGAAGGCCGTGATCTGCACCGCCAGCCTCGACCTCGGTGTGGACTTCCTGCCGGTCGAGCGCGTGCTGCAGGTGGGCAGCGCGAAAGGCATCGCGCGTCTGCTGCAGCGGGCCGGGCGCAGCGGCCACGCGCCGGGCCGCGTCTCGCGCGTGACCCTGGTGCCGACCAACAGCATGGAAATCCTGGAGGCGGCCGGCGCCAAGGTGGCGGTGGCGCAGCGCCGCATCGAAGGGCGCTATGTGCCGAACAAGCCTTTCGACGTGCTGGTGCAGCACCTGGTGACGGTGGCGCTGGGCGGCGGCTTTCGCTCCGAGCAGCTGTTCGAGGAAGTCAGGCGCGCCTGGTCCTACCGCGACCTGAACCAGGAAGAGTGGCAGTGGGCGCTGGATTTCGTGGCGCGCGGCGGCCAGAGCCTGACCGTGTACCCGGAATACCGGCGCGTGCTGCCGGACGAGGAGGGCGTCTACCGCGTGCCGGACGTCGGCATCGGGCGCCGCCACCGCATGGGCATCGGCACCATCGTTTCGGACGCCTCGATCCAGGTGAAGTACGTCAGCGGCGGGCGCATCGGCAGCATGGAAGAATCCTTCATCTCGCGCCTGAAGCAGGGCGACCACTTCCTGTTCGGCGGGCGCATCCTGGAATTCATCCGCGTGCACGAGATGACGGCCTTTGTAAAACGCGCCACCGGCTCGCGCGGCGCGATCGCGCGCTGGCAGGGCGCCAAGATGCCGATGTCGTCCGAGCTGGCTCACGCCGCGCTGGAACAGCTGCGCCAGGCGGCAGAGGGACGTTTCGAGGGGCCGGAAATGCAGGCAATCCGGCCGCTGCTGGAGATCCAGCAGAAATGGTCGGCGCTGCCCACCATCGACACCCTGGTGCTGGAATCGATGAAGAGCCGCGAGGGGTATCACCTGTTCGTGTACCCGTTCGCAGGCCGCTCGGTGCACATGGGCCTGGCCTCGCTGTTCGCCTGGCGCATCGGGCGCGTGCAGCCGATCACGTTTTCGATTGCGATCAACGACTACGGTTTCGAGCTGATGGCGCCGGAGCCTGTGGACTGGGAGAGCATGTTCGCGGGCGCGCTTGGCGCCGATGTGCCGCTGTTCGATACCGAGCATTTGCTGGAAGACGTGCTGGACAGCCTGAACGCGACCCAGCTCTCGCAGCAGCGCTTCCGCGAAGTGGCGCGCATCGCCGGGCTGGTGTTCCAGGGCTACCCGGGCCAGCCGAAATCGAACCGGCAGGTGCAGGCCTCGTCCTCGCTGTTCTTCGAGGTCTTCCGCAAGCACGACGCCGGCAATCTGCTGCTGACGCAGGCCCAGCGCGAAGTGCTGGAGCAGGAACTGGAACTGACGCGCCTGCGCGAGACGCTCGAGGAGCTGCATGCGCGCAAAGTGGCGTATCGTGTGGTCAAGCGCGCCACGCCCTTCGGCTTTGCGCTGATGGTCGAGCGCTTCCGCGAAAAGGTGAGCACCGAAAAACTCAACGACCGCGTGGCGCGCATGGTAAGGGAACTGGAAAAGGCAGCGCAGGTATGAGTGCTACGGGTGAGGTGGTAACAAGCGCATCGGCGCTGGCGGTGGCAGGCGAAACCTTGATGCTGTTGCCGGAAAAGGCCGTGTACTGGCCGGCGCGGCAAATGCTGATCATTGCCGATATCCACTTCGGAAAAGCGGCGTCGTTCCGCGCCCAGGGCATGCCGGTGCCGAGCGGCACCACCACGGAAAACCTGGCCGGGCTCGACGACCTGATCGAACGCCATGGCGCCCGTCACGTGATGTTCCTCGGCGACTTTTTGCATGCGCGCGCGGCCCATGCGTCCTCGACCCAGCAGGCGATGCTGGCCTGGCGCCACACCCGGCAGGAGCTGCAGCTGACCCTGGTGCGCGGCAACCACGACAAGCATGCCGGCGACCCGGCCGCCGCGCTCGGCATCGAACTGGTGGACGAGCCGCATACGGTGGGGCCGTTCGCCTTTTGCCACCATCCGGACCTCGACATGGACAACGACGCCGGCTACGCCCTGGCCGGCCACGTGCATCCGGCCTGGGTGCTGGCCACCCGCTACGACGCGCTGCGCCTGCCGTGCTTCGTGGTGGGGTCGCAGCGCATGATCCTGCCGTCGTTTGGCTCGTTTACCGGCGGGCACGTGGTCACGCGCGAAGCGGGCGACGCCATCTACGTCACCTCGGGCGAGGCTGTGCACGCGATCCGTTAGGCGGGCTCCGCGCCGGCATACTGCGTTTTCGCTCCGTCGAAACCGGCTTTCGTCGCAGCCGGCTTGCTGCCGCCCGCGCGGCTCGGCAGAATGGCTGGACCCTTGCCAATCAGATAAAGCGAGCGCCGATGTCCACCACCTTGTCTTCCTTTGTTGCCGGGCCGCCGTCCGGCATGCCGGCCCTGGCGCGGCGCCTGCTGGCCGATATGCTGGTCGCGCTGCCGGTCTCGCTGCTGGCCGGCGTGCTGATCACGCTGGCCACCGGCTATCCGGAATCGCTGTACGAACAGTTGCTGTATTCGCTAGCCATCGGCATGATCGCCTTCTTTTTGGTGGACCTGGGGCGCCTGCTGGTCTGGCCCGGCCCACAGCGGCGGCTGCTCCAGTGGCTGGCTTTCCTCGTTTTCATGCTGGGGGCCTCGGCAGTGGGACACTTTTGCGGCATCCACGTCTTTGCGTCGCTGCTCGGGCACCGGGCGCCGGGCCTGGCCGAGTATCCGTCGATCGGCCGCATCAGCATGATCCTGTTCACTTTCATGGGCATGTGCACGATGACGCTGCTGGTCGAGCACCGCGAACGCCTGGCGCGCATCCAGCGCGAGCACCAGGAAGCGCGCCTGCGCGCCGAAGTGGTCGAGCGCCAGGCCCTGCAGGCGCAACTGCGCCTGCTGCAGGCCCAGATCGAGCCGCACATGCTGTTCAATACCCTGGCCAACCTGCAGGGCCTGATCGGGCTGGACCCCGAGCGCGCCAGTCTCATGCTCGACCAATTGATCCAGTACCTGCGCGCCACGCTCGGCGCCACGCGCGCGGACAGCACCACGCTGGAGCAGGAATTCGCCGCGATGGACGCTTACCTCGGCTTGATGGGCGTACGCATGGGCGCGCGCCTGGCATACCGCTTCGATTTGCCGCCGGAGCTGCGCAAGGCGCGCCTGCCGCCATTATTGCTGCAGCCGCTGGTCGAGAACGCCATGGTGCACGGGCTGGAGCCGAAGATCGAGGGCGGCGAGATCCTGGTCGAAGCCCGCGCCCGCGACGGCCTGCTGGACATCGCCGTGCGCGACAGCGGGCTCGGCCTGGCCGGAAACCCCGCCACCAGCCGCACCGGCGGCGGGGTGGGCGTAGCCACCACCCGCGAACGCCTGCAAGCCCTGTATGGCGAGCGCGCCAGCGTGCTGCTGGCCCCGGCCCAGCCCCAGGGCACGGTCGTCCGACTCACCCTTCCATTGGAGAACCCATGAGCATCCGCGCCCTGATTGCCGAAGACGAACCGATCCTGGCCGCGGTGCTGGCCGCCAGCCTGCGCCGCCTGTGGCCGGAACTGGAAATCGCTGGCACCGCGCCGAACGGCGTTGCCGCAGTGGAGCAGGCGCTGGCGCTGCGGCCGGACATTTTGTTTTTCGACATCAAGATGCCGGGACAGAGCGGGCTGGAGGCGGCCGAGGAACTGGCCGAGCGCTGGGACGATATGGTAGAGAATGCGGCGCCATTCCCGCAGGTGGTATTCGTCACCGCCTACGACGAAGTCGCGGTACAGGCCTTCGAGCAGGCCGCCGCCGACTACGTGCTCAAGCCGGTGAACGACGCGCGCCTGGCGCGCACGGTCGAGCGCCTGCGCGCGCGAATCGCCAGCCGCGCCGGCGATGGCGGGCTGGCCGGCCTGGTCGGCCAGTTGCAGGCGCTGTTGCCGGCGGCTGCCGCGCCCGAGCGCCTGAGCATGATCCGCGCCGCCGTCGGCAATACCGTGCGCATGATCCCGGTGCACGAGGTGGTGTTCTTCCAGGCGCTCGACAAGTACGTGAACGTGGCCACCGCCGACAGCGAGGCCCTGATCCGGCTGCCGCTGAAGGATTTATTGACCCAGCTCGACCCGGCCTGTTTCCAGCAGGTCAGCCGCAGCACGGTGGTGAACATGCGCTGCGTGGCGCATGCCGGGCGCGACGCGGCGGGCAAGGTGACCCTGCACCTGCGCAACCGTCCCGACAAGCTGCGCGTCAGTCCGGTATATGCCCACCTGTTCCGGCAGATGTAGGCGGCCGGCGCCGCGGCTGCCGGACCTTACTGCTGTGCTCGCTCGCACGGTACGTTAGCGCACGGTAGCCGCGCCTGCACAGGCGTACTTTCATCCCATGCCCCAGGTCTACACCGGACCCATCCAGAGGAGGGAAACATGAAAGCACGCAAGACAATCTGCAGCCTGATGTGCGCACTGCTGCCGCTCGGCCCGCTGGCCCTGGCGCCGATGAGCGCCCATGCGCAACAACACACACGACAGTATGCGAATGAGCGCATGCCGGCGCCCGACATCCGCGGCTTCGACGTCGACGAGGTGCGCCGCATCGCCCCCGGCGTCGAGTTGCATTTCAATTTGTACGGCACGCCCGGCGGCAACGCGACGGTCAAAATCGACGGCGCCACGCGCGACCTGCGCCTGCACGAACTCGACCGTGGCCAGTACGCCGGCACCTACACGATCGGCACCCACGACCGCATCCGCAACGGCAGCCGCGTCACGGCCGACCTGCGCGTGGGCGACCGCGTGGCCAGCGACGTGCTCCGGGAAACCCTGGTGCGCGACGGCGCGCCGCCGGTAGCCCAGCGCAACCTGGCCGCCGACAACCGCGGCCGTACGACCGACGCCCCGCGCGCGGCGCGCTACTGCACCAATTGCGCAACGGTGGAAGCGGTGAACGTGGTCGAGAACAAGGGTTCCGGTGCACTGGGTACGGTGGGCGGCGCCGTCATCGGCGGCCTGCTCGGCAACCAGGTCGGCAGCGGCAGCGGGCGCACCGCGGCCACGGCGGCCGGCGCCATCGGCGGCGCGGTGGTCGGGCGGAATATCGAGCAGAACCAGCGCCGCAACCAGCGCTACGAAGTCGTGGTCCGGTACTCGGGAAATGGCGCGACGCAAACCCTGCAATACGATAACGATCCGGGCTTCCGCGCCGGCGACGCGGTGCGCGTGAACGACGGCGTGCTGTCGCGCGACCAGTAAGCCTTCAGTACGCGCCGCCAAAACGAAACCGGCTCCGATAAGGCGCTCTCGTCCTGAGAAAGCCGCATCGGAGCCGATTCTGCACTGCTGACTACGCCGGGCGAGCCCGGGTGCAAGGTGTTACGCGGTGGCGAGCATCTGGTCGTCGCCGGCCGCGTCCAGCTCGGTCTTTTTACCGGCAGCCTTGGTGCGCGAGCGCGACGGCGGCAGGCGGCGCAGCGTTTTCAGGGCTTCGGCGTCCTTGATGCCGATGGTGCGCTGGTCGACGGTGATCAGGCCGATTTCGTTGAACGCCGACAGCGTGCGGCTGACGGTTTCCAGGGTCAGGCCGAGGTAGCTGCCGATTTCGTGGCGCGTCATGCGCAGGTTGAACAGCTTGCTCGAGTAACCCATGGCGGCGAAGCGGTCGGCCAGCGATACCAGGAAGCGGGCCACGCGGGCTTCGGCGGACAGGGCGCCGAGCATGCCGATCATGGCCTGTTCGCGCACCAGCTCGCGGCTCATCACGCCGTACATCAGGTTTTCGAGCTCCATGTGCACGCGGCCGAGGGCAGTGAGTTTCTTGAACGGCAGCAGGATCAGGTCGCAGTCGGACAGGGCCACAGCCTCGGACGCGTAGTGGCGGGTGTGGATGCCGTCGACGCCGAGCATGTCGCCTTTCATCGGGAAGCTCAGCACCTGCTCGTTGCCGAACTCGTCGATGAGGACGGTTTTCAGGAAGCCCGAGTTGACGATGTACAGGGTGTCGAAGGCCTGGCCGATGGTGTGCACGCGCTGGCCAGTCTTGAACTGCACGTGCTGGAACAGCAACTCTTCCGAGTTGACCGAGACAGCGGCCGGGATGTGGAGCAGGTCGCAGACTTCCTTCAGGTTGGACCACAGGCGGCCCTGGCGCTGGCGGCCGGCCTCCATCGGCGTGGTATGCATGGTTGACGTGCTGGCGTTGCGTTGATCTGTCGTTTGCTGGGACTGCATGCTCATCTCCAGTGAAGAATTCTTTCGGGTGAGGCCGCGAGTGGCGCTGCACCGGTGCTTCAATAGGAATTCAGGAACGGCGGCAGGCTTGGCTTACGGAGAGAAAGTAGATCGCAAGCAACTCGATACGCTGGATTCAGTATGCCAACACGAGTTCGGCAGTGATATCAGCAATGGCTGAATGTGTAGGTAGGAGAGAAGGTAGTAATGTAGGAGTATTCTGACCAAATTGCTACTACATAGAGGGAGAGTGCTACAGGCTACAGATGCGGACCACTGCGAATGGATCAAACCACGCGTGGTGCTGGTGGCACGAATGCGACTGGACGGTGTCCAAGTTGATTAGGCTTATTGACTCTGCTGCCAGTCGCTTTATACATTGTGCCGGCAAGACTTTTACCTGCCGGGTTAGGCATTCATCGGCGCCAGCAGCCGGTGCGCCACCGCGTACTGCACCATTTCCGACAACGAGGTCATGCCCATCTTTTGCATGATGCGTGTCTTGTGGGTGCTGACGGTCTTCACCGACAAGTGCAGGTTGTTGGCGATCTCGGTAATCGACTTGCCGCCCACCAGCAGCGAAAACACTTCGAACTCGCGGTCCGACAACTGCTTGTGCAGCAATTGCTCGTTCGGCGCCATGATGTTCAGGGCCAGTTGCTCGGCCACCTCGGTGCTGATGTAGGGCCGCCCCGACGCCACCTTGCGGATCGCCCCCACCAGCTGGGTGCCCGCGCTCTCCTTCGTGAGGTAGCCCTGGGCGCCGGCGCGTATCGCCCGCACCGCGTACTGTTCTTCCTCGTGCATGGTGAGGATGAGGATGGCCAGCTTGGGCGCCTCGCTGCGTACCTGGCGGATCAGGTCGACCCCGCTGCGCCCGGGCATCGACAAATCCAGCAGCAGCAAATCGAAGCCGCCCTGGCGCACCAGGGACAGCACCTCGAAACCGTTGGTGGCTTCGCCGACGATCTCGACGTCGAGCGCGCCGTCGAGGATACGCTTGAGTCCTTCGCGCATGATGGTGTGATCATCTGCGATGACGATTCTGATCATGTTGCAGTCTCCCCAGTTCCAGGCAAGCCGTGGCTGTTGTTTCCGCCATATATATATGTATACGCCCGGGTGCGCGGGACGGCGCGCACCCGCTCGATCGGGCCGCTCAGTCCGGCGCCGGTTCGCTGATCAGGCGGTGCACCAGCACCGGGCGCGTGGTTTGCGCCAGCACCTTGTTGGTGACGCTGCCCAGCAGCAGCTGGCCCCAGCCGCTGCGCCCGTGCGAGCCCATGAAGATCAGGTCGCAGCCCTGCTGCTCCGCGACCTCGACGATCTTCATGGCGGTGGCGTCGGAAAACACGGTCATGCAGCTGTGCTGCAGCTTGGCTTTGGTGCAGGAATTCATGATGCGGCCCATATAGTCCTCACCCATGCGCTTCATCTGCTCGGCGTATTCTTCTTCGCTCGGGTAGGAGGGCGGGATGATTTCGACATACACGGGGTACTGGTACTCGGGTGCGACGAACAGGGCCAGCACGTCGGCGCCCATCTGTTGCGCGAACTTCACGCCGGCACAGGCCGTGTGTTGCGAGACGGCCGAGCCGTCGGTGGTGATCAGGATTTTCCGGTACATGGTAATGTCCTCCCAGACGCACGTATTGTTACCTCACTGGGCAGCCGTGTGATTGCGATGACGCAAGCCCTTGAGTTTGCTCAAACATGAGCTCGCTAGCAAAGGACCGCTCCGGAAAACCGTGCACAATCGACGCGACCACAAAACAACACCTGGCTTGTGAAAAGATTCAGGAACCGCATGGTTTTATTGTCGCGGAATTAAGTTTCCTTGTCCATTTTGTTGTACCGCGATCGCCGACATTTACCTACGGCAACCACACTGCTACACTCGCTAACTGAATTTTGGGCTTCCTGCGAGGAAAGTAATGCGCGCGGAAGTCCGCAATACCAACGGACCGAAGCACGCAGACCGCGACATTTATATTATGGAGAAGCAGGGATTATGACCGACGCCGCTGACGATTTCGACGCACTATTCGAGGAAGTGGCGGCCCAGCGTGCCAGCGCGGCGCCGGCTCCTGCCGCCCCCGCAGCCGCTCCCGCAGCACAACTCGCCGACGAGGACGACCTCGACGCCTTGTTTGACCAGGTAGCCGCCAGCGCGCCAGTGGCCGCAGCAGTCGCTGCCACGGCTCCCGCCGTGCCGGCAGCCTCTTCCGCAGCCGCAACCGCGCCTGTCGCTGGCACCCCGGGCGACGCCGCCGAAGGCGAGGGCGGCAACATGTACGAGCGCCTGGGCGGCATCGTGCGCCTGCTACACGACTCGCTGCGCGAGCTCGGCTACGACCGCGCGCTGACCGAAGCTTCGTCTCAGATCGTGGACGCCCAGGACCGCCTGGAATACGTCGCCACCCTGACCGAACAGGCCGCCAACAAGGTGCTGAACACCCTGGACGAAGGCATGCCGGCGCAGGACAAGCTGTCGAAGCAGGCGCAGGACATGGACAAGCGCTGGAACGATCTGTTCTCCGGCAAGCTCGGCCTGGACGAATTCAAGGCCCTGGCCGGCGATTCGCGCCAGTTTGCGCAGGCCGTATCGGTGGCCACCGAAGCCGAAAAGGCGCGCCTGCTCGACATCATGATGGCCCAGGATTTCCAGGACATCACCGGCCAGCTGATCAAGAAAGTGGTCACGATCACCAAGACCGTCGAGAACGAGCTGGCCCAGCTGCTGCGCGACAATGCGCCGCCGGAAACCCGCGCCAAGCTGGCCGAGAAGGAAGCCGCGCCAGTCGTACTGATGCAAGGCCCGTCCGTGCCTGACGTAGCGCTGGACCAGGACAATGTCGACGACCTTCTTGCCGATCTGGGATTCTAATGGACGATATGCTCAAGGACTTCGTCGTCGAGGCGATGGATCTGGCAGTCAATGTTGAAGAGCACCTGCTGCGCCTCGAACGCGACCCCGAGAACAAGGAAACGCTGAATGCGGTGTTTCGCTCGTTCCACACCATCAAGGGCGGCGCCGGCTTCATGGGCCTGCCCGCGCTGGTCGCGGCCTGCCACCTGACCGAAAACCTGTTCGACGCGCTGCGCACCGGCGCCGCACCCGTCACCCCGCTGTCGATCGAAGCGGCGCTGCAGGCATCGGGCTTCGTGGCCGACCAGCTGAACGACCTGAACAACGGCGCCGCGCCGGAACAGCTCGCGCCCATGCCGCAAGACCTGGAACGCATCCTGATGGATGCGATCGAAGGCAAGGCCGAGGCCGCGCCTGCGCCAGCGGCTGCTCCGGCTCCCGTGGCCGCGCCGCTTGCTGCCGCCGCGCCGGTCGCCGCACCTGCCGCCGCCGTTGGTGAAGATGGCCTCGACTGGACCGGGATGTACAACGCCGTGGTCCCGGCCGCGAATGCGATTGCCGCCGCTGCGCCTGTTGCCGCCCCTGCCGCACCTGTCGCCGCCGCCACAGGAGCAGTAGCCGCAGCGGCCGAAACCGCCCCTGCCGCTGTCGCCCCGGCTGCCCCGGCTGCGGGCAACAAGCCGGGCTGGGATGGCATCGAACGCCGTGGCGACACCAAGGTGGCCGATGCCCGCGCCGCCGCCGCGCCGGCCAAGGACGAAAGCATCCGTATCGATGCGGTGAAGCTCGACGCGCTGCTGGAAGTGGCCGGCGAATCGGTGCAGGCCGCCAACCAGGCTGCCGTGCTGCTGGAGCGCCTGTCGCAGTTCAAGTTCGAAGGCCAGGCCGCCACCCTGATGGCGACCCTGACCGAAACCCTGGAGCGCGCCTCGCGCTACTCGGCCGAACTGCAGCGCGCCACGCTGGCGACCCGCATGCAGCCGGTGGGACGCTTATTTCAAAAGTTCCCGCGCCTGGTGCGCGAACTGGCGAAAGACCTCGGCAAGGACGTCGAGCTGACCATCGAAGGCGCCGAGACCGAAGTCGACCGCGTGGTGGTGGACAGCCTGTACGATCCGCTGGTGCACATGCTGCGCAACGCGCTGGACCACGGCGTCGAATCGCCGCAGGACCGCGTCGCCGCCGGCAAGCCTGCAAAGGCCTTTATCCTGCTGAAAGCATGGCAGGAAGCCAACAGCGTCATGATCGTGCTGCAGGACGACGGCAAGGGCATGGACCCGATCAAGCTGCGCAAAAAAGCGTTCGAGAAGGGCCTGATCAGCGAGAACGGCGCCCCGAACGACGAAGACGCCTACCAGCTGGTGTTCCTGCCGGGCTTCTCGACCAAGGAAGTTGCTTCCTCGGTCTCGGGCCGCGGCGTGGGCATGGACGTGGTCAAGACTGCGGTGGAAAAGAACCGCGGCGCGATCCGCATCGATTCCCAGCTCGGTTCCGGCACCAAGTTCGCGATCCGCCTGCCGATCGAACTGTCGATCGTGCCGACCATGCTGGTCTCCACCTCGGGCGCCTCGCTGGCGCTGCCGATGGCGGTGGTCGAGCGCGTGGTCGAGCTGCCGGAAGAGTTCTCGATGGTCGGCGGCGCTCCGGTGCTGAAAGACCAGGGCCGTCCGCTGCCGGTGCGTTCGCTGGCCGGCGCGCTCGGCTACGAAGAAGCGCCGGAACGCGTCGGCATCGTCATCAACGCCCCGCAGCCTTACATCCTGGCGGTGGAAGCGGTGGACGGCACGGCCGACCTGGTGATCAAGCCGATGACGGCGCTGACCGTCGAAGGCATCACCGGTACCGCGCGTTCGGCCGAAGGCGAGCTGGTGCTGGTCGTGGGCCTGTCCTTCCTGATGGATGGCTGCCGCAGCACGGTGCGCATGGCGGCGTAGCAACGCACCAAATCCGTGAAAAGGGCCCGCCGCGGCTCTTGCAACAAAAAGCCTGTACATCTTGTGTACAGGCTTTTTTATTTGCATTCCTGTGTTCACGTGCAAACGAAATTTGCATCGAATGGCTTTTATTGGCAGAATCGTGCAAAACAGCTCGCTTGCCGCACTGCACAATCATGGGCATAATCAAAAAACGCATCTCTATTTTCAAGCGCCCGCCACAGGAAACCGCATGCTGAAGACCCTCTACGACAAACTCTGGGACGCCCACGTTGTGCGTGCCGATGCCGACGGAACGACGGTGCTGTACATCGACCGCCACCTGGTACACGAAGTCACCAGCCCGCAGGCCTTCGAGGGGCTACGCGAGACCGGCCGTCCGCTCTGGCGCAACGCCGCCAATTTGCTGGTGGCCGACCACAACGTGCCGACCACCGACCGCCGCCAGGGCATCGCCGATCCGACTTCGCGCCTGCAGGTGGAGACGCTCGACGCCAACGCGAAGAGTTTCGGCCTGACCTACTTCGACATGAACGACAAGCGCCAGGGCATCGTCCACGTGATCGGACCGGAGCAGGGCGCGACCTTGCCCGGCATGACTGTGGTCTGCGGCGACTCGCATACCTCGACACACGGCGCCTTCGGCTGCCTGGCGCACGGCATCGGCACCTCGGAAGTCGAGCACGTGCTGGCCACCCAGACCCTGCTGGCCAAGAAATCGAAAGCCATGCTGGTGCAGGTCGACGGCGCGCTGCCGAAAGGCGTGACGGCGAAAGACATCGTGCTGGCCGTGATCGGCAAGATCGGCACCGCCGGCGGAACCGGCTACGCCATCGAATTCGGCGGCTCGACCATCCGTGCGCTGTCGATGGAAGGCCGCATGACGGTCTGTAACATGGCCATCGAAGCGGGCGCGCGCGCCGGCATGGTGGCCGTCGACGACACGACGGTCGACTACGTGAAGGGCCGTCCCTTCTCGCCCGTCGGCCCGCAGTGGGAACAGGCCGTGGGCTACTGGCGCACCCTGCATTCCGACCCGGGCGCCCGCTTCGACCTGGTGGTCACGTTGAACGCAGCCGAGATCCGTCCGCAAGTCACCTGGGGCACCTCGCCCGAGATGGTGACGGCCATCGACGGCCGCGTGCCCGATCCCGAGCAGGAAAAGGACGCCGTGCGCCGCGACGCCATCGAAAAGGCGCTGACCTACATGGCGCTGGCGCCGAACACCGCCATCGAGGATATCCGCATCGACAAGGTCTTCATCGGTTCCTGCACCAATTCGCGCATCGAGGACTTGCGCGCCGCCGCGGCCGTGGTGCGCGGACGCCAGCGCGCCTCCAACGTCAAGCTGGCGATGGTGGTGCCGGGCTCCGGTCTTGTAAAAGAGCAGGCCGAGCGCGAAGGCCTGGACGCCATCTTCAAGGCCGCCGGCTTCGAGTGGCGCGAGCCGGGCTGCTCGATGTGCCTGGCGATGAACGCCGACCGCCTGGAACCGGGCGAACGCTGCGCCTCGACCTCGAACCGCAACTTCGAAGGGCGCCAGGGGCAGGGCGGCCGCACCCACCTGGTGTCGCCGGCGATGGCGGCTGCAGCAGGGATCGCCGGCCACTTCGTCGATGTGCGCGCATTGTAGAATCCGTATTTTTTGACTTCGATATCACCATGAAAAAAGCATTCGCCCTCGCTCTCGTCGCCATCGTTCTCACCGGCTGCAACACCATCTCGGGCTTCGGCCGCGACGTGCAGAAGGTCGGCCAGGTTGTCACCGGCGCCGGCGGCAAATAAATAAACAAGAGCATGCGGCAGGCGCATACGCCGCATCCGAACACAGGAACAGCAGATGGACAAATTCACCGTACACGAAGGCCTGGTGGCGCCGCTCGACCGCGCCAATGTCGATACCGACGCCATCATCCCGAAGCAGTTCCTGAAGTCGATCCGCCGCACCGGCTTCGGCCCGAACCTGTTCGACGAGTGGCGCTACCTCGACCACGGCGAACCGGGCCAGGATTGCAGCAAGCGTCCGCTGAACCCGGACTTCGTGCTGAACCAGCCGCGCTATGCCGGCGCCTCGATCCTCCTGGCGCGCAAGAACTTCGGCTGCGGCTCCTCGCGCGAGCACGCGCCCTGGGCCCTGCAGCAGTACGGCTTCCGGGCGATTGTCGCGCCGAGCTTTGCCGACATCTTCTTCAACAACTGCTACAAGAGCGGCCTGCTGCCGATCGTGCTCACCGAAGCGCAGATCGACCAGTTGTTCAATGAAGTGAAAGCCTTTGCAGGCTTCAAGCTGGTGGTGGACCTGGAAAACCAGGTACTGCGCACCGTCGACGGACGCATCGGCTTCGAGTTCGCCATCGACGACTTCCGCAAGTACTGCCTGCTGAACGGCCTGGACGACATCGGCCTGACCCTGCGCCACGCCGACGAGATCCGCGCCTTTGAAGAACGCCACCTGGCGCGCCAGCCCTGGCTGGCCAACACCATCTGAAGGAGCCCCATGAAGATTGCCATCCTGCCGGGCGACGGCATCGGCCCCGAGATCGTCGACCAGGCCGTGCGCGTGCTCGACGCACTGGGCGAACCGTTTGAAATGGAACGCGCGGAAGTCGGCGGCGCCGGCTACGCCGCCCACGGCCACCCGCTACCCGAAGGCACGCTCAAATTGGCGAAGGAAGCCGACGCGGTGCTGTTCGGCGCCGTCGGCGACTACCAATACGATGCATTGGAACGCGCGCTGCGCCCGGAGCAGGCCATCCTCGGCTTGCGCAAGGAACTCGGCCTGTTCGCCAACCTGCGCCCGGCGATCCTGTACCCGGAACTGGCCGGCGCCTCGACGCTGAAGCCGGAAGTGGTGGCCGGCCTGGACATCCTGATCATCCGCGAACTGACCGGCGACATCTATTTCGGCAAGCCGCGCGGCGTGCGCGAATGCCCCGACGGCCCGTTCAAGGGCCAGCGCGAAGGCTTCGACACGATGCGCTATGCCGAGGGCGAAATCCGCCGCATCGCCCACGTCGCCTTCCAGGCCGCGCAAAAGCGGGACAAGCGCGTGACCAGCGTCGACAAGGCGAATGTGCTGGAAACCTTCCAGTTCTGGCGCGACGTGGTAACCGACGTGCACAGGGAATACCCGGACGTCGCGCTCGAACACATGTACGTCGATAACGCCGCGATGCAGCTGGTGCGCGCGCCGAAGAAGTTCGACGTCATCGTCACCGGCAACATGTTCGGCGACATCCTGTCCGACGCCGCCGCCATGCTGACCGGCTCGATCGGCATGCTGCCCTCGGCCTCGCTCGACGCCAACAACAAGGGCCTGTACGAACCCTCGCACGGCTCAGCGCCCGACATCGCCGGCAAGGGCGTGGCGAATCCGCTGGCCACGATCCTGTCCGCCGCGATGATGCTGCGTTACTCGCTGAATAAGGCCGAACAGGCCGACCGCATCGAGACCGCCGTCAAAAGCGTCCTCCAGCAAGGATTGCGCACACCGGATATATTCGAGGATGGCACCCAGCGCGTCGGCACCCGGCAGATGGGCGACGCGGTGGTAGCGGCACTGCGCTGACGCGCGTGCTCGCAACGAACCGGCACACCGCTAACGCGTGTGCTCGCAACGACCCGGCACACCGCTAACGCACGTGCTCGCAACGACCCGGCACTGCGCTAACGCCGGTGCTCGCAACGAACCGTAGGGTGGGCACTCGTGCCCACGCGTGACCGTCGAGCATTGTTGGCAGAGTGCCCCACGCGTGACCGTCGATCATTGTTGGCACCCGTGTCCACCGATGCACCCCGATCATCGTTAACGTATCAATGAATAACCCCTAAAGGAAAAAAATGAAGTTAGTAGGCCTGGTTGGTTGGCGCGGCATGGTCGGTTCGGTCCTGATGCAGCGCATGCAGGAAGAGGGCGATTTCGCCCACATCGAACCCGTGTTCTTCACCACCTCGAACCCCGGCGGCAAGGCCCCGGCAATGGCGAAGAACGAAACCACCCTGAAGAGCGCCACCGACATCGCCGAGCTGTCGAA
The DNA here is from genome assembly GCF_030711405.1 of Massilia brevitalea. Classification (GTDB taxonomy): domain Bacteria; phylum Pseudomonadota; class Gammaproteobacteria; order Burkholderiales; family Burkholderiaceae_D; genus Telluria; species Telluria brevitalea. The sequence goes on from NZ_JAULSI010000021.1 coordinate 22,544, forward strand.
GTGCGAGATCATCATCTCCTGCCAGGGCGGCGACTATACGGGCGAGGTGTACCCGCAGCTGCGCGCAGCCGGCTGGAACGGCTACTGGATCGACGCCGCCTCCACCCTGCGCATGAACGACGACGCCGTCATCGTGCTCGATCCGGTCAACCGCGACGTGATCGACAGCGCCCTCGCGCGCGGCGTGAAGAACTACATCGGCGGCAACTGCACCGTGTCGTGCATGCTGATGGGCCTGGGCGGTTTGTTCGAGCAGGGCCTGGTCGAGTGGATGACGTCCATGACCTACCAGGCAGCTTCCGGCGGGGGCGCCCAGCACATGCGCGAACTGCTGACGCAGTTCGGCAGCATCAACGCGGCCGTCAAGCCGCTGCTGGACAACCCGGCCTCGGCCATCCTCGAAATCGACCGCACCGTGCTGGCTACCCAGCACGGCTACGCGCCCGACGAGATCAAGCAGTTCGGCGCGCCGCTGGCCGGCAACCTGATCCCGTGGATCGACAAGGACCTGGGCAATGGCCAGTCGAAGGAAGAGTGGAAGGCCGGCGCCGAGACCAACAAGATCCTCGGCCTGGGCGACGCCTTCGGTTCCGCCGCGATTCCGGTCGACGGCCTGTGCGTGCGCATCGGCGCGATGCGCTGCCACTCGCAGGCGCTGACCATCAAGCTGAAAAAAGACGTGCCGCTCGACGAGATCAACGACATCATCGCCTCGCACAACCAGTGGGTGAAGGTCGTGCCGAACACGCGCGAAGCCTCGGTGCATGACTTGTCGCCGGCAGCGGTGACCGGCAGCCTGACGATTCCGGTGGGCCGCCTGCGCAAGATGTCGATGGGGCCTGAGTATCTGTCGGCGTTCACCGTCGGCGACCAGCTGCTGTGGGGCGCGGCCGAGCCGCTGCGCCGCATGCTGCGGATCGTGCTGGAGAAGTAAGCCGTTATTTGTAGGGTGGGCTCTTGAGCCCACGCGGTGCGGCGCAGGATTGATCGAAAATTACCCACGATCGATCGACCGTACCATACCGCGTGGGCACAAGTGCCCACCCTACGAAATGTTCGACCGCCGCCGTATCGCTCACCGGACATCGGTGGACCGGTGATACGAGCCCCCCTACGTTATCTCCACGCTCACACCTGTTATTCCCGCGCTAATTTCCCGCCCCGCGTAACGATATCGAATCGTCACCAAACAAGCTTTTACCCCACAGAAACACGCCGCTACGCCCCGTAGCGCTTGCATGCTCTAGTGCATGATGATATGTTCAGACTTCCGGGATTCCGTCCTTTCCCAGCTAACCTACCCGTCCCCACTATGCCACTGAACCGCCGTCCTCAGATCATGTCGTCCGCGCTGAAAACACTCACCGCCGCGGTCGCCAGTGCAGTGCTTCTGTCTTCGGCGGCGTCGGCAGCGGGACTGGGCAAGCTGACGGTGCTGTCCGCCCTCGGCCAGCCACTGCGCGCCGAGATCGAGCTGACCGCGGTATCGACCGAGGAAGCGGGCGGCCTGGTTGCCAAGCTGGCCTCGGCCGAGGCCTACCGCGCCGCGAATATCGAATTCAACCCGGCGCTGCTGGCGTTGCGCTTCAATGTCGAACAGCGGGGCGGCCGCCAGTTCGTGCGCATCAGCTCGACGCAGCCGCTGAACGAGCCTTTCGTCGACCTGCTGCTGGAACTGGCCTGGGACAACGGCCGCCTGGTGCGCGAATACACCTTCCTGCTCGACCCGGCCGAACTGCGCGCGCCGCAGCCGGCGCAGGTTGCCGCCGCCCCGGCTGCACAGCGTCCGCGCGCCGCCGCGCCTGCCACCGCGCCTGCAGCCGACCCTTCGGCAGCGCCGGCCCCGGCCACCCGCCCGCAACGCAGCACCCGCGCCGCCGAGGAGGCCGGCCCGCGTTCGCCGAACGCCGCCTCGCGCTACCGCGTCCGCCGCGGCGACACCCTGAGCGACATCGCGGTGCGCCTGAAGCCCACCGACGTCTCGCTCGACATGATGCTGGTCGCACTCTACCGCGCGAACCCGGACGCCTTCATCGGCAACAACATGAACCGCCTGAAGTCGGGCCAGATCCTGGCCGTGCCCGCCGGCGACACCCTGCGCGGCGGCGATGCCGAGGATGCGCGCGGCACCGTGGTCGCGCATGCGGCCGACTTCGACGCCTACCGCGCCAAGCTGGCCGGCCAGGTGGCCACCAGCACCCCGGCGCGCGATACGGCGGCAGGGCAGAGCGCCACCGGCCGCATCACGGCCCGGGTGCAGGAACGCCCGACCGCCGCCAACGCATCCGAGGACCAGCTGCGCCTGTCGCGGGCCACGCCGGCCCCGGCAACCGGCGCCGCCGGCGGCGCCAACGCCACGGGTGCGACGAACACCGAAGATACGATCGCCCGCGAAAAGGAACTGGCCGACGCCCAGCAGCGCGTGAAGGAACTGGAAACCAACGTCAACAAGCTGGAAGAGCTGATCACGGTGAAGAACGGCGCTGGCGCCGCTGCTGCCGGTGCGGCCGCCGACGGCATCAAGCCCTTGGTCCCGCCCAACGAGGCAGCCGAAGCGCCTGCCCAGCCGGCGCCGAAGATCAAGCCGAAGGCCGCCAAGCCGGCGCCGCCTCCGGAAAAGTCGCTGTTTGACACGCTGATGGAGAACATCACCGTCATCGGCGCGGGCGTGGCCGTGCTGGCGCTGGCCGCCCTCGGCCTGTCGCAGCGGCGCAAGAAGAAGCCGGCAACGAAAGGCACCACGGCCCCTGCGGCCGAGCCGAGCATCCTGGGCGCCGCCGCCCAGCCATCCTCGGCGCAATCGCTGTACGCCGAAACCGGCGGCCAGAGCATCGACACCAGCGACAGCGTCTTCAATTCCAGCTTCGCCCCCTCGGCCAGCCAGCTCGACACCAACGAGGTCGACCCCCTGGCAGAAGCCGAGCTGTACCTGGCCTATAACTTCGACACCCAGGCCGAGGACATCCTCAAGGAAGCCCTGCGCAACGACCCGCTGCGCCATCCGGTGCGCCTGAAGCTGCTGGAAATCTACGCCGCGCGCAAGGATGTGCGCGCCTTCGAGACCCAGGCCACCGAGCTGTACAGCCTCACCGGCGGCAAGGGCGACGAATGGGCGCAGGCGGCCGGCATGGGCCTGGCCCTGGATCCGGCCAACCCGATGTACGCCGCGGCCGCCGGCAGCGGTATCGGCGCCGGTGCGGTAGCGGCGGGCGCGGCCGGCATTGCCGCCGGGGCGATTGCCGCGCAAGACGACAACAATCCGCAGACCCTGCTCTCGCAGCAGCTGGAACAGGCCTTCCGCAGCCGCGCCGAGGACACCGGGTTCATCGAGCCGGTGTCCACCACCGACGCCCTCACCGGCGCGCCGCTCGATACCGGCTTCGGCCTCGGCAGCGTCAGCCTCGACAAGAACGCGACCGCGCTGCCGCAGGCGGACGACACCGCCGTGCCGCAGGACGCCAGGGACGCGAAGTTGGATGACAACCTGCTCGACTTCGACCTGGGCGGCCTGAGCTTCGAGCCGGTCCCGGCCAGCGAGCCGGCTTCGTTCGGCCGCAACGACATCACCGCCATGCCGGCGGCCGATTCCGCCGTGCCGGACCTCCAGTTCGACATGGAGCCGTTCGCGCCGCTCGAACCGGACGCGACGCCTGCCGGCAGCGTGGCCGCGAACAGCCTGGACGACCTGTCCTTCGACATGGATTTCGACAGCGCGCAGCCGGCACAATCGGCACAAGCGGCCGCCCTGGCGCCGCTGGACGACGACGACGGCTTCGTGCTCGACCTGTCGAAGAACGGCCCGGTCACCGACATCGACATGGCGGAACTGGCCAAGGAATTCGAGCTGCCGCCGCTGCCGGAAGTGCCGCAGAGCCCGGCCGCGTCGGACCTGAAGGACCCGCTGTTCGACCTCGACGCCATGGACTTCAGCCTGGCCGACGACACGCCGGTGACCCCGGCCACGCCGGCGAATCCGGATACCCTGGACCAGGACCTCGACTTCTCGAACGATCTGAGCCTCGACTTTGCATCCACGCCTGCCGCCGAATCGCCGGCGCTAGCGAAGGACCCGCTGTTCGACCTCGACACCCTGGACTTCGGCCAGCCGGCCGCGCCGGCTGCACCGCAGGACGATCCGTTCGCGCTGGACGCCGTGCCGGCCATCCCGAACCCGGGCACCCCGGTGCCGCGCTTCGACATGGACAGCTTCGACCTCGACCTGCCGGCGGGTGACGTTGCCGCGCCGCAGTTTGCCGAGTCCACGCAGTTTGCTCCCGAAGGCGAGGGCGCTCACTCCGAACTGACCCCGGCCCAGATGGAAATGGAAACCAAGCTCGACCTGGCGATCGCCTACCAGGAAATCGGCGACAAGGAAGGCGCGCGCGAGCTGCTCGACGAAGTCATCAAGGGCGGCAGCAGCGAGCAGGCCGGCCGCGCGAGCGCCATGCGTGCCCAGTTGGCGTGAGGCGCATCGCACTAGGACTCCAGTACGTCGGCACCGGCTGGAATGGATACCAGAAACAGCCGAGCCGTGACACCGTGCAGGACGCCCTCGAGATCGCCCTCGAGAAGTTCGCCCGCACCAGGCTGGCCACGACCTGCGCCGGCCGCACCGATTCCGGCGTGCACGCGGTCGAGCAGGTGGTCCACTTCGACACCGAACTCGATCGCCCGATGCAGAGCTGGGTGCGCGGCACGAATACCTTCCTGCCCGATTCGGTCACGGTGCGCTGGGCCCACGAAGTGGCGCCCGACCCCGATGGCCAGGATTTCCACGCGCGTTTTTCGGCGCGCGCGCGCACCTACCACTACGTCCTGTACAACAACGCCAACCCATCGGCGCTGCTGGCCGGGCGCGCCGGCTGGGTGTTCCGCCCGCTCGACGTCGAGCGCATGCGCGAAGCGGCTGCGCACCTGATCGGCCTGCACGACTTTTCCTCGTTCCGCGCCTCGGGCTGCCAGGCGAACACGCCGGTGAAGGACATGCAGCACATCGGCATCGAGCGCCGCGGCGACATCATCGTGTTCACCGTGCGCGCCAGCGCCTTTTTGCACCACATGGTGCGCAACATCGTCGGCGCCCTGGTGTATGTCGGCATCGGCCGCAACGAGCCGGGCTGGATGGCCGAGGTGCTGGCCGCGCGCGACCGCGACGCCGCCGCGCCCACCTTCATGCCGGACGGCCTGTACTTCGCCAAAATCGATTACGATCCGAAGTGGGGACTGCCGCAGGAGGCGGTCTCGCCACTGCCCTGGCTGTAAGCTATGAATCAACAACGCACCCGCATCAAGATCTGCGGCATCACCCGCGAGCAGGATTTGCACGCGGCCGTCGATGCCGGCGCCGACGCCCTCGGCTTCGTGTTCTACCCGAAGAGCCCGCGCTACGTCACGCCAGAGCGCTTTGCCGAACTGGGCCGGCTGGTGCCGCCCTACGTCAGCGCCACCGCGCTGTTCGTGAACGCCACGCTGGGCGAAGTGAGGGCGGTGCTCGATGCGGCGCCGGTGGCGCTGCTGCAGTTCCACGGCGACGAAACGCCTGACGAATGCGCGACGATTGCGGCTGTGGTGAAGCGTCCATTCGTGCGTGCCTTCCGCGTCAAGCCGGACACGGCGCACGCCGAACTGCTAGAATGCGAACTCGCATACCGCGCTGCCAGCCCCTGGTTTTCGAGTCTGTTGCTCGATGCCCACGTGGACGTCTACGGCGGCGCAGGAAAGGTCTTCGATTGGTCTCTTATTCCAAAAGAGCTCGCGCCTCGGGTCGTTTTGAGTGGTGGCTTGAGCGTGCAAAACGCGACTGACGCAACGGTCCGCGTACGCCCCTACGCCGTCGACATCAGCAGTGGTGTCGAGGAAGCGAAGGGGATCAAGGACGCCCGCAAGATCGCGGCCTTTGTCGCCGCGGTGCGGGCAGCCGATGCCATCACCCATAGCGAGACCCATCATGACCATCAAGGAAGTACAGGAAGTAGCCCTGGACGCAGCAGTTGAAGCAATCGCCGAGCGCGGCCCGAACGCCCTGTTCCAGACCACCGAATACCAGTTCCCCGACGCGCGCGGCCACTTCGGCCCCTACGGAGGCAGCTTCGTCGCCGAGACGCTGAGTCACGCGCTGGCCGAACTGAACGAAGCCTACGCGCGCTATTCGCACGACGCCGAATTCCTCGAAGAATTCCGCTACGAGCTGGCCCACTTCGTCGGCCGTCCGTCGCCCGTGTACCACGCCAAGCGCTGGTCGGAACTTGCCGGTGGCGCGCAGGTATTCTTCAAGCGCGAAGACCTGAACCACACCGGCGCCCACAAGATCAACAACGTGATCGGCCAGGCCCTGCTGGCGCGGCGCATGGGCAAGACCCGCATCATCGCCGAGACCGGCGCCGGCCAGCACGGCGTGGCCACGGCCACCATCTGCGCCCGCTTCGGCCTCGAATGCATCGTCTACATGGGCGCCGAGGACGTCAAGCGCCAGGCCCAGAACGTCTACCGCATGAAGCTGCTGGGCGCGACCGTGGTGCCGGTAGAGTCGGGCAGCAAGACCCTGAAGGACGCGCTGAACGAAGCGATGCGCGACTGGGTGACGAACATCGAGAACACCTTCTACATCATCGGCACCGTGGCCGGCCCGCACCCGTACCCGATGATGGTGCGCGACTTCCAGTCGGTGATCGGCGAGGAATGCCGCGTGCAGATGCCGGAAATGACCGGCCGCCAGCCCGACTACGTGGTGGCCTGCATCGGCGGCGGCTCGAACGCGATGGGCATCTTCTATCCCTACATCGACGAGCCGGGCGTGAAACTGGTCGGCGTCGAGGCGGCGGGCGAGGGACTCGATTCGGGCAAGCACGCGGCTTCGCTGTCGGCCGGCTTCCCGGGCGTGCTGCACGGGAACCGTACCTACCTGCTGCAGGATGCGAACGGCCAGATCATCGAGACCCATTCGGTCTCGGCCGGCCTGGATTATCCGGGCGTGGGGCCCGAGCACGCCTGGCTCAAGGATTCGGCGCGCGCGGAATACGTGTCGATTACCGATGACGAAGCGTTGCAGGCGTTCCACGACTGCTGCCGCATCGAAGGCATCATTCCGGCGCTGGAATCCTCGCACGCGATTGCGTATGCGGTGAAGCTGGCGGCGACGCTGCCGCAGGACCAGAACATCCTGGTGAATCTGTCGGGACGCGGGGACAAGGACATGCACACGGTGGCGCAGAGGATGGGGCTGGATTTCAGCTGACCGATCCACGCATCCCTCATCCACACCGAAAGCACAATTATGTCCCGCATCGAACACACCTTCGCGACCCTGCGCGAACAAGATAAAACCGGCCTCGTCACCTTCATCACCGCCGGCGACCCCGGCCCCGACCTGACCGTGCCGCTGATGCACGCGCTGGTCGAAGGCGGCGCCGACGTCCTCGAACTCGGCGTTCCCTTCTCCGACCCGATGGCCGAAGGCCCGGTCATCCAGCGCGCCTGCGAACGCGCCCTGAAATTCGGCATCGGCCTGCCCGATGTCTTTAATTTCGTGCGCGAGTTCCGCAAGACGAATGCCAGCACGCCGGTGGTCCTGATGGGCTACGCCAACCCGATCGAGCGCATCGGCCCGGACGAGTTCATCCGCTGCGCAAAAGAGGCCGGCGCCGACGGCGCCATCGTGGTCGACTACCCGCCGGAAGAGTGCGAAGCCTTTGCCGACGCCATGCGCGCGGCCGGCCTCGACCTGATCTTCCTGCTGGCCCCGACCTCGACCACGGAACGCATCAGGCAGGTAGCCCGCTACGGCAGCGGCTTCAGCTATTACGTGTCGCTGAAAGGCGTCACCGGCGCCGGCAGCATCGACACCGAGGACGTGGCGCGCCGCGTGGCCGCGATCCGCGAACACGTGAGCCTGCCGATCGGCGTCGGCTTCGGCATCCGCGATGCGGCAACCGCCAGGGCCGTGGCCTCGGTGGCCGATGCGGTGGTGATCGGCAGCCGCATCATTCAGGAAATCGAGAACGCCGGCGCGGAGCATGCAGTGGCGGCGGTGCGCGATTTCGTGGGCGGCATCCGTACGGCGCTCGACAGCTAGCCGCGCTTGCCGCCTTGCCAGGACGCCGGCCGGCCGCTGACCGCCGGCGTTTTTACTTGTTCACTTGCTATCTAGTACGTTACATTGGTGCAACTTAACCTGGTATCGACAAGGCATCCCATGAAAAAGCAAGTCGTCAGCGTTTCCATCCTGCAGAACGCCAAGGTGATGGCGGCCCTGTATTTCGTGATCTCGCTCCCGTTCACGCTGCTGATGACCATCCCGGCCCTGATGGGGCAGGGGCAGGGCGCCGGCTTCTCGATCGTGATGCTGGTCCTGATGCCGCTGCTCTACACCCTGATCGGGTTCGTTTTCACGCTGGTCGGTGCCTGGGTTTACAACCAGATTGCGGCGCGTATCGGAGGATTCGAGTTCACAACGGCTGAGGTAGCTAACGATCGGTGAAGTGTTCGCTTGCTGTTCCAATCCGTATTGAGCACCGGACAGCGATGTGCTGGCAATGTCACCGTATCGTTTGCCCGGCACTAAGGCCGGATGCCATAGTCGTTGAAACCATGAGCTGACTGATAGTGTCAGACATTGAGTAAAGGAGGCTCAATGGAATGATCCTGGCCCACCGTATCCGGCTCGACCCCAACAAAGCGCAGACAACGCATCTGGCGCGTGCAGCAGGAATTGCACGTTTCGCCTACAACTGGGCACTGGTCGAATGCGAGCGACAATTCGAGGCGTGCAAGGTTAACCCAGCTTTGCCCAGGCCAAACCAAGCGGTATTGGGGCGCCAACTAAACGCGATCAAGCGCATTCAGTTCCCGTGGATGCTGGAAGTAACGAAGAATGCGCCCCAGATGGCGATCAGGCAGTTGGGCCGCGCTTTCCAGAATTTCTTTGATAAACGGGCGCGCTACCCACGCTTTCGGCGCAAGGGCACCCACGACCGCTTCACATTGACCACCGACCAGTTCCAGATCGATGGTAAACGCATCCCTATCCCAAGACTTGGATGGGTCAGGATGCGCGAAACCCTGCGCTTTTCGGGGCGGATTGTCTCTGCGACCATCTCGCGCACAGCCGACCACTGGTATGTCGGTATCACTATCGACACTTCCGACGCACATTTGCCACAAGCCAAAAACCAAGGCGCGGTAGGTGTCGACTTCGGGGTAACGCACTTGGTCACCTTGTCGACGGGAGAGAAAATCGTTGGACCCAAACCACTACAGACATTCCTGAACCGACTTCGACGCCTGTCACGCGCTTTGTCGCGCAAAACAAAGGGTTCATGTAATCGCAGTAAGGCAAAAACCAAGCTGGCCCGCCTGTACGCCAGGATCGCCAACATACGCGCGAAATACAGGGTGAAACCAGCCCCAGCGAAGCAGGAATCCAGCGGAAAGTTAAGTAGACTTAGCTTTGTGTAAGTCTGGAAGAACGTGTATAACTTGATTGCCGCCCGCCCGCATCGGCGGTTTCGAGTTCACGACGGTCGAGGTCGGTAAGTAAGCCCACTTCGGCGTAATTGTCAGAAAGCCAAGCGGTCGACAAGCCCGGCGCTAGCGGCTACACTACGCCCCAACTTCAGAAACGCCGCAAAGGAGATAACATGAGTTGGTTGGAAAAACTGCTGCCCCCACGGATCCAGCGCTCCGATGCCGCCAATCGCAAGACCATGCCGGAAGGCCTGTGGGTCAAGTGCCCATCGTGCGAAGCCGTGCTGTACCGCGCCGACCTGGACGCGAACCAGCACGTTTGCCCGAAGTGCGACCACCACATGCGTATCCGCGCCAGAGAACGCCTCGACGCGCTGCTCGACGCAGGCGGCCGCTATGAAATCGGCCAGGAAGCATTGCCGGTCGACACCCTGAAATTCAAGGACAGCAAGAAGTACCCGGACCGCCTGAAGGCCGCGATGGAGGCCACCGGCGAAACCGACGCGCTGATCGTCCAGGGCGGCTCGATCATGAGCCTGCCGGTGGTCGTGGCCTGCTTCGAATTCGAATTCATGGGCGGCTCGATGGGCTCGGTCGTCGGCGAACGCTTCGCCCGCGGCGCCCAGATCGCACTGGAACAGAAAGTGCCGTTCATCTGCATCACCGCCACCGGCGGCGCACGCATGCAGGAAGGCTTGCTGTCGCTGCTGCAGATGGCCAAGACCACGGCCATGCTGACCAAGCTGTCCGAGAAAAAACTGCCGTTCATCAGCGTGCTGACCGACCCGACCATGGGCGGCGTGTCGGCCTCGTTCGCCTTCATGGGCGACGTCGTGATTGCCGAACCGAAAGCCCTGATCGGCTTCGCCGGCCCGCGCGTGATCGAAAACACCGTGCGCGAAAAACTGCCGGAAGGCTTCCAGCGCGCCGAATTCCTGGTGCAGAAGGGCGCCGTCGACATGATCGTCGACCGCCGCAAGATGCGCGAAGAAATCGCGCGCCTGCTGGCCCTGCTGCAGAACCAGGCTGCCGAAGTCGTCGCCGAATAACAGCATCGCACATCGCTCCTGACGGCCGGCCGTCCGCCACGCGGGCCGCCGGCCGTTCATCCTTATTGCGTCTCAACATTAATCCATGCAAAACCTCCCCACCACCTTGCCTGCGTGGCTGGCGCTGATCGAGTCGCGCCACGCCGAAACCTATATCGACATGGGCCTGGACCGCGTGCGCGCCGTCAAGGAGCGCATGGGCCTGGCCTTCGCCTGCCCGGTGATCATGGTGGCCGGCACCAACGGCAAGGGCTCGACCTGCGCCATGCTCGAATCGGTCCTGCTGCATGCCGGCTACCGCGTCGGCCTCTACATCAAGCCGCACTTCCTCGACTTCAACGAGCGAGCCCGCATCAACGGCGAAATGGCGAGCGACGACGCCATCGTCGAGGCTTTCGACTACGTGGAAGCCCAGCGCGGCGACATCTCGCTGACCTATTTCGAGTTCACCACCCTGGCCATCATGCATTTGATCTCGAAAGCCGGCGTCGACGTGGCGATCCTGGAAGTGGGCCTGGGCGGGCGCCTGGACGCAGTGAACGTGATCGACGCCGACGTCTCCATCGTCACCAGCATCGACATCGACCATGCCGACTACCTGGGCGACACGCGCGAGGCCATCGGCTTCGAAAAGGCTGGCATCTTCCGCGCCGGCAAGACCGCGATCTGCAGCGACCCGGTGCCGCCAAGCACCCTGATCAAGCACGCCGAGGACATCGGCGCCGACTTGTGGCTGATCGGCCGCGACTTCAACTACCAGGGCGACCAGCAGCAGTGGAGCTGGGGCGGACGCAACCAGCGCCGCAATTCGCTGGCCTATCCGGCCCTGCGCGGCGCGAACCAGTTGCTGAACGCCTCGGCGGCGCTGGCAGCACTCGAGGCCCTGCGCATGCAACTCCCGGCTGGCGCCCAGGAAGTGCGCACGGGGCTGGCGCTGGTGGAACTGCCGGGCCGCTTCCAGGTACTGCCGGGCCGCCCGACCACGGTGCTCGATGTGGCGCATAACCCACATGCCTCGGCCACCCTGGCCCAGAACCTCGGCAACATGGGTTTCCATCGCTATACCTATGCCGTGTTCGGCATCATGGAAGACAAGGACATCGCCGGCGTGCTCGCCCCCATGGCCGGTTTGGTCGACCACTGGTGCCTGGCCGACCTGCCGTCGCCGCGCTCGGCAAAGGGCGAACAACTGGCCGAACAGGTGGCCGCGCTGAAGCCTGCCGGCGCGAAAGAAGAGGACTTTTCAGTGACCAGTTTCGCCGATCCGGCCGCCGCATTCGCAAATGCGGTGAGCCGTGCCGGGGAGAATGATAGAATTGTGGTCTTTGGCTCGTTCTATACCGTCGCCGGCGTGATGGCGGCCCGAAAAAACTCTCTTCACTGATTAAGACGCATGGGCTTGTTCTCGATCTTTAGTAAAAACAAGCAAGAAAGCACTGCCCAGGACAGTGGTCATTTCTCCCGCGACGACGACAATCTTGCCGAGCGCGCCCGTGCCAAGCGGGCTGCCTACGCGGGCGAAGCGGCAAGCGCCTCGCGCCGCAGCCGCAGCGGTGGCGACCCCATGCTGCCTGAGAAGAAGCGCGCACGGCGCCGCCTGGTAGGCGCGATCGCGCTGGCGCTGGCCGCCGCCGTCGGCCTGCCGATGCTGCTCGACTCCGAACCGCGTCCGCTGGTGGGCGACATTGCCATCGATATCCCGGCCAAGGACAAGGCGCCGGCCCTGCCTGTGCCGCCGAGCCCGGTGCCGGCTGCCGACAGCGTCGACCAGGACGAGGAAATCATCGATCCGCCGGCGCCGCCTGCTTCTACTCAAGGCACGACGCAGGGTACGACGCAAGCCGCGCCGCCGCCGGTGCGTACGGCCCAGGCGCCTAAGTTCGATCCGAAAGAGCTGGTGTACGCCGAGCCGGAACCGAAGCCTGCGCCCAAGGCGGAACATAAAGCCGAACCGAAGCCGGAACCGAAGAAGCCGGAACCGAAGCCCGTCGAGCACAAGCCCGAGCCGAAGAAGCCCGAGGCTAAGCCGGAGCCGAAGAAGCCCGAGCCGAAAAAGGCGGACGAGAAAAAGCCCGAAGACAAGCCGCGTACCAAAGACCAGGACGCCGCACGGGCGCTGGCCCTGCTCGAAGGCAAGCCAGCCGACAAGGCCGAAAAGCCCGCCGCCGCCAAGTCCGAGGCCAGCCAGCGTTTCGTGGTCCAGGTGGCCGCACTGGCGAGCCAGGACAAGGTGGCCGAATTGCAGGCAAGGCTGCGCGCCGCCGGCGTCAGCGCCCATACCCGCAAGTCGGGCGAGCTGATCCGGGTCCAGGTGGGGCCGTTCGGCAGCCGCGAAGAAGCGGAAAAGGCGCGCGCCAGGCTGAGCGCCCAGGGCTTCAGCGGTTTCCTGGTTCCGGTGTAAGCGTGGTCGGGGCAGCGTGACGATTTTCGATTATCTGGTATTGTTCGTGCTGATTTCCTCCGTCATCATCAGCACCATGCGTGGCCTGGTGAAGGAAATCCTGTCGCTGCTGGGCTGGGTCGTCGCCTTTGTGGTCGCGAATGCCTATGGCGCCCAGCTGGCGCCGCTGCTGCCGGAAATGATTCCCGGCGAAACGGTGCGCCTGATGGTGGCCTTTGTCGCCTTGTTCCTCGGTGTGCGCATCCTGATGGGATTGCTGGCGCTGGCGCTCGGTTCGCTGATCGAGGCAGCCGGGCTGACCCTGGCGGACCGCGGCCTCGGCGGCCTGTTCGGCCTGGCGCGCGGTGTTGTCATGGTGCTGGCCGCCGTTATAGTGTGTTCGATGACTTCCATCCCTCAACAAGCATTCTGGAAAGAAGCGCTGTTGTCGCCCCTGGCGGAGACCGGTGCACGCACGGTCAAGCCTTTCCTTCCCGCTGCCCTGGCGCAGCATGTTCAGTTTTGATCTTTCTGTAACGGCATTCAGTTCTTAGGAGCACACCATGTGTGGCATCGTCGGCGTCGTCTCGCAAACTCCCGTCAACCAGCTCTTGTACGACGCATTGCTGCTGCTGCAGCACCGCGGCCAGGATGCGGCGGGCATTGCAACCAATCACAGCAGCATGTTCTCGATGTACAAGGCCAACGGCCTGGTGCGCGACGTGTTCCGCACCCGTAACATGCGTTCGCTGCAGGGTAACACCGGCATCGGCCACTGCCGCTACCCGACCGCCGGCTCGTCGAGCGAAGAGGAAGCGCAGCCGTTCTACGTGAACGCGCCGTTCGGCATCACCCTGGCCCACAACGGCAACCTGACCAACCAGGCGGAATTGAAAGACGCACTGTTCCGCAACGACCGCCGCCACATCAACACCAACTCCGACTCGGAAGTGCTGCTGAATGTGCTGGCGCACGAGATCCAGGTCGCGGCTAATGGTTATTCGCTCGATGCCGAGGCCGTCTTCAAGGCGGTCGGCATCGTCCACAAGCGCGTGCGCGGCGCCTACGCCGTCGTCGCCCAGATCGCCGGCCACGGCATGCTGGCCTTCCGTGACCCCTACGGCATCCGTCCGCTGTGCCTGGGCATGAACGAAGGAGAAAATGGCGTCGAATACATGGTCGCCAGCGAATCGGTGGCCCTGGAAGGCATCGGTTTCCGTTTCGTGCGCGACATTGCGCCGGGCGAAGCCGTGTTCATCGGCGAAGATGGGCAACTCCACGCGCGCCAGTGCGCCGAGAACCCATCGCTGAACCCCTGCGCCTTCGAATACGTCTACCTGGCGCGCCCGGATTCGGTAATCGACGGCGCCTCGGTGTATGCCACGCGCCTGAAGATGGGTGAATACCTGGCAGATAAGATTCGCAAGGAAATCCCGGTCGAGGAAATCGATGTGGTCATGCCGATCCCGGATTCCTCGCGTCCGGCCGCGATCCAGCTGGCGCTGAAGCTGGGCGTGGAATACCGCGAAGGTTTCATCAAGAACCGCTATATCGGCCGCACCTTCATCATGCCGGGGCAGGGCATGCGCAAGAAATCGGTGCGCCAGAAATTGAACGCCATCGGTTCCGAGTTCAAGGGCAAGAACGTGCTGCTGGTCGACGATTCCATCGTGCGCGGCACCACCAGCCGCGAGATCGTGCAGATGGCGCGCGAAGCCGGCGCCCGCAAGGTGTTCTTCGCCTCGGCCGCGCCACCGGTGCTGTTCCCGAACGTGTACGGCATCGACATGCCGACCCGCGACGAGCTGATCGCCTATGGCCGCACGGTTGAAGAGGTGTGCAAGGAAATCACGGCCGACCGCCTGGTCTACCAGGACATCGACGCGCTGAAGCGTTCGATCTCGGATGTGAACCCGGAACTGACCAACTTCGAGGCCTCGTGCTTCGACGGCGTGTACGTGACCGGCGACGTGACCCCGGCCTACCTCGACAACCTGGAATCGGCCCGCCACAACGGCGGCAAGGCGCGTCCCGAGGACGAGGTGCGCACCCAGCTGAATTTGAATCCGCCTGTGGCCGCGGAATAATTGGCAGGAAGATCGATGAGCGACAAACAGTACGGCTTCACCACCACCATCCTGCACAACGACCGCCGCAAGACGATCGAGCAGGGCTCGCTGCACAAGCCGGTGCACACTTCGGTGGCATTCGGCTACAACGATGCGCGCCAGCTGGCCTCGGTGTTCCAGGGCAAGGAACCGGGCTTCCGCTACGGGCGCCAGGGCAACCCGACCGTCTCCGCGCTGGAAGACAAGCTCACCAAGATGGAAGACGGCGTCGCCACCCTGTGCTTCGGCACCGGCATGGCGGCCATCGGCGCGCTGTTCCAGGCGCTGCTGAAAGAGGGCGACCACATCGTCTCGTCGAGCTTTTTGTTCGGAAACACCAACAGCTTGTGGCAAACGGTGGCGGGGCAAGGCGTGGACGTGGCCTTTGTCGACGCCACCAACGTGGCGAACGTGGAAGCGGCGCTGACGCCGAATACGCGCTTCGTATTCGTCGAGACCATCGCCAATCCGCGCACCCAGGTCGCGGACCTCAAGCGCATCGGCGAACTGTGCCGTGCGCGCGGCATCCTGTACGTGGTCGACAACACCATGACCACGCCGTATCTGTTCCGCCCGAAGGACGTGGGTGCGGGCCTGGTCGTGAATTCGCTGACCAAGTCGATTGCCGGCCACGGCATCGCCCTCGGCGGCGCGCTGACCGATACCGGGCTGTTCGACTGGAGCGCCTACCCGAACATTGCCGACAACTTCCGCAAGCAGCCGGCCGCCAATCAGGGCATGGCGCAATTGCGCGCGAAAGCCCTGCGCGACTTCGGCGCCTCGCTGGGGCCGGAAGCGGCGCACCACATTGCAGTGGGCGCCGAGACGCTGGCGCTGCGCATGGAGCGCACCACGGCGAATGCGCTGGCGCTGGCGCAGATGCTGGAGGCCGACGAACGTGTGGCCGCCGTGCATTACCCGGGCCTGGCGTCGCACCCGCAGCATGGCGTGACGCAGGAACTGTTCCGCGCCGGCGGCTCGCTGTTGAGCTTTGAGCTGAAGGACGGCATCGACTGCTTCGATTACCTGAACCGCCTGCAGCTCGCCATCCCGGCAAGCAACCTGGGCGACACGCGTACCCTGGTGATTCCGGTGGCGCACACGATCTTCTTCGAGATGGGCGCCGAGCGCCGCGCCAGCATGGGCATTGCCGAGTCCCTGATCCGGGTCTCGGTGGGCATCGAGGACAGCGCCGATCTGCTGGAAGACTTCCGCGCAGCGCTGGACGCCTGAGCCATCACAAAGGACGCGACAACATGAAGAAAACTGCGCTGCTGTTTGCCGGCCTGCTGCTGGCGGGCATAGTCCATGCGGGCGAGCTGGAAGACGCCAAGGCCTTGTTCGATCAGAAGAAGTATCCCGAGGCCATGAAGCTGTACACCAGGCTGGCGAACGCCGGCAACGTCGAGGCCCAGCAGAGCCTGGGCCAGATGTATTGGTATGGCGAGGCGGGCGAGGTCGACGAGGCCAAGGCCACGGCGTGGTTCACCAAGGCCGCGGCCAAGGGCAACAAGGTGGCCGCCGATTCGCTGGTGATCATGCAGCAGCGCGTGGAGCGCCGTGCCGACATCGACTACTGGGTGTCGAAGTACGATGGCGAAGACCTGAGGTCCGGCAAGTTCCACTGCACGGCGCCGCGCGTGCCGCCGATCTCGAAGCAGAGCGACGAGATCGACCGGGTCGCGAACGCGATCAACAAGTGGCAGGATTGCTACAACGGCTTCGTGCAGAACCTGAACGCGGTCACGCCCCTGACGAACCGGATCCCGGCCGACATTGCCAAGCTGATGAACGCGGCCGAGATGGAAAAGGCCAAGGCCCACCTGGCGCAGGTGCAGGAGAACGTGTCGGAAGAAGCCAAGGTCGGCGCCAAGATGACGCTGGCGGACGTGGCGGTGTGGCGTTCGGCGACCGAGGCGTATATCGCCGAGCACAATGCCATTGTGAACAAGGCGCCGAAGGACGAGTCGTTGTCCGGCAAGCGCAAGTAAAACATACGCCACGTGAGCCGGTGTTGGGGGGGGCTCGAACCCACCGGCTGTTGCCGATGACGCGGAAGTTTACAGGTAGGGTGGGCACTTGTGCCCACGCGGTAAAACGCTCGATCGATACGCATCGCATCGTCCAGCTAACCTGCCGGGACCGTGTGCGACATTCTTATGCTGTACCGCGTGGGCACAAGTGCCCACCCTACCACCCCGCGCCATTCCACGATCTGTAAAAAAAGGCCGCGTCAGCAGCCTTTTCTACGTAGAGGATGTGAAAAAATTGTCAGGGCAAGGCGCCGAGTCGAAGACAGTACGAGCGTACGGCGAGACAAGGCAACGCAGCCATGGCGATTTTTTCACATCCTCGTAGGGTGGGTTCTCGAACCCACCAGCCATCAGTGCCAGCTGCGCATCAAGCCCACAGCCAGCCCTTCGAGCGCGAACTCATCGCCCGGCGCCACCNGAGACAAGGCAACGCAGCCATGGCGATTTTTTCACATCCTCGTAGGGTGGGTTCTCGAACCCACCAGCCATCAGTGCCAGCTGCGCATCAAGCCCACAGCCAGCCCTTCGAGCGCGAACTCATCGCCCGGCGCCACCTGGATCACCTTGAAGTCCGGATTCTCCGGCAGCAGCTCGATCAGCTCGCCCGTCTTGCGATAACGCTTGACGGTCACATCTTCGCCCAGCCGCGCGACGACGATCTGGCCATTCTTGGCGCTGTCTACTTTCTTCACGGCCAGGAAATCGCCATCCATGATGCCGGCGTCGCGCATCGACCAGCCGCGCACCTTCAGCAGGAAGTCGGGCCGGGCGGCGAACATGGCCGGGTCGACGTTATAGGTGGCTTCCACGTGTTCCTGTGCCAGGATCGGCGAGCCTGCAGCGACGCGGCCGACCAGCGGCAGCGACATCAGGAGGGCAGGCGGGATGGCCGGCAGCGCCGGTTCGGCCGTGTTGCCGAGCAGGCGGATGCCGCGCGACGTACCCGAGACGATCTCGATCGCGCCTTTGCGTGCCAGGGCTTGCAGGTGCTCCTCGGCCGCGTTGGCCGAGCGGAAGCCCAATTCCTTCGCGATCTCGGCGCGGGTCGGCGGGAAGCCGGTGTTGTCGATCGCTTCCTTGATCAGGTTGAGGATCTGTTCTTGCCTTGCAGTGAGCTTGAGCATGGGTATACCACTGGTTATCGATTCAGACTGTATTTTTGTACAGTGCTTCTCATAATGCAAGGGAAAACGCAATTAAATCCGCATTTTCTCTTGCCCGGCTGTCGCGGAAGCGGTACAGGCAGCGATGCTGGCTCCGCGATTGCCACGCCGCCGGCTTCGCGCTATAATTGCCGGCTTTCCCTTCCCACACTCGTCTTGACGCCGAGGTGGGCATTTGTTTAAACGTCCTCAAGGAGTGTTGCATGCGTCATTATGAAATCGTTTTTATCGTCCACCCGGACCAAAGCGAGCAAGTCCCGGCGATGATCGAGCGTTACAAGGCCAGCGTCACCGCGCGCGGCGGTAACATCCATCGCGTGGAAGACTGGGGCCGTCGCCAGATGGCTTACTCGATCCAGAAGCTGCCGAAGGCACACTACATCTGCATGAACATCGAGTGCGACAACGAAACCCTGGTCGAGCTGGAAACCGCATTCAAGTTCAATGATGCCGTGCTGCGTCACCTGACCGTGAAGATGAAGAAAGCTGAAACCGCTCCATCGCCAATGATGAAGTCGGTCCAGCGCGAAGACGCAGCCAAGAGCCACCGCGCAGAAGCCCCAGCGGCTGCTGCTGCCCCAGCCCCTGCTGCTGCCTAAGTTTTTTTTGCCAGAATCGTGAACGGACTCCGGTCCGCCAAGAAGTGAACCAGTTACAAGTCGTCGCCACCATCGCTGAACGCGACGTACTGCGCTACACCCCGGCCGGCGTGCCGATCGTTTCGGCAATCTTGCTGCACAGTTCGCAGCAGGTCGAGGCAGGAGTGACGCGGCTGGTGGAGTTCGAAATTGCCGCGTTTGCCGCGGGAGAAATTTCGGGCCGCTTCGCCAGCGCCGAGTTGGGCGCCGCCCACCAGTTCACGGGATTTCTGGCCAAGAAGAACCGCAACAGCAAAGCCCTGGTGTTTCACATCATTGATTTCAGTGCCGCCGCTTAAATTATCAGCGGCCCACCTTTTAGATACAGGAGCCTCAAATGGCATTCGGTAAAAAGTTCGACAAAAACAAAGCCAAGGAAAAACTGAAGCGCAAACAGCAGAACCCGCTGTTCAAGCGCAAGAAGTTCTGCCGCTTCACCGCCGCCGGCGTTGAACAAGTTGACTACAAAGACGTCGACACCCTGAAAGACTTCGTCCAGGAAAACGGCAAGATCATGCCGGCACGCCTGACCGGTACCAAGGCGCACTACCAGCGTCAGGTCGACACCGCGATCAAGCGCGCACGCTACCTCGCGCTGCTGCCGTACACCGACCTGCACAACGCTTAATCGCGCTGCTCAGTTCAGAACATCCTGGAGAAAAATATGCAAATTATCCTTTTGGAAAAAGTCGTTAACGTCGGCAACCTGGGCGACGTCGTCAAGGTCAAGGACGGTTACGCACGTAACTTCCTGATCCCGCAAAAGATGGCCCGCCGCGCAACCCAGGCCGCTGTGGCCGAGTTCGAAGTCAAGCGCGCCGAGCTGGAAAAAGCGGCTGCTGAAAAGCTGTCGGCTTCGCAAGCCCAAGGCGACAAGCTGGGCGGCATGACCATCACCGTCGCTCAAAAAGCCGGCGTCGATGGCCGTCTGTTCGGTTCGGTCACCAACTTCGACATCGCCGAAGCCCTGACCAAGCAAGGTTTCGCCGTCGAGAAGTCGCAAGTGCGCCTGCCGACCGGCCCGCTGAAAACCACCGGCGAACACCCGGTTGCGGTCGCACTGCACACCGACGTCGTCGTGGAAATCACGATCGCTGTCGTTGGCGAAGCTGCCTAAGTGACGTTGAATTGCCGCTGATTATTTAACAATAATTAGTTGTTGTATTCTGGAAAAAGCCGGGTTCGCCCGGCTTTTTTTATGACCCAAAAGTCGCCAATTATTTCAGCCGTGTGACCGGAGCAGGTATAATGCCCGCCATGAATACCCCCGCAGATCCGCAGATCGAATCGCTGCGCATCCCCCCGCACTCCATCGAAGCAGAGCAGTCCGTCATTGGCGGCCTGCTGCGCGATAACGCGGCGTGGGACCGTATTGCCGACTTCATGCACGCGGAAGATTTTTATCGCTACGACCACCGCATCATCTTCGAACAGATGGTCCGGCTGATCAACAGCGGCAAGCCGGCCGACGTCATCACCGTCTACGAGGCCATGGTCTCGCTCGGTAAGGCCGAGGACGTGGGCGGCCTGCAATACCTGAACGCGATGGCGCAAAACACGCCATCGGCCGCGAATATCCGCCGTTACGCCGAGATCGTGCGCGATCGCGGCATCCTGCGCAAGCTGATCACCGTTGCCGACGAAATCTCGGGCAATGCGTTCAATCCGCAAGGCAAGGAAGTCAAGCAGATGCTGGACGAGGCCGAGTCGAAGATCTTCGCGATTGCCGAGCAGGGCGCCCGTGGCGCCCAGGGCTGGAATCCGATCCAGCCACTGCTGACGCAGGTGGTCGAGCGCATCGACGAACTGTACTCGCGCGAAAACCAGGGCGAGACCACCGGCGTGCCGACCGGCTTCATCGACCTCGACAAGATGACCTCGGGCCTGCAGCCGGGCGACCTGGTGATCGTGGCCGGCCGTCCGTCGATGGGCAAGACCGCTTTCTCGGTGAACATCGGCGAGAACGTCGCCATCGAAGCCGGCCTGCCGGTTGCCGTGTTCTCGATGGAGATGGGCGGCGCCCAGCTGGCCATGCGTATGCTGGGCTCGGTCGGCCAGCTCGACCAGCACCGCCTGCGTACCGGCCGCCTGAACGACGAAGACTGGCCGCGCCTGACGCATGCGATCCAGAAGATGAACGACGCCCAGCTCTACATCGACGAGACACCGGCGCTGAATCCGATCGAGATGCGCGCACGCGCGCGCCGCCTTGCCCGCCAATGCGGCAAACTCGGCCTGATTATCGTCGACTACCTGCAGCTGATGCAGGGTAGCCAGCCGGGCGACAACCGCGCCGCCGAGATTTCCGAAATCTCGCGTTCGCTGAAGGGCCTGGCAAAAGAACTGCACTGCCCGGTCATCGCGCTGTCCCAGCTGAACCGCTCGCTGGAACAGCGTCCGAACAAGCGTCCCGTCATGTCCGACTTGCGCGAATCCGGCGCAATCGAGCAGGATGCGGACGTCATCATCTTCCTGTACCGCGACGAGGTGTATAACCCCGATTCGCCGGACAAGGGAACGGCCGAAATCATTATCGGCAAACAGCGTAACGGTCCGATCGGGGCGATTCGCCTCACCTGGATCGGTCAGTACACCAAGTTTGGCAACTACAGCGGCAACCTCGCCGTCTACCAAGGCGATTAAGCCGATATTGCGGCGCCGTGGACCCCTTGGTCCACAGCCCCTCGCAGTCCCAAGAGTTTTATCACGGAGAAATACATGTTTGGACGCCTGATGCCCACCGAGGGCAAGTTTTTTGATTTGTTCAACCAGCACGCAGCGCTGTGCGTGAAGGGTGCGCAAGAAATGGTTGGCCTGATGACCAACTTCGACGACCTGGAAAACCGCGTGCACGCCGTCGAAAGCATCGAAAAACAGGCGGACAAGATCACCTACGCCACCGTCGACCTGCTGCACAAGACCTTCATCACCCCGCTCGACCGCGACGACATCCACAAGCTGATCACGCGCATGGACGACATCCTCGACATGATGGAAGACGCCGCGCAAACCATCTCCCTGTACGACCTGCACGCCGTGACGCCGGAAGCCAAGCGCCTGGCCGAACTGTGCCTGTCGGCCTGCCAGAAGGTCCAGGAAGCCGTGGCCCTGCTGCACGACATGGGCAATGCCCAGAAGATCGTCGCCATCTGCGAAGAAATCGACCGCTTCGAATCCGACGCCGACCACGTGATGCGCGCGGCGATGAGCAAACTGTTCCGCGACGAACCGGACGTCCGTAACCTGATCAAGATGAAGGCGATCTACGAGATCCTCGAGACCGTCACCGACCGCTGCGAAGATGTCGCCAACATCATCGAAGGCATCATTGTCGAGAACGCGTAAGCTTCCTTAGAACAAAAATAATTATGGAACATCTCACCATCAGCATTTACGTGCTGGGTTTGCTGGTGCTGCTCGCACTGGTCTTCGACTTCATGAATGGCTTCCACGATTCGGCGAACGCGATTGCGACCGTCGTCTCGACCGGCGTCCTCAAGCCCCAATCGGCGGTTGCCATGGCGGCCTTCTTCAACTTCGTGGCGATCTTCGTGGTCAACATGAAGGTGGCGCAGACGATCGGCAAGGACATCATCGATCCGCACATCGTCGACCATTACGTGATCTTCGGGGCCCTGGTCGGGGCCATCGTCTGGAACGTGATCACTTGGTACTACGGCATTCCTTCGTCGTCCTCGCACGCCCTGATCGGCGGCCTGGTCGGCGCGGCAGTGGCCAAGTCGGGCACCGGCGCGCTGATCTCGGCCGGCCTGTGGAAAGTGGTCGCCTTTATCGTGCTGGCGCCGCTGCTGGGCTTCGTGCTCGGTTCGATCATCATGCTGATCGTGTCCTGGGTCTTCGTGAAGAGCACGCCGCGCAAGGTGGACGTCTGGTTCCGCCGCCTGCAGCTGGTGTCGGCGGCCGGCTACTCGCTCGGCCACGGTGGTAACGACGCGCAAAAGACCATGGGCATCATCTGGATGCTGCTGATCGCTGCCGGCTACGTGAATGCCGGCGACGCGCATCCGCCAGCCTGGGTCATCATCTCCTGCTACGCGGCGATCAGCTTCGGCACGCTGTTCGGCGGCTGGCGCATCGTCAAGACCATGGGCCAGAAGATTACCAAGCTCAAGCCCGTTGGCGGCTTCTGCGCGGAAACCGGCGGCGCCATGACCTTGCTGATGGCCAGCTTCTGGGGCATTCCGGTCTCGACCACCCATACCATCACCGGCGCGATTGTCGGCGTGGGCGCCTCGCAGAAGGCCTCGGCCGTGCGCTGGGGCGTGGCGGGCAACATCGTGTGGGCGTGGATCTTCACCATTCCGGCAGCAGCCTTCGTGGCGGCGATTGCCTGGTGGATTGGCAAGCACATCATGTAATGGTGCGCTGCGCGCATTGAAATGAAAAACGCCCGGCTAATATGCCGGGCGTTTTTGTTTTGTGAGCATACACGTAGCTCATTTTGATCCAACTGCTTCGAGGCTGGCGTAGGGTGGGCTCTCGAGCCCACGCGGTCTCATCGCATGATATGCGACGGCGTCGAATGGAAATCGGTACGCACGCAATTCATTTGTTTGCATACGCAATCGTGCATCAACCGCCGTACCGCGTGGGCTCGAGAGCCCACCCTACGCCCATGCATGAGTACGTATTAAACCGAAGCGGTAACGTGATTCGATGGCCGTAAAAAAACCTGCGGGCCCTGAGGCGCGCAGGTTTTGCTTGTCAGCTAATGAAGCGAAGACGCTTACAACACGTCGCTCGCGTGATCCGCCAAACGCGAACGTTCGCCGCGCGCCAGCGTCACGTGGCCGCTGTGCGCCCAGCCCTTGAAGCGGTCGACCACGTAGGTCAGGCCGCTCGAGCCTTCGGTCAGGTAAGGCGTGTCGATCTGGGCGATGTTACCCAGGCACAGGATCTTGGTGCCAGGACCGGCGCGCGTGACCAGGGTCTTCATCTGCTTCGGCGTCAGGTTCTGCGCCTCGTCGATGATCAGGAACTTGTTCACGAAGGTACGGCCGCGCATGAAGTTGAGCGACTTGATCTTGATACGCGAGCGGATCAGGTCCTGCGTGGCGGCACGGCCCCAGTCGCCGGCGTCGTTGTCCGACTTGTTCAGCACTTCGAGGTTGTCGTCGAACGCGCCCATCCACGGCGACATCTTTTCTTCCTCGGTGCCCGGCAGGAAGCCGATGTCTTCGCCCACCGGCACCGTCACGCGGGTGACGATGATTTCGTTGTACTGCTTGGTCTCCAGCACTTGCGCCAGGCCCGCGGCCAGGGCCAGCAGGGTCTTGCCGGTGCCGGCCTGGCCGAGCAGGGTAACGAAATCGCATTCCGGATTCATCAGCAAATTCAGCGCGAAGTTCTGCTCGCGGTTGCGCGCGGTGATGCCCCAGACACTGTTCTTGTTGTGGCTGTAGTCGCGCAGCACTTGCAGCACGGCGGTCTTGCCGTTGATTTCCTTGACCTGCGCCTGGAAGGGCGAATCGTTGGACTCCAGGTAGACGAACTGGTTCACCAGCAGGCTGTTGATGAAGGGACCGGTCACGCGGTAGAACGTAGTGCCGGCACGCGTGTCTTGCCACGACTCCATGTTCTTGCTGTGCTTGTCCCAGAAGTCGTCCGGCAGCTGGACGATGCCCGAGTACAGCAGGTCGGTGTCTTCCAGCACATGGTCGTTGAAGTAATCTTCCGCCGGCAAGGCCAGGGCGCGCGCCTTGATGCGCATGTTGATGTCTTTCGACACCAGCACGATGGCGCGGTCCGGCTGCTCGCTTGCCAAGGCTTTCACCACGCCAAGGATCTGGTTGTCGGCCTTGCCGACCGGCAGGCCTTCAGGAAGGGTAGGGCCGTTCTGCAGTTTGGTCTGGAAGAACAGGCGGCCCTTGGCGTCCTTGTTGCCCAGCTTGGCCAGTTCGATGCCGGCCTCGATGGTGTCGTCGTCGATGTCGGCGATCAGGGCGTCCAGGGTGCGCGACACCTGGCGGGCGTTGCGCGCAACCTCGGACATGCCTTTCTTGTGGTCGTCGAGTTCCTCAAGCGTCATCATCGGCAGGTAGACGTCGTGTTCCTCGAAGCGGAACAGGCAGGTCGGGTCATGCATCAGCACGTTGGTGTCGAGCACGAAGACCTTGGTCTTGCCGGTGCGGTCGGCCCTGCGGCTGGTGGAGGACTTGACATTGACCTCGACCGGCTTGTGCTTGGCCGGATGCGGCTCGTCCATGTCCGTTTCCTTGAGCTTGGCAACGGTGTCGACGCGGGCTGGGCGCTCAGGTGCGGCTTGCTGCGAAGGTACGGCAGACAGCGGCGTGGCCTTGTCCTTGCGGCCACGGGTGGACTTGGCGGCAGGCACGGCCTTGCCGCTGATGAGATCTTCGACAGGATCGGCCTCGACCGGCGCAGCAACGGCGCGCACAGGAGACTTGCCGGGTTCGGCCTTGGGGTATTCATTTACCGGCAGCAGCGTGGCCGGTTTCGTTGGAATTTTTGGTAGTGGCATCAGGTTCTCAATCTAAAAAAGTGGAGGACGCTCGCGTCAGCGCGTTTGGAAAAACGCACTGCCGGGCGGATTCTATGCACTGGAAAAATGTTGCGGGGGCGCGAGCCAAGGAGATAGAGGCGTTGAACAAAAACGCGCCTTGGCAGGCAGCCAGATTGAAATGATGCTGAGATGAAACGGTGCGACTCAAAATAAGCGATAAGGGTCCAGCAGGTTGATCGACTGGAGCCATCCGTTCAAGGCTGGCTCTTCACAAATTCCAGCACTTCATCGACGTGATCGGCAACTTTCACGCCACGCCATTCTTTCACCAATCGGCCTTGAGCGTCAACGACAAACGTACTGCGCTCGACCCCGCGTACTTGCTTGCCATACATGTTCTTCATCTTCATGACGCCGAACTGGTTGCACACCAGTTCCTCAGGGTCGGAGATGAGTTCGAAGGGCAGGCCGAGCTTGGACTTGAAGCCTTCGTGCGAGCGCATCGAATCGCGGCTGATGCCGTAGATTTCGGTATTCGCGGCCAGGAATTCGTCGTGCTTTTCGCGGAAGGCGATGCTTTCGGTGGTGCAGCCGGGGGTGTTGTCCTTGGGGTAGAAATACAGCACCGTGTACTTCGCGGGACGGCCGCCAAGCTGGAAGGTCTGGTCGCCGGTCATGGCGGCGCTAAAGTTCTCTACGGATGCTGCGCTTGGGCTGTCGGCCACGTGAATTCTCCTGGACTGTATCGGGCTGGTTCAAGCCCTTATCATAATCTGCGCCGCTGCCGGGTGGTAGTGCCGATACGTCACCCGGGCGGTGCTCGATGCGCCAGATGGGGGCGAAAGATTGCCTTTCAACCACAATAATCGGAATGTACACGAGGAGCCGAAGGAGGGGCGTTCGATTGAAACGCCGTGCAAAGGATATTTGCACAGGAGGCTCCGCATGCAAATATCGTTTTTACCCGGATTTACGCCGCGTCGATGATCAGGGCCAGGGTCACCTTGCGGCCTTCGCCCATCAGCACGTTATAGGTGCGGCAGGCGGCCTGGCTGTCCATGCTTTCGACGCCGGTGCGTTTGTCGGTCAGGCTGGTAATCAGGCGCGGATGCACGAAGCGCTGGCGCTCGCCGGTGCCGAGGATGACGACGTCGGGCGCATCAAGCGCGATCTGCTCGAAATGCTGGGCGGTCAGGTCTTCAAAGCGCGTCACGTCCCACGGGCGCGGCGGCGTTTCCGGCATCACCAGCAGGCTGTAGTTGAAACGCTCGGCATTGATCTCGACGCCGGAAGCATCGTAACCGGTCACGGTCTGGTATTGCTGGTTATCGTCGGAATGCAGCTTCATGGCGTGTAAAAATGAATAGGAACAAGCGGCCCATTATAAGCGTTTCGTCATCCAGGCCATTTACGCGCGCCTCGATCTGGTGCGAGGTTGCTTAAATCTGGCGCTTTCGGCAGAATGGTATTTTTCGCACTGCAACATGCGGGCCAACTACAGGTGACAATTTGCGACCGATTCTGAAATCGAACAAGCTCGACGATGTCTGCTACGAGATCCGCGGCCCGGCTTTGCAAAAGGCGCGCCAGATGGAAGACGACGGCCAGAAGATCATCAAGCTGAACATCGGCAACCTGGCCGTCTTCGGTTTCGATCCGCCCGACGAGATCATGCAGGACATGATCCGCAACATGTCGGGCGCCGCCGGGTATACCGATTCCAAGGGCCTGTTCGCGCCACGCAAGGCGATCATGCACTACACCCAGCAAAAGCGGGTCGCGGGTGTCGGCATCGACGACATTTATTTGGGTAATGGCGCATCGGAACTGATCGTCATGGCCATGCAGGGCCTGTTGAACAATGGCGACGAAGTACTGGTGCCGGCCCCGGACTATCCACTATGGACCGCCGCCGTCAGCCTGGCCGGCGGCGCCCCGGTGCACTACATCTGCGACGAGCAGGCCGACTGGATGCCGGACATCGCCGACATGCGGCGCAAGATCACCCCGAACACGCGCGCGATCGTCGTCATCAACCCGAACAACCCGACCGGCGCCCTGTATCCGCGCGAGATCCTGCTCGAGATCATCGAGCTGGCGCGCCAGCATGGCCTGATCATCTACGCCGACGAAATCTACGACAAGGTGCTGTACGACGGCCACGTGCACGAGTCGATCGCCGCGCTGGCCGACGACGTGCTGTTCGTCACCCTGAACGGCCTGTCGAAGAACTACCGCTCCTGCGGCTACCGCGCCGGCTGGATGGTGGTGTCGGGCGAGAAGCGCCACGCGAAAGACTATATCGAAGGCCTGAACATGCTGGCCTCGATGCGCCTGTGCGCAAATGCGCCGGGGCAGTTTGCGATCCAGACCGCGCTCGGCGGCTACCAGAGCATCGACGACCTGGTGCGCCCGGGCGGACGCCTGCTGAAGCAGCGCGACCTGGCCTACGAATTACTGACTTCTATCCCGGGTGTGTCCTGCGTCAAGCCAAAAGCGGCGCTCTACATGTTCCCGCGCCTGGACCCGGCGATGTACCCGATCGCCGACGACCAGCAGTTCATCTGCGAGCTGCTGGCCGAGGAAAAGGTCTTGCTGGTGCAGGGCACCGGCTTCAACTGGACTGCGCCGGACCATTTCCGGCTGGTCTTCCTGCCCAACTCCGACGACCTGACCGATGCCTGCGGCCGTATCGCCCGCTTCCTCGACGGTTACCGACGACGCCACGCGCGCTGAAACTGACACACTGCTCATGAATCCCATCAAAGTTGGCCTCCTCGGCATCGGCACGGTTGGTGCCGGCACCTTCAACGTCCTGCAACGCAACGGCGCAGACATCCGCCGCCGCGCCGGCCGCGGCATCGAGATCACCATGGTTGCCGCGCGCAACGTGGAGCGCGCTGCGCAATTGACCAACGGACAGGTCGAGATCGTCAACGATCCCTTCCTGGTGGTCGACAGCCCGGACATCGACATCGTCGTGGAACTGATCGGCGGCTACGAACTGCCGCGCGAACTGGTGCTGCGCGCGATCGCCAACGGCAAGCACGTGGTCACCGCCAACAAGGCCTTGCTGGCCCTGCACGGCAACGAGATCTTTGCCGCCGCCCAGGAAAAGGGCGTGATGGTCGCCTTCGAGGCGGCCGTGGCCGGCGGCGTGCCGATCATCAAGGCGCTGCGCGAAGGCCTGACGGCGAATCGCATCGAATCGGTGGCCGGCATCATCAACGGCACCACCAATTTCATCCTGTCCGAGATGCGCGACAAAGGCCTGGATTTTGCTACCGTCCTGAAGCAGGCGCAGGAACTCGGCTATGCCGAAGCCGACCCGACCTTCGACATCGAAGGCGTGGACGCGGCGCACAAGCTCACCATCATGTCGGCGATTGCCTTCGGCATTCCGGTGCAGTTCGACAAGGCCCACGTGGAAGGCATCAGCCAGCTGCAGGCCGACGATATTCTTTACGCCCAGGAACTGGGCTACCGCATCAAGCTGCTGGGCATCACCCGGCGTGTGCACACCGACGGCGTCGAAGGCATCGAGCTGCGCGTGCACCCGACCCTGATCCCCGCCACGCGCCTGATCGCGAACGTCGAAGGCGCCATGAACGCGGTGCTGGTACAGGGCGACGCCGTCGGCGCCAGCCTGTACTACGGCAAGGGCGCCGGCGCGGAACCGACCGCATCAAGCGTGATCGCCGACCTGGTCGACGTGACGCGCCTGGCCACCGTCGACCCCTACTGCCGCGTGCCGCACCTGGCCTTCCAGCCGAACCAGATGACCGACGTGGCCATCCTGCCGATGTCGGAAATCACGACCAGCTATTACCTGCGCGTGTACGTGAACGACCAGCTCGGCGTGATGGCCGACCTGACCCGCATCCTGGCCGACGCCGGCATCTCGATCGACGCCGTGCTGCAAAAGGAAACCCGCGGCGACGCCCGCACCGACATCATCATGATCACCCACCAGACGCGCGAAAAGAACGTCGACGCCGCCATCGCGCGCATCGAGGCGCTGGCTTCGGTGGTCGGCAAGGTGATCCGGATCAGGCTGGAAACGCTGAGCTGAGCTGCTGGATGGCCGGCGCCGCCGCGTCCTAGCAGGGCGGGCGGCCGCTGTCTGTCAGGCTCAGCTCGGCCAGGAATTCGTTATCGAACTCGTCCACGGTGGTGGTGATGGTGGGGGACGGGGCGCCGTCGTCGTCGAGCGAGGCGGTGGTAAGGTCGAGCAGGTCTTGCTCGATATCGTCGAGCAGTGCATCGGGTGCACGCTGCTGGAGGCTGGGGAGCTTGGGAGGATTCATCCGAGCATTCTACTCACGCTGCACTGCACAACAAGGTGGACGGAGATGGCGTTTGCGCTGCCTCAAACGCATTTTGGCGCCGTCAACCGAACTTCTTGCAAGGGTGGCGCCACGCACCTAGCCGGGCGCAGGGGCTGGTAGTGTTGCACTTGCTCGACCTCAACAACCCCGTTCGACCCCATGACAGCAGTATCGCGCACTGCTACCAGAAGTATTACTATCGGCGGCTGAATTGCTACACGGGAAATAGTTGTATTCAAGCCTGGCGAGGTATTGTAAATTACACACCGCCACCCGCACCGACGCCTACGAGACCGAAGCATGAGCCAATCGAGCCAGTTTTCCCTGTTGTCCCAACGCCGTTTTTCGCCGTTCTTCTGGACCCAGTTCCTGGGCGCCTTCAACGACAACCTGTTCAAGACGGCGCTGATGGTAACGCTCACCTATGACGCCTTGTCCTGGACCACGCTCGAGCCAAGCCTGCTGAACAACCTGATTCCCGGCCTGTTCATCCTGCCGTATGTCGTGTTTTCCGCCACTGCCGGCCAGATTGCCGATAAGGTCGAGAAGGGCAGGCTGTCGCGCTTCGTCAAACTGCTCGAAGTCGGCATCATGCTGGTGGCCGGCATCGGCTGGATGACGCATACCCTGTGGCTCCTGATCGCCGCCGTGGTCGGCATGGGCGTGCATTCGACCCTGTTTGGACCGGTGAAGTATGCCTACCTGCCGCAGCACCTGAAACCCGAGGAACTGGTGGGCGGCAACGGCGTGATCGAAATGGGCACCTTTGTCGGCATCCTGCTGGGCCAGGTGCTGGGTGCACTGCTCGTGGTGCACAAGCCCTGGGGCATCGAACTGGTGGCCGGCGCCAGCTTCGCCGTGGCGCTGCTCGGTTTGGTGACGAGCTGGCGGATTCCGGCCTCGCCGGCCCCGGCGCCGGAGCTGCAGGTCAGCAAGAATTTCATTGCCGAGTCGATCCGCAATTTGCGCTTCTCGGCCCAGAACCGCACGGTATTCCTGTCAATGCTGGGCAATTCCTGGTTCTGGTTCTACGGCGCCCTGGTGCTGTCGCAATTCCCACTGTATGCCAAGGATTACCTGCACGGCGACAACAGCGTGTTCGTGCTGCTGCTGACGGTGTTTTCGCTGGGCGTCGGCGCCGGCTCGCTGCTGTGCGAAAAGCTGTCGGGCCACAAGGTCGAGATCGGCCTGGTGCCGTTCGGCGCGATCGGCTTGTCGGTGTTCGGTATCGATTTGTACTTCGCCAGCCTGGCCTATACGAATACGGCGACGGTCGGCGCCATGGCGCTGCTGCAACTGCCAGGCACGCTGCGCATCCTGGCCGATGTGGTATTGATCGGCGTGTTCGGCGGCCTGTTCATCGTGCCGCTGTTCGCGTTGATCCAGACCCGTTGCGATCCGAAACACGTGTCGCGCACGATTGCCGGAATGAACATCCTGAACGCCCTGTTCATGGTGGCGGCCGCCGGCGTGGCCATCCTGCTGCTGGGGCAGGGGTTTACCATTCCGCAGATGTTCCTGGTCACTGCCTTATTGAATGCGCTGGTGGCGCTGTACATCTTCTCGCTGGTGCCGGAATTCCTGATGCGCTTCCTGGCCTGGCTGCTGATCCACACGATTCACCGCGTAAAAACCGTGGACGTCGACCGGATTCCGGACGAAGGCCCGGCCGTGCTGGTGTGCAACCACGTCAGCTACGTCGACGCGATCGTGATCGGCGCCGCCAGCCCGCGTCCGATCCGTTTCGTGATGGACCACCGCATTTTCAAGACGCCTTTCCTGGGCTGGATCTTCCGCACCGCCAAGGCGATTCCGATTGCGCCGGCCAAGGAAGACCCGTTCCTGATGGAGCGCGCCTTTATCGATATTGCCGAGGCCCTGCACCAGGGCGATTTGGTCTGCATCTTCCCCGAGGGGAAACTGACGCGCACCGGCGACATGAGCGAGTTCCGCGGCGGGATTTCGAAGATCGTCGAGCGCAGCAAGGTGCCGGTGATTCCGATGGCGCTGCGCGGGCTGTGGGGCAGCGTGTTCACGCGCGATCCGGGAAATGTGTTCGAACGCTCGCTGACGCGCGGTTTGCGCTCGCAGCTGTCGCTGGCGGTAGGCGCGCCGGTGCCGCCGCAGGAGGCGACGCCGGAGTACCTGTACGAACAGGTGAGCGAGTTGCGCGGGGACTGGAAGTAAGCTTCGAGCAAGACTGGAGTGTGACAAAAACCTAAGACATTTTTCTGTCTCTGGTATAATTGTTGACTAGTCGGGGCGTAGCGCAGCCTGGTAGCGTACGTGCATGGGGTGCACGGGGTCGGAGGTTCGAATCCTCTCGCCCCGACCAAGGAATCAGGGAAAAAGGCCAATCTTCGGATTGGCCTTTTTCTTTATCAGTGCTGGTTATTTGAAAAAGCTGGTCGGCGTCACGCCGAAATGGCGCTTGAACATGGCGGCGAACGCACTTGGGCTGGCATAGCCGCAGTCGAGCGCCACGTCGATGATCTTGTCGCCGTTCGCAATCCGTTGCAGTGCATGCAGCAGGCGCGCCTGCTCGCGCCAGGTGGCGAAGGTCATGCCGGTTTCCTTCACGAACATGCGGTGCAGGGTGCGCTCGCCGACGCCGATCGAGGCTGCCCATTGCGCGGCGCTGCTTGATGCAGCCGGCTTGGCGCTCAGTTCGCGGCACAGCGTTCTCAAACGTGGATCGTCCGGCATCGGCAGGTGCAGCGGCAGCACGGGGGAAATGCGGATTTCGTCGAGCAGCAAATCGAGCAGGCGGGCGTCGCGTCCTTGCGGCGGTGTCGAGGGCGAAATGCGCACGGCCTCGACCAGCAGTTCCCGCAGCAGCGGGGATACATTCAGCACACAGCTTTCGGTGGGCAGGGTCGGTATTTGCGCAACATCGATGTAAGCCGTGCGGATCAGCACATCGCCTGACATGGTGACATTGTGACGCAGGCCAGGCAGCATCCACAGGGCGCGGTTCGGCGTGACGACCCAGGAGCCGGCGTCGGTATGCACCAGCATTACGCCCTCGGTTGCATACAGCAATTGGCCGGTCGCATGCATGTGCCAGCCGGTGGAGGTGCCGGCGGACCGGCGGTCTTCCATCACGACGATAGCACGCGAGGACGGCGCAGGATGCGATTGTTTTTCGGAAGAGTGGACTGACATGGCAGGAATTCTACAGCTGGTGACGGCTTAGCGGGAGACGGCCACCAGCGGCTCGACTATGCTCTAGTCTTGCGCCGATCCCATTACTTGGGCCGGGCGCCACTCACCTTTCCGTTCTTTTCATGACTGCACAAGCTTCCCAACCCGGTACGCCGGACGCACCGACGTCCCTCACTGCCGAGAAGCCGCACGGCTTCCTCCTGCCCATCGTCGGCGGCGCCGCGGTGGCGCACCTGCTCAACGACATGATCCAGGCCATGCTGCCCGCGATCTTCCCGATGCTGAAAGCCAGCTTCGCGCTGGACTTCGGCCAGATCGGCATCCTGGCGCTGGTCTACCAGATCACGGCGTCGCTGCTGCAGCCCTGGGTCGGCATCTACACCGACAAGCATCCGCAACCCTGGCTGCTGCCATCGGGCATGGTGATGACGGCGATCGGCATCGTCCTGCTTGCCACCGCCGGCAGCTACGAGATGTTGCTGGTGGCGGCAGCCGTGATCGGCGTCGGTTCCGCCACCTTCCACCCCGAAGCCTCGCGCATCGCGCGCCTGGGGTCGGGCGGCAAGTTCGGCACCGCGCAGTCGACCTTCCAGGTCGGCGGCAATTCCGGCAGCGCGATCGGCCCGCTGCTGACGGCGGCGATCATTATTCCGCACGGCCAGGCGGCGGTGGCCTGGTTCCTGGTGGTGGCCATCGTCGCCATCCTGGTGCTGCGCCGCCTGAGCATCTGGGGACGTCACCACGGCGCGGCCAAGGCGAAAAGCCTGTCGCAAAGCCAGGGCGCGGGCCTGGACCGGGCCGATGTGGTCCGCGCGGTGGCCGTCATCTGCATTTTGATGTTCGCCAAGTTCGTCTACATCGCCTCGTTCACGAATTACTTTACCTTCTACCTGATCGAGCGTTTCGGCCTGAGCGTACAGCACAGCCAGATGTTCCTGTTCATGTTCCTGGCGGCCGTGGCGGCAGGTACCTTTGCCGGCGGACCGGTGGGCGACCGCATCGGCCGCAAGGCGGTGATCTGGATCTCTTTCCTGGGCGTGGCGCCGTTCGCGCTGGCGCTGCCTTACGCCAACCTGTTCTGGACGGCAGTGCTGGCAATTGCCATCGGCCTGGTGATGTCCTCGGCCTTTGCCGCGCTGGTGGTGTATGCGCAGGAAGCGGTGCCGGGGCGCGTGGGCATGGTGTCGGGTTTGATGTTCGGGCTGATGTTCGGCATCGGCGGCATAGGCGCGGCCGGGCTGGGCGAGCTGGCCGACAAGCACGGCATCGTCTGGGTGTACGGCGTGATTTCCTTCCTGCCGCTGCTGGGCCTGGCCACGGCCTTCCTGCCGAATGCACGCAAGGCCCAGCAAAGCTGAACGGCGGGCTCGAACCGGAAGGCATTTCGGTCCAAGGGGCAAAGCCGACGCCGTTCGAGGGCACGATCTTCGCAGCAATGACAAGCCGGAGAAGGAAGCGGTGCGCCAGGCCGTGGACAACTGGATCCGCAACATCACGCCATGCGCATCTTCTTTCGCCGATAAGGCTCGGTTTGCTTGAGCAAACTGCAGACGGCGTCGACCACCTGGCTCGGCGCGAGTTTTTCCAGGCAGTCGTGGTGGCCTTGTGGGCAGACGCTGCGTTCGCAGTTGCGGCAGTCGACGTCGTGGTTCAGCACGCGGCTGGGTACGCGCCACGGCGTGTGCTGCGGATTCGTCAGCGCATACAGGTCGACCACCGGGGTACCCACTGCCGCCGCCAGGTGGGCCGGCCCGGTGTTGTTGCTCACCACCAGCGAAGCTTGGGCCAATAAGGCGCCGAGTTCGCCAATGTGCAGTTGTCCGGCAAGCGAATGGATATGGACTCCGGCGCCGATCTGCCCGATCAGCGCCACTTCGTGCGCCGCGCCGGTGAAGACCAGCGGGCACCTGACGCGTTCGCCCAGCGCACGCACCAGGGCCTGCCAGTGGTGCGGCGGGTAGCGGCGCGACGGGGCGCTGGCGCCGGGATGCAGCACCAGCCAGCGTCCATCCGGATCGATCCCCATAGCATGCAGCCTGACGCGCACCGCGTCGAGATCGGCAGGCGCGGGCGTGAAGGCCAGCCGCTCGTCGGCAATCTCGGCGCCGACACGGCGCACCAGGTCGAGCTGGCGCTGCACTTCATGGCGCACCATGGCGCCGGGTTCCGGATCGGCGATCCAGTCGCTTAACAATTGGTAAGGATTCTCGCGGCAATAGGCCAGGCGCAAAGGAATGCCGGCCAGCTGGCAGAGCAGGGCGGCGTGCAGCGCGCTCTGGCTATAGCCGGTGAATACGACGGCGGCGTCGAAGCGGTGTTCGGCCAGGGTGGCCACGATTGGATCGCGCTGCTGCTCGGGCTGTAATGCAGCGCCGCTTTTCATCCACGGCGCCTCGTAGGCGATGACGGCGTCGACATCGTCGAGGTAGGGCGCAAGCGCCGCGCCGGCGGGCGACGTGAGCAGGGTCAGGCGGCGCTCGGGGTGCTGGGCACGCAGCGCGCGCATGGCCGGCGTACACATCAGCACCTCGCCGAATGCGTCGAGGCGCACGCACAGCACGTGCCGGGCCTGGTTCCAGAGGTGTGTCATTCGTTGTCGTGTCCGGCAATGAGCACGGCGGCCGAGTACAGGTCGGGCGCCATGCGGGTAGGGATGCGGCGCGGTCCGAGCCGCCATTCGCTTTCGTTGCCGTTGTCGAGCAGGATGGTGCGGCAGCCGGCGCGGTTGCCTGCTTCGACGTCGTGCAGGATGTCGCCGATCATCCAGGACGAGCGCAAATCCACGCCGTGCTCGATTGCCGCCTTCAGCAGCAAACCCGGCAGCGGCTTGCGGCAGTGGCATTCGATGGCATACGGCGCCACCGTGCCGCCGGGGTGGTGCGGGCAATAATAAAAACCGTCGAGCATCAGGTTTTCGCGGAACAGCAAATCGGCGATGCGGTCGCCGACCACGTGCATGGCGTCTTCCGGAAAACGGCCCTCGGCAATGCCGGACTGGTTGCTGACCACGAACAGGCGGTAGTCGAGTTTCGCCAGCAGGCGCAGCGCCGGGCCGGCGCCGGCGGCCAGGCGGATGCGGCGCGGTTCCACGTTGTACGGCAGCTTGTCGATCAGCGTGCCGTCCTTGTCGAGAAAGATTGCTTTCATCGTTGAGCATTCTTGCCGCGCAATGCAGTGCTGCCATTCGCCGTCCGAGCGGTTTGCCGCATTCTTGTGTGCCTTGCTGCCATATCTGCTCCTGGAAAAGGGGAAATCCGCTTGTGTCGAAAAGAGTGCCTGGATCAAGTGCCCGTTACCTGGCGCAGGGCGGCATCCCAGTCGGCGCTGAAACGCTCGATCGAGAAGCGTTCCTGGGCGCGGCGCCGGCCGGCCTGGCCGATGTCGCGCGCCAGCGAAGGACTGCGCAGCAGTTCGCGCATGCAGTCGGCCAGGCGCTCGTAGCGGGTGTCGGAATAGCCGTTGGCGCCGTCCTCGATGACGGTGGCCATCTCGGCGGTGGCAAAGGCCACCACGGGAATGCCGGTCATCATGGCCTCGATCACGGCCAGGCTCAGGCTGGCGTAGCGAATCGGGCTGAACAGGAAGCGGTAATGGGATGCAAAGGCCGGCAACTGCGCATGCAGGACTTCGCCGATGCCGCCCAGCTCTTCGGCCGCCATGCCGACCAGGTCGAGCGGCACTTCGGCGCGTGCGCGCAGGAACAGGTCGGCCCCCATGCGCCGCCCGCGCCGGCCCAGGTGGTTGCTGACGGCCAGGCCACGCTCGAGATCGCCGCGGTAGCGCACGTTGTCGGGCACCAGCACGCCGTGCTCGATGACCGCGGTGGGCGTGCGGCCGTTGTCCCACATGAGCGCGTTGAAGGGCGTGACGTGCACCAGCAGCACGTTCGGATCGTCGACCGGATGCGGGGTATCGGTTGGGTGGGCGCGCGGCGGATCGTGCTCGAGGTAGATGCGCGGCAGCGCGCGCTGGGCGGGCGTGAGGAAGGCGTACTGGTCCTTTTCCCATTGGTGGTCGTCCTGGAACAGGATGCAGTCGAACTCCTGGCCGCGCAGCTGCGCCAGCGGCAGGTCGTGCACGTTGTCGCTCCAGGGCATGTGGCCGCAGCGCCCGCCATAGCCGGGCGGGCGGCCCGGCTTGGACAGGACGTAGAAGTCGTGCGGCGCCTGCGACAGGTAGTACAGATAGCTGCCGTGGGTATGCCAGGTCAGGACCTTGAGTCGGCGCATAGACACCTCAGGTGAAGCGGACGCGGTAACGGACGGCTCCGGCCAGGCGCCAGAACACCGCCAGCGGAGGAATCAGGGCCGAGGTGACGATCATCTCGGCGATATGGGATGCGGTTTTCGCGGTGCCGCGCAGGCGCTGCAGGCACAGGCGTGCAGTGAGCACCAGCCAGGCCAGGCCGGCCACGCCGAATACCGGGGCGCTGCCGGCCAGCCAGCCGGCCAGGGCCAGCAGCAGGGCGGCCACGGCCAGGTAATGGTCCCAGCGCGGCGCGGGCTCGACCTTGGCGCGGTACAGGCCGGGATGCTTCTTGTAGAGCAGGGCGTCGAACACGGCGCGCCGCGTGTGCAGCAGGCTTATGCCCCAGGGAGCGGGGCGCAGCGGATGCACCACCAGGGCCTGCGGCGCGCGCACGATGCGGGCCTCGATGCCGAGCAGGCGGAAGTGCAGGTCGGCATTCTCGCGGCAGGGTTCGGTGAAGCGTTCGTCGAAGCCGTCCAGGCGTTCGAGGATGCTCTTGCGGCAGAAGCAGTTGGCGGCCACGAACTCGGCGGTTTCGAGCAGGCGCGCGGTGCGCTGGTAATCGGTGGGCGTGGCCGGCAGCGGCATTTCCACGCGCCCGCAGAGGACGTCGACGTGTTCGCCGAAGGCGGCCAGCCCCTGTGCCAGCCAGGTGGGCGAGGGCACGGTGTCGTCGTCGGTAAAGGCGATGATCGAGGCTTGCGCCGCGCGCCAGCCGAGGTTGCGCGCCGCTGCCGGGCCGTGCTGGCCGGAATTGGCGATGTACACCAGGCGCGGCCCGCGCTCGACGGTGCGGGCGCGCCAGCCCGCCACCAGGTGCAGGGTGTTATGGTTCGGTTCGTCGTCGACGACGATGACTTCGTAGGCGCCAGCCGGCAGGGTCTGGCGGGTAAGGGCGTCGAGGCAGCGGTCGAGCAGGTCCATGCGCCCGCAGGTGGGCACCACGACCGATATGCGTAAGGCAAGCCCGAGCGATGGCCCGAGGCCGGTGCCGGCAATTCCTGCATGCGTTTCCTCCATTGTCGCCTCCCTGTGTCGGCCCACTGCTCGCCGAGGCTCGACGGCAGTGCGCATTCAGGGTGATTCGATTCCAGGACAAACGGTCGAGTTCCTGCGTGATGGCGTGTTCTGAATCTGAATCAAGTGTCGACGTCGTCTCGACACACTTTGCAGGCCGACCAACGCGCGAAAAGGCGTCGAATAATTTCACAATATTTCTTTGATGGAGAAAGATCAGTCCTACATGAAGGACGTGAAAATACGGGCTCAGCATTCATTCAGGCGGCATGAGAGGGGTTGCCGCGCGCATAAAAAAACCGGCTGCCTCGCGGTAGCCGGTCAAGAACCCCGGCCGAAGCCAGGGCTTATGGGAACTGGTGCATGCCGATCCTGATCAGCCTTATTTGCGCGAGAAACCGGTGTCGTCGTCCATCTTGCGGTCGCCGGCCAGGCGGTTGGCGCCGGCCGGGCTCTTCGGATAACCGCCGGCGGCGTCGTTCGACTGGTGCACCGGATTCGGCTCGTCCTTCATGCTGGCGCCCGGTTGCCACTCCTGGTTCTCGGTACGCGGCCCCGCGTTGCCCGGGCTGCGCGGCAAGCCGCCGGCGACGTCGTTCGACTGGTGCACGTCGGCGCCCTGTTCGCGGCCTTGCTCGCCGGTCTGCGAGCCGGCGCGGTCGGTGCTGTCCTGCCTTTCCCGCGCAGGGGAGCGCGGCAAGGCTTCGGCATG
The DNA here is from genome assembly GCF_030711405.1 of Massilia brevitalea. Taxonomy (GTDB): domain Bacteria; phylum Pseudomonadota; class Gammaproteobacteria; order Burkholderiales; family Burkholderiaceae_D; genus Telluria; species Telluria brevitalea. The sequence continues at coordinate 61,331 of NZ_JAULSI010000021.1, forward strand.
CTGGCTATTGCCCTGCTGGGCCGCTTGCATGGCCTGGCCGCCATAGGCCGGCTGCGAGGCAGGTTGCGAGGTGGGCTGCGCAGTAGGCTGCACTACGCCGTGATGATGGCCGAGCGAGCCGCCCTGCAATTCAGGCTGGCGAGGATCCTGGGGATTCATGCTTGCAGCCTGGGCGTTGCCGGAATGCCCACCCTGGTGCGGTGCGACCGATACGCCGCTGCCGGCGGCGCGGTGGCCACCAACTGGCTGCTCCAGCTCGCCCCAGGCTTGCGAATGCTGTTCCATCTGGCGCTGGTGGCTGTCGGTGATGCTTTGCGTCGGGCCGCTGCCGCCGCTCTGCTGGGTTTGCATCGAGCCGCCCGGCAGGTCCCAGCGGCTGCTTTCCTCGGTCCAGGGGCCGGGGCCCACGCCGCTTTGCTGGGTGCCCATCTGGTCGATGCCCTGGCGGCCCTGCTGCTGCGAGGCGCCTTGCGGGTAGGTGTGGTCGAGCGGGGCGTCGGGCGCGGTCTTGCCCTTGGCATTCGCGTTCCACTTTTCGTTGCCGCCATTGTTGGTCTGGTTGTTCATCTCGCTGCGTTGATTCGCGTCCATGACGTTTCCTTTCACAAGACTGGTTGCTGGCGCGGCCGCCCGGCCAGCTGTTGCTGCTCACTGTTGCTGCCCGCTGGCGCCGCCCGATTCTGCCATGATGCGCGCGTCGTCCGATGTCCAGTATAGGAAGACGTTGCGGTAGTGTGTAGGACTACAACTGATGGGCATTTTTTCCTATTGACACTACCTTTCGTAAGTGCATTTTCTCTTGCGTGTCGTCCTACAAAGTCATCTGAAAATGTCCTATACCCTCATCCAATCGCCCTGCCTAAGATGATTCAACCGAACACTCATCGGCGTTGGCGGATGGGACTGGGCGGTAGCCTGCCGCAAGACGCGGCGGTTTCCACAAGTGAACAGGGAGAACACGATCATGGCTTCGAGCAATCAAGGTAACAAGCAGGGCGGCAATCAGTCCAATAGCCAGAGCAGCGGCACCCGCAACCGCGGCTTCGCTTCGATGGATCCGGCACGCCAACGCGAAATCGCCAGCCAGGGTGGCAAGGCAGCCCACCAGAAGGGCACCGCACACGAATTCACTTCGGAAGAAGCACGCCGTGCAGGCAGCATGAGCCACGGCAACCGCCAGTCCGCCAGCGCCGGCTCGGCCAGCGGCTCGCGTACGTCGTCGAAGAGCCGCAGCACGAAGTAAGCGTGCCGCGCCGATGACATTGCGCGCCTCCAGCCGTCGATAGTGCGGTTGGCAAACACATGGGTGATGGAAGGGAACGGGGAGCTGCATGCTCCCTGTTTTCTTTCCGCGATAGTTTCTGAATGCACACAATTCGACGATGGGATCAGGTAGAATCGCTGCGCCCTTTTTCCAATCAAATCAAACCAAGCTGAGGAACCTCGTCGTGAAAGAAGCGGTCATTCGTCAAGTCAAGAGCCTGTCCATGTCCTGCGATCGCGTGGGCAATTCGCTGCTCGCGAAATTTTCCGCACACGGCGCCAGCGATGTCTCCCTGCATATTCCCGCCAGTATCGTGTTCTGGCTGAACAAGCACCTGCCGGTGAACCAGGACCCGACCCTGCAGCCGCCGCCGGCCGCGCCACAGATCACCCAGTTCGACTGGGAAAACCCGAACAACCCGCACGCCATCAGCCTGAATTGCCGCGAGCTGCCGGGCAAGCTGCGCATGCAGTTCAACCTCGACCGCAAGCCCGACCTGGTGCTGGTGCTCGACCGCAGCAACGTCGAGCTGCTGCGCCAGATCCTGATCATGTACAGCCGCGAGCTGATCGACCTCGACGCATAAGCCTTTATCGCTGCTGCTCGGCAGGGAAGGGCATGGCGCTGCCGAATCCAGTATCATGCTTCACTTTGTGAACGGGCCAGAAAAGGGATCAGCCATGCCTATCAAAATCAGCCAGCATTTCGACTCCGGCGCCATCGAGGTGGTCGCCGCCGAGAACGCGAAACAGATCGATGTGAACCTGCGCCGCGACAACAACGCGGACATCCACCAGTGGTTCCACTTCCGCCTGCAAGGCGCGCGCGGCCAGGCCTGCACGATCCGTTTCCTGAATGCCGGACAGGCAACCTACCCGAAGGGCTTCCAGGATTACCAGGTGGCGGCCAGCTACGACACCGAGAACTGGTTCCGCGTGCCGACCAGCTTCGACGGCCAGGTCATGACCGTCAATCACACGCCCGAGCTCGACAGCGTCTACTACGCCTACTTCGAACCCTACACCTGGGAGCGCCACCTGCGCCTGCTGGGCGAAGTGGCCGAGAACCCGATCGCGCGCGTGCTTGATATCGGCACCACGGTCGACGGCCGCGACATGAACCTGGTCGTGATCGGCAATCCTAACGCCGAGAAAAAGATCTGGGTTATCGCGCGCCAGCATCCGGGCGAAACCATGGCCGAGTGGTATGTCGAAGGCATGATGGATGCACTGCTCGACGACGCCAACCCGGTTGCACGCAAGCTGCTGCAGCGCGCCGTGTTCTACATCGTGCCGAACATGAATCCGGACGGATCGGTGCGCGGCAACCTGCGCACGAACGCCGCCGGCGCCAACCTGAACCGCGAATGGATGACGCCGACGCTCGAGCGCAGCCCGGAAGTGCTGTGCGTGAAGAACAAGATCCACGAGACTGGCGTCGACATGTTCTTCGACATCCATGGTGACGAGGCACTGCCGTACAACTTTGTGGCCGGTAACGAGATGCTGTCCGACTTCGGCCCGGAGCGCCAGGCGCGCCAGAACGCCTTCGTCCAGCAGTACATGGCGGCCAGCCCGGACTTCCAGAACGTGTACGGTTACGCGGCCAGCAAGTACAATGAGGAACTGCTGACCCTGGCCTCGAAGTACATCGGCCACACCTTCAAGTGCCTGTCGCTGACCCTGGAGATGCCGTTCAAGGACAACGCCGATTTGCCGAACCCGCACACCGGCTGGAACGGTGCGCGCAGCGCGGCCCTGGGTGCGGCGATCCTGCAGCCTATCCTGCAATCGCTGGACTGAGCCAATGGGCGTCGAGATCGAACGCAAGTTCCTGGTCGATGGCGACGCCTGGCGTACGCTGGGGCAAGCGACCCTGCTGCGCCAGGGTTACCTGAGCACGGATGCAGCGCGCACCGTGCGCGTGCGCATCGATGGCGAGCAGGCTTTTCTTACCATCAAGGGCAAGAGCGTGGGCGCCAGCCGCGGGGAATGGGAATATCCGATTCCCGTGAGCGAGGCTGCCGAACTGCTCGACGGCCTGTGCCAGCAGCCGCTGGTCGAAAAGGTACGGCGCCGCATCGCCATCGGGCCGCACACCTGGGAAGTCGATGAATTCCTGGGCGCGAACGCCGGCCTGGTGGTGGCCGAGATCGAACTGGCTTCCGAGGACGAAGCCTTTGAGAAGCCCGACTGGCTGGGGCGCGAGGTGACGGGCGATGCGCGCTACTTCAATTCCAATCTGATTCGCCAACCATATTCCCAATGGAAGGATCCTGCATGACCTTGATTAGCCGGCGCACCGCGCTTGCCCTTGGACTCGCGTTGTTGCTGCCGGCCGTGGCCGGGGCCGCCGACAAGCCAGCCTACTTTCCACCGGCAGGCGAGTGGACCCACAAGGCGCCTGCCGAACTCGGCATGGACCCGGCCGCACTCAGCGCCGCGATCCAGTATGCCCAGTCGCACGAAACCGAACGCGCACTCGACTTTTCCGACCAGGACAAGACCTTCGGGCAACGCCTGGGTTCGATGCCGACGCGCCGCGCCCACACGAATGGCGTGGTGATCTACAAGGGCTATGTGGTGGCCGAGTTCGGCGACACGCATTTCGTCGATCCGACCTATTCGGTGGCGAAGAGCATGCTGTCGACGGTGGCCGGCGTGGCCGTGCGCGAGGGCCGCATCGGCCCGCTCGACGAGCCGGTGGCCAGGCGCGTGAACGACGGCGGCTATGCCTCGCAGCGCAATGCCCAGGTGACCTGGAAGCAGCACCTGCAACAGGAAACCGAGTGGGAAGGCAGCCTGTGGGGCAAGAACGCGGACTTCGTCGGCAAGGAAGCGTTCGGTGCGGGCGAGCGCAAGCCGCGTACCCTGGCGGCGCCGGGCACGCACTACGAGTACAACGACGTGCGCATCAACCGCTTCGCGCTGTCGCTGCTGCGCGTGTTCGACAAGCCGGTGCCGGAAGTGTTCCAGGAACAGGTCATGGACCCGATCGGCGCCTCGAACACGTGGAAATGGGTGCCTTACACCAACAGCTACGTCGAGCTGAACGGCAAGCTGGCGCCTTCGGTGAGCGGCGGCACGCGCTGGGGCGGCGGCATGTGGATCGATTCCTGGGACATGGCGCGCTTCGGCTACCTGTGGCTGCGCGGCGGCCAGTGGAATGGCCGCGCGATCCTGCCCGCAAGCTACGTCAAGGACGCCTTGACGCCGAGCGCGAACGGACCGGACTACGGTTACCTGTGGTGGCTGAACACCAAGGGCAAGAATTTGCCGGGCCTGCCGGCGAACGCCTATGCAGCGCTGGGTGCGGGCAGCAACACGATCGTCGTCTCGCCCGACCACGACCTGGTGGTGGTGTGGCGCTGGCATGCGGGCAACCCTGCCGAATTCACCAAACGCGTGATCGAGGCGATTCGCTGAGCGATCAACCCGGCACAGAAAAAACATCGCCCGCTACCGCCTTCGAGGCAGTAGCGGGCGATGTCGTTTACGCAGCGGCGTGTTAGTGGAAGTGCTCGCTGCCGGCAGGCGCGTCGTCCGGCATTTCGGCATGCACCAGTTCGCCCGACGGATCGGCGAACAGCGGCGCGCCGCAGTCGTCGCAATACTCGACCACATAGGTTTCGTTGATGCGTTTGACGTGGGTGACGCCGGCTTCGTTCAGGTAAGCGATGATTTCGTTGACCGGAGTCAGCGGAGGCGGCAATGCACCACCGAAACCGCCTTCCAGCGGCGTGCCTTCCTCGTCTTCCTGGCCATACAGCGGCCAGACGATGCCGTACACCACTTCCGGACTCTGGCGCAGCGTGAAGCCGACGCGGTATTCGTCGACCTGGCCATCGGCCGCTTCCTCGCCGAAGCCGGCGATCACGGCGCGCAGGTCGGACGGCTCGAGGTCGAGGGTATTCGTGAGGTAATGGACGGCGGCGCGGATCGACACCGGGCGGATCAGTTTATCGGCTTCGCGGCAGGCCACGTAATACGCCTCCGGCAGCAGCAGCTCGACGCCGCAGCCCGGCAGCAGGCGCACCACGTTGGCGGTGGCCTGGTCGCGCCAGGCGCTCAATGCATTGTTGCGCTCGGCGGCGAAGTTCAGCTGGTGCTGGGCTTCCTGCCAGCGGAACAGCGGAGCGCCGGCCGGGGCGACGATGGCCACCAGCAGGTAGCGCGTGTCGGCCAGGAAGGGTGCGGTTTCCGGCGCACGAACGGCCGGCTTGACGCTGCCGCCCTTGTGCGCGGCAGCGGCCAGCTTGTGGGTCAGGCCATAGGTCTCGGCATGGGTGCGCGGCAGCTGGTCGATGGCGTACAGCGTCGGCGCCATTGCCACGCGCGTGCCCTCGGCCAGCAGGTGGGCCGAGAAGTGGGCCTGCAAGGTCGTCAGCAATTCCGGCGGGATCGTGCCCGAGCCAATCGAAAAGCGGGTCCAGGCCAGGATGGGCGCGGCCACCAGCACGGCTTGCCAGGTGACCTCGGCGCCGTCCTGCTGCTCTATCATCGTCGACGATTCGCTGACCGCCTCGACGCCGTCCATCAGCACGTCGTAGGCGGCAAGCTCGTCCTTGAACAAGGCGTTGAGTGCGGCGTCGATGCTGTCCTGATGATTGGTCTTGAGCAGTTTTTGCAGTTGCGTGTCCAGTTGCTTTTCCCAAATCCGTTCTTCGACGCGGCTGGCGGACTGCACGATGGCCTGGGCAATGCTGGAGAGACGCTGGCTTTCTGCGGAGAGTTTGTTGGATGAATCTTTGGAAGGACGACGCATGGCGCTAGGGAGTCTCTTGTTTAAATGGGTGAGGATCGAAAGTCCAAGGGGTCATGATAAACCCATATCTCCGGTATTGTAGTTGATTCGGCCACATGCCATGAACACAACGGTTCCAGGGCGCCAGATGTTGCGCACGGGTTTGGTATCCCGAGGGTTGTGGCGAAAAGCGCACGTCTTTCCCGGTCGACTAGCGTAGAAATACGGGCAGCCAGTCTCGCTTCTTGCCAAATACAAGAATAAAAATCATAATGCGAATCGTTCTCATTATATTTACGTATATCTCGCAGCAGTTTTTTGTATTTTCGCGACGATTTACCACATAACAAAAACGATCCGACAACATGAACAAGCACACTGCAGCGCCAGTAAGCCAGAACACCACCCCCTTCATCCGCAGCCGCAAGCACGTACGCAACGCTCCCGCCCTCACCGGTTCCGCCCTGGCCGTGCTGGCCACGCTGGGCGCGCCGGCAGCCCTGGCCGATACCGGCCACAAGGACATCGACCCGGCAGTGCCGGTAGTCGAAGTCACCGGCGTCAACCGCCGCGATGTGCAGGCCCCGGTCGCATCGAGCTCGGACAAGTTCACTGCGCCGCTGCTGGACACGCCGAAGTCCGTCACCGTCATCGGCCAGGAAGTGATCGCGCAAACCGCCGCCGTGTCGCTGGCCGACGCGCTGCGCACCGTGTCGGGCATCACCATCGGCGCAGGCGAGGGCGGCAACCCGGTGGGCGATAACGTCTTTATCCGCGGCTACAACGCCCAGACCGACACTTATGTCGACGGTATCCGCGACGCCGGTTCGCAGTCGCGCGAGATATTCAACCTGGAGCAGGTGGAAGTCGTGAAGGGCCCGAACTCGGCCTACGGCGGACGCTCCTCGGCCGGCGGCGGCATCAACCTGGTCAGCAAATCGGCCCAGCTCGAGAATTTCTCGAACGCCACTGTGGGCGTGGGCAGCCACGACTACCGCCGCGTCACCGGCGACCTGAACCGCACGCTCGGCAACGACATTGCCTTCCGCCTGAACGTGATGGCGCACGAAAACAACGTGGCCGGCCGCGACGTGATCGGCGGCGACCGCTGGGGCATCGCGCCGACGGTCACCTTCGGCCTGAACGGTCCGACCAAGGCCATCCTCAGCTATTACCACCTGAAGACGAGCGAGATCCCGGACACCGGCATCCCGTTCAACAACCCGTTCTCGAGCGGCGCCAACGTGCGCCTGAACGGCAACGGCACCCCGATCGATGTCGACCGCTCGACCTTCTACGGCCTGGTGAACCGCGATTTCCGCGACACCGAGACCGACATCGGCACCGTCGACCTGCGCCACGACTTCGGCGGCGGCCTGGTGCTGCGCAACGTCACGCGCTACGGCAAGACGCAGAACGACTATGTCTGGACCCAGCCCGACGATTCGAAGGGCAACATCCTGCTGTACGGCACCGTCTGGCGCCGCACCAATACCCGCATCACCGATACCGAGACCGCGGCGAATGCCACCAGCCTGTCGGGCAAGCTGACCACCGCCGGCATCAAGCACAGCTACAACGTCGGCGTCGAGTTCAGCCGCGAAACGACCGAGCGCGGCAGCTATGTATTCACGCCAGGCACCAACAACCTGCTGACCAACAACACTGTCTGCGCGACTTCGGGCGCGGCCACCGGCTACAACTGCGCGCCGCTGAACAACCCGAACCCCTACGACCCATGGGTAACGACGCGCACCCTGTCGCCGGCCCGCACCGGCATCGAGACCCGCACCCGCGCCGTGTACGGCTTCGACACGGTCGAGTTCAATCCGCAGTGGCTGCTGAACCTGGGCGCGCGCTGGGACGACTTCTCGAGCGAGCTGAACGTGAGCAACGCGCCGGCCTCGCGCGCCCGCGTCGAGAGCAGCTTCGACACCTACCAGGCCGGCCTGGTATTCAAACCGGTGACCAACGGCAGCATCTACCTGTCCTACGCCACCTCGGCCACGCCGCCTGGCAATGACGGCGGCGACGGCCTCGATGGCCTGACGGTCGCGATCCAGAACCTGGAGCCGCAGACCAGCAAGAACTTCGAGCTCGGCACCAAGTGGGAAGTGCTGAACAACCGCCTGTCGCTGAACGCCGCCATCTTCCAGAGCAAGATGAACAACGCGCGCGTCACGGCGCCGGACGGCAGCACGCAGAACGTCGGCAAGAAGGAACTGAAAGGCGTCGAGCTGGGCTTTTCGGGCAAGCTGACTAATGCTTGGCAAGTGTTCGGTGGCTACACCTACCTGGATGCGACGGTCGAGGACAATGGTTTCGTGAATACCGGCACCACTGCCGCGCCGGTCTGGAGCGCCTCGCCCTACAACGGCAACGCCTTCCCGACCACGCCGAAGAATGCGGCCTCGTTGTGGACGTCCTATGCCTTCGGCAAGAACATCACCGCCGGCGTCGGCATGAACTACGTCGACCGCGTGTACGCCAACGTGAACAACACGAAATACGCGCCGAGCTATACCCGCTTCGACGCCATGGCCAGCTACGTGCTGAACAAGAACGTGTCGGTCCAGCTGAACGTGCAGAACCTGGGCGACAAGGTCTATTTCGACCGCGTGTCGTCGCCGCACTACGCGGGCGTAGGCGCTGGCCGTTCGGCAACGCTGACCGCCAACCTGAAATTCTAAGGTCGGCATGGTGCACGCGGCCCTCCCTGCCAGCAGCGGGGAGGGCCGTTTTCTTTTCTAGAAAAGGAATACGAACATGATGGTGCATATCCCCGGCGTCCTGAGCCGGGAGCAGGTGGCGCAAATGCGCAGGCAGCTCGACGAATCCGATTGGGTCGACGGCCGCGCCAGCGTGGGCGCGCAGGGTGCGCAGGTGAAACGCAACCGCCAGCTGGCCGAGGGTTCGCCCCTGGCCATGGAGCTGGGAAACGCGGTCAGCGCGGCGCTGATGGCCAATCCGCTGTTCTTTTCCTCGGTGCTGCCGCTGCGCATCCTGGCGCCGTACTTCAACAGCTACGGCGGCGGCGAGCACTACGGCCTGCACGTGGACGGCGCGATCCGCGCCCAGCGCCCGGGCATGCCGGCCTTGCGCGCGGATGTGTCGACCACGGTGTTCCTGAGCGACCCGGACGAGTACGAAGGCGGCGAGCTGGTGGTGGTCGACGCCTACGGTACGCACGAGGTGAAATTGCCTGCGGGGGATGCGATCGTGTATCCCTCGGGCAGCGTGCACCAGGTATTGCCGGTGACGCGCGGCGAGCGGATTGCTTCTTTTCTCTGGACCCAGAGCATGGTGCGCGATGACCTGAAGCGAGCGATGTTGTTCGAGCTCGATACGCATATCCAGGCGTTGCGCGGCGCGCATGGCGAGTCGGACGCCACGGTGGGTCTGACCGGGCATTATCACAACCTGCTCAGGATGTGGGCGGAAGTCTGAGTCGGCAGTCCCCAGCCACAGTCCATTCGGCACACCGGGCAGGCAGCGCGCCCAACGCTGGCTGCCCGGCCTGCTTACATCGTCACCTTAGAACGAATAATCCACCCGCGCATACATCGAGCGGCCGTTGATGCCGAACGGGCAGGTTTCCCAGCAGTGGGTAAAGCCCATGGACGGGAAGGGATTGGTGTCGGAGGCTTGCCAGCGCGTCGGGTAGGTATCGAACAGGTTGTTGATGCCGGCCGCGACGCTCAGCGCCTTGCTGAACGAATAGCGCGCGGTCAGGTCGACGATCCATTTCGCGTCCCAAGTCTGCACGTCCGGTGTGAAGCCCTGGCCCTGCACCTTGCCGAAGTAGTTGGCGCGGGCGGTCGCGTTCCAGGGGCCGGTCGTGTAGTCGGCCGCCACCACGTGGTGCTGGCGCGGCTGGCCGCGTTCGATCAGGATCACCTGCGCGTTGTCGAACAGCTGTTCGCCCGTCAGCACCGGCGACTGCGAATGGCGGTCCTTCACCCTGGTCTTGTTGAAGCCCAGCTGGCCGGACAGCACCAGGGTCGAGCCGGCGTTGCGCGTGGTGTGCTGGGCCGTCAGGTCGAAGCCGTCGGTGCTGGTGTCGATCGCGTTCGTGAAGAACTGGGCCTGGCCCACGCGCAGCGGCACCAGCAGCGCGCCGATCGGGCAGCGCACCGGATCGATGCAAGTGCCGTTTTCCGCCTGCAGGACGCTGGAGAAGACGATGCGGTCGTCGATGTTGGTCCGGTAGAGGTCGGCCGTGACCGAGAAGTTCTTGCTCGGACGCAGGATGACGCCGACGCTGGCATTCTTCGACTGTTCTTCCTTCAGCGGCGAAATGCCGAAGGCCTGGGTCACGGCGCTGCCTTCGCGTGCGGTCAGCGTTTCGGTCAGCGTGCCGTCCTGGTTCAGGTTGGTCGACACCGAGCTGTAGAATTTCTGCTGCACGCCCGGCGCCCGGAAGCCCGTGGAAACGCTGCCGCGTACGCCGACGGTCGGCGACGGATCCCAGCGCGCGCTCAGCTTGCCCGTGGTGGTCGAGCCGAAGTCGGAATAGCGTTCATGGCGCACGGCCGCGCCGACGTTCACCTGCTCGCCGAACTTGCGCTCCAGGTCCAGGTAGAGCGCAACGTTGTGCCGTGCATCGTCGACCGCATTCGACGGCGTGTAGCCGGGGAAACCCTGGATGCCGGACGCTGCGACGCCGCCGAACCGGTCGAGGATGAGCTTGCCCGGATTGTTGGTGCGGCCGTACTGGTACGAGACCGGATCGCCGGCCACGATCTCGTAGCCGTCGCGGCGCCATTCGAAGCCGGTGGCCACGTACAGTGGCGCGCCACCCACCTGCACCGGCCCCTTGAAGTCGAGATTGAAGGTGGTCTGGTTGAATTTCAGCGCGCCGGTATCGGCCTCGAGCGGCGACTCGCGCCGGTTGTCTTCGTAGTAGTAGCTGACGTTGATCGAGTTGCGTTCGTGGAAGCCGAGTTCGCTGCGGCCATGGTTCACGCTCGCATCCATGCTCCACTCATTGCCCAGCTCGTGCCGGTAGCCGAGCGCCAGCGAAGCATCCTTGACCGTGGTGACAATGTTCGGCAGGAAGCCGTTCGGATAGATCTCGGGCACGGTGCGCGCATCTTCGGCAGGGCGGAAGAAGCCGCCGGAGTCGCCCTTGCGTTTCGAGGCGCCGCCGAACACGTAGAACTCGCCGCCGTTCGAGCGCACCGGCAGCGCCGCGTTCAGCCACAAATAGGCGTCCTTGGCATTGCTGTCGCCGATGCGCTGGGTCACGCGCGGCGGGTCGACGCGCAGGGTGTCGACGCCGGCGCGGTTGGTTTCGTTGCGCTTGCGCCCTTCCAGCGACAGGTTCAGGTAGCCGCCGTCGGCGCCGAGCGCGAAGCCCTTGTGGATGCTGGCCGAATAGGTGTCGCCGTCGCCCTCGCTTGTCGTGCCGACGTTGGCGCTGAACTGGCCGAGGTCGGCGCCCTTCTTGAGGATGATGTTGATGACGCCGGCAATCGCATCCGAGCCGTACTGGGCCGCGGCGCCGTCGCGCAGCACCTCGATGCTCTGGATGGCGGACAGGGGGATGGCGTTGATGTCGGTGCCGGCCGAGCCGCGCCCGATGGTTTGCTGCACGTTTACCAGCGCCTGCTGGTGGCGGCGCTTGCCGTTGATCAGGACCAGCAACTGGTCGGGGCCGAGGCCGCGCAGCGTGGCAGGACGGATGATGTCGGTGCCGTCGCTGATGAAGGTGGTGGTGAAGTTGAACGACGGATCGAGGTCCTGCAGCACCTTGCCCAGTTCCTGCATGCCGGTCGACTGCATGTCCTTCAAATTCACCAGGCCGACCGGTACCGAGGTATCGAGCGCGGTCTTGGCCTGGGCGCGCGAACCGAGCACGATCACCTGTTGCAGCGGTTCATCCGTTTGCTCCTGCGCCCGGGCTTGCGCCGGTGCGAAAGCGGCAAGGATGGCAGAAGCCAGCAGCGCGCGTTGCAGCGTTTGTTTCTTCATTATTCTCGTCCCTTGAATGTTCGTTACGCTATCGAATGCAGCGGTATGTCATGTGTACTGACAAATCCATCATAACTAAACGTTATCTCTTGGCAAGCTTTACTTATGCTGCATTGAAAACGTGGACGGCGTGACACACTCGGCAATGTTGCTTGACAAGGGGGACGGGCGAGGCTAGGCGGATGAGCGCCTGGATCGAAGCGGATTGCGGGTAGAGAACCCGGCCTCAGCGCCGCAACAGCAGCGCCCGCGTGTACACGAAGCGCACGCCAAGGTGGATGACGGCGCCCGCGCCGGCGATGATGGTGGCGGCAATCATTATTTTTCAATCAAATCGGATATGCCTGCCGGCGCATATTCGTTGCTTTTATGCAAAGCCATGGGTAGGATGGCCATTCCCGTTCCTGCCGGAGTTGCCGATGCCTCGCCTCGTGAAGCTGCTGTCCGCCCTGTTCCTGTCGCTCCCCATCCTTGCCGGCGCGGCCTGCGAAGACCCCGCCAAACCAATCGACGAACAGGGCTTCGTCGCCATCAACGGCATCGAACAATGGGTCACGATCAAGGGCGAGCGCTGCGGCAACCCTGTGGTGCTGTTGGTGCACGGCGGCCCCGGCAATCCGCTCACGCCTTACGCCCGGAATGTCTTCGGCGCCTGGGAAAAGGACTTCACCCTGGTGCACTGGGACCAGCGCGGATCGGGCATGACCTACGGCCGCAACCGCCCGGCCGAAGACGAAGCGCTAACGATGGAGCTGCTGGTTGCAGACGGCATCGGCGTGGCCGACTACGCCACCCGCCACCTCGGCAAGCGCAAGCTGCTGTTGTGGGGCAGTTCCTGGGGCTCGATGCTGGGCATCCAGATAGCGCATGCGAAGCCTGCGCTGTTCGACGCCTATATTGGCGCGGTGCAAGTGATTTCGTACAAGGAAAACGAGACGGCGATGTACGGCAAGCTGTTGCAGCTGGCACGCGCCGCGGACGACAAGGATGCCATCGGCAAGCTTGAAGCGCTGGGCGTGCCGCCCTGGACCAATCCGCGCGCCTTTGGCATTGCGCGCCGCATCGACCGCAAGTACGAAGCAAAAGTCACCGATCCGGCGCCAGGCTGGTGGTGGAAGCCGGCGCCGCTATATGCAACGCCGAAGTACGAGGCCGACTACGAAGCCGGCGAAGATTATTCTTTCCTGCAGTTCGTCGGCCTGCAGGGCGACGGCATGTTCTCGCGCTACGATTCATATCGGATGGGAACCCGGTTCGCATTGCCGGTGTTCTTCGTCATGGGCCAGGAAGACATCCTGTCGGCGCCCGAAGTGGCGCGGCGCTACTTCGAGCGCATCGAGGCGCCGCACAAACGCTTCGTGGTGGTGCCGCGCGCCGGCCACGACCCGAATGAGCCGATGATGGCCGCCCAGCTCCAGGTCTTGCGCGAAGCGGCTGCTTTGCTGCGCTGAGCAATTGTTCAGGGTATTGGAATGAGCAAGAGCGGGCGAGCCCGCTCTCCCATGGCGCGTCGAATCACGCATCAAGCCTTGCGGGCGCGTTTGCGCGCCACCACGCCGGCGCCCAGCATCGCAATACCGAACAGGGCCAGTGAACCCGGCTCCGGTACTTCCGCATCGACTTCGCTCAGCTTGAACTGGCCATTGCTGCTGATGAAGAAATAATCACCCGGGACGTTCGCATAAGCGTCGCCGTTGTTCGGGCATCCCGTGCCCGTGAATCCGGCAAACTGGCAGGCCACTTCTTCCACCAGGCGGGCTGTTGGATCGCCGATCGTGTTTGCGTTGGTGAAGGCAAAGGACAGGATGGCTTCTTCGGACAGGTCGTCGCCGTTCGCCCGGAAGAAATAGCCAGGCGCGAGAGAGCCGGCATCGGCCTGGGCAAACACGCTGACCTGGCCATTGTCGGTGGGGTCGCCGTTGCCATCGACCATGCCGCCGCCGCGTGCCAGCACGTTGAAGCTCGCGATCAGGTTACCCAGGTCGGCGCCATAGATACCTTCGGTGCCGCCATACTGGTTGGTCGCATTCTGGTACATGCGAATGGTGCCGCCGGTAAAGGCGAACGAACCGCCGAACGTACCGGTGCCGGTGGCTTCGAAAATCGCGGAAATATTCCCGCCTGCGTAGTTATCGTCGAAATCCTGGCCGTTCGAATCGGCCTGCTTGATATTGAAGACAGCATGTTCGGTGAAGGTGAAGCTGTTCGGTCCGGTCCGGTTCAGGTTGATGAAGGCATTGCCGTTCACATCGAGGTATTCATTGATTTCTTGTCCACTATCAAAGCCGCCGCCGATGGGATTGAACACCCAGTTGTTCAAGACATCCTGCGACTGCGCCTGGGCCGCGCCCATCGACACTGCCAATGCCGTTCCCAGGGCCAGTTTCTTCAGAAGTTTCATGATCACATCCTCTTCAAGGTTGAGCGGTGCCCCCACCGCAAAACAAGCGAAGCAAACACCGTTCCAGTGTATTGACACGATGTGAAATCAAGGACTTGGCGCAGTATTTATTAAATGAAAAACGTGAAATGTAAAGAAATCCGATCTCAGCAGCAATAGAGATTGCTGCTCATCCATTCGATACTGGCCGCGCCCGAAAAAAAACCGGCCCCTCGCGGAGCCGGTTTGCAGGGGACTACGGTTGACGATTTACGCAGCCAGCAGCTGGCGCAGCACGAACGGCAGGATGCCGCCATGCTTGTAGTAGTCGACTTCGATCGGGGTGTCGATACGCAGCAGAACCTGCACTTCCTGCGATTCGCCGTTTTCACGATGAATGACGAGGGTGGCTTGTTGCTGTGGCTTGATCTCGCCTTCCAGGCCCTTCAGGTCGTAGGTTTCCTTGCCGGTGATGCCCAGGGTCTCGACGCTGTCGGTACCGATGAACTGCAGCGGCAGCACGCCCATGCCGACCAGGTTCGAGCGGTGGATACGCTCGAACGAACGGACGATAACGGCCTTCACGCCCAGCAGCTGGGTGCCCTTGGCTGCCCAGTCGCGCGACGAGCCGGTGCCGTATTCTTCGCCGCCGAACACCATGGTCGGGGTGCCTTCGGCCACGTACTTCATGGCCGCGTCGTAGATCGACATCTGTTCGCCGGTCGGCTGGTGGAGCGTGATGCCGCCTTCGACCGCGGAACCGTCGGCCTTCGCCGGGATCATGCGGTTCTTGATACGCACGTTGGCGAAGGTGCCGCGCATCATGATTTCGTGGTTGCCGCGACGCGAGCCGTAGGAGTTGAAGTCAGCCTTCAGCACGCCGTGGTCCTTCAGCCATTTACCTGCAGGACCGTCTTCCTTGATCGAACCGGCCGGGGAGATGTGGTCGGTGGTGATCGAGTCGCCGAACACGCCCAGTGCGCGCGCGCCCTGGATGCCGGTGGCGGCCGCTTTCGGGGTCATCTCGAAGTCGCTGAAGAACGGCGGTTCGGCGATGTAGGTCGACTCCGGCCAGTTGTAGACCTGGCCTTCGGTGGTCGACACGCGTTCCCACAGTGCGCCTGGGTTGCCCTTGACGTCTGCGTAGTTCTTCTTGAACACGTCCGAGTTCATCGCGAAGCGCATCAGTTCGCCGATTTCCTGCGAGGTCGGCCAGATGTCGCCCAGGTAGACGTCGACGCCGTCGGCGCCTTTGCCGACCGGTTCGGTCATCAGGTCGCGCGTCATGTTGCCGGCGATCGCGTAGGCGACGACCAGCGGTGGCGAGGCCAGGAAGTTCGAACGGATGTTCGGGTGGATACGTGCTTCGAAGTTACGGTTGCCCGACAGGACGGCCGAGGCGACGATGTCGTTCTGGACGATCGCGGCGTTCAGTTCCGGGGTCAGGTCGCCGGCATTGCCGATGCAGGTGGTGCAGCCGTAGGCGGTCACGCCGAAGCCCAGCTTTTCCAGGTAAGGCAGCAGGCCGGCGGCGGTCAGGTACTCGGTGACCACGCGCGAGCCAGGGGCCAGCGAGGACTTGATGTGCGGCGCCACGGTCAGGCCGCGCTCGACGGCTTTCTTGGCCAGCAGGCCGGCAGCCAGCAGCACGCTCGGGTTCGAGGTGTTGGTGCACGAGGTGATGGCGGCGATCAGGACGTCGCCGTTCTTCACGCGCACGCCGTTGGTGGTCTCGTAGACTTTCGACAGGTCGTCAGCCAGCTTGTTGAAGCCGTTTTCGGTGGTCGGTTTGCTGAACAGTTCGGTGAAGTTGTTCTTCACGTTGCCCAGTTCGATACGGTCTTGCGGACGCTTCGGACCCGCCAGCGAAGGCGTGACGGTCGACAGATCCAGGGTGACGACGCGGGTGTACTCGATCTCGCCTTCCTGCGGGATGCCGAACATGCCCTGGGCCTTGTAGTAGTTCTCGAAGGCAACCAGTTCTTCTTCGGTACGGCCGGTGCCGCGGAAGTAGTCGACGGTGGCTTCATCGACCGGGAAGAAGCCCATGGTTGCGCCGTATTCCGGCGCCATGTTGCCGATGGTGGCGCGGTCGGTGGTCGACAGCGAACGGGTGCCTTCGCCGAAGAACTCGACGAACTTGCCGACGACTTTTTCCTTGCGCAGCAGTTCGGTGATGGTCAGCACCAGGTCGGTTGCGGTGCAGCCTTCGCGCAGCTTGCCCTTCAGGTTGACGCCGATGACGTCCGGGGTCAGGAAGTACACCGGCTGGCCCAGCATGCCGGCTTCGGCTTCGATACCGCCCACGCCCCAGCCGACTACGCCAACGCCGTTGATCATGGTGGTGTGCGAGTCGGTGCCGACCAGGGTGTCGGGGTAGAAGGTGTCGCCCTGCTTCATGACGCCGCGCGCCAGGTATTCCAGGTTGACCTGGTGGACGATGCCGAAGCCCGGTGGCACGACGCCGAAGGTGTCGAAGGCCTGCATGCCCCACTTCATGAACTGGTAGCGCTCGTTATTGCGCTGGAATTCCAGTTTCATGTTCAGGTCGAGCGCGCCCGGTTCGCGGAAGTGGTCGATGGTGACCGAGTGGTCGACCACCAGGTCGACCGGCACCAGCGGCTCGATCTTCTTGGCATCGACACCCATTTTATTGGCGACGTTGCGCATCGCGGCCAGGTCGGCCAGCAGCGGCACGCCGGTAAAGTCCTGCAGCACGACGCGGGCCACGACGAAAGGAATCTCGTCGGTACGCTCGGCGGTCGCGCCCCAGTTCGCCAGCTGGCGAACGTGCTCTTCGGTGACCTTCTTGCCGTCGCAGTTACGCAGCACGGATTCGAGGACGATACGGATCGACACCGGCAGGCGCGACAGGTTCACGCCCAGGCTTTCGCCCAGTGCCGGCAGCGAGTAGAACTGGCCCGACTGGCCATCCGCAAGCGGGAAGTCCTTCAGCGTGTTCAGGGTGTTGCGAGACATAAGCTCTCCTTCAGTAGGGTCTCTTGTTATTGCTACTAAATAAATCGTCAGCCAGGGCGACGCGCAGTGTTCCTTGCGTCACCTTTTTGCATCAGCTTTTCTTGTCGTCCAGGGCAGCGGTCACCAGCGGCTTCGACTGCTCGGCGTTCTTGCATTCGTTGGCCAGCTGGCGGTTCAGCTTCGAGTCGAGCAGGATGCCCTTGGCCGGGATACCGATCCAGATCAGGCCATAGTTCTTGTTCTCGAA
This sequence comes from Massilia brevitalea, assembly GCF_030711405.1. Lineage (GTDB taxonomy): Bacteria > Pseudomonadota > Gammaproteobacteria > Burkholderiales > Burkholderiaceae_D > Telluria > Telluria brevitalea. The sequence goes on from NZ_JAULSI010000021.1 coordinate 78,917, forward strand.
GCGCAGCGCGCCGGTGGTCGTGCCCACGCGCTCCAGGCGGTGCAGGCGCTTTTTCCAGCGCAGCGCGATGTGGGCGTCGTCTTTTTCATTGGTGTAGATCGTGATCGCATTGCCCAGCTCGCAGGCGTAGTCGGTGACCTTGGTGTCGGTAATGTCCGGTTCCGCTTCATCGACGGTGGCCGCGACAGCGGCCCCGGCGGCGCCTGCGGCCACGACCGCAGCGGCTTTCTTGCCTTTGGAAGATTTTTTGGTTTGCGCCTTTTTTACAACATCGGCGGCTTTCGGATGGTTCTTTTCCGGGGCAGCGGACGCTGGGGCGGCGCACAGACCGAGGGCCGCGAGCATGAAAGTGCCGGCGGCGAGTAGGTGTTTGACTGGGGTGGCCATTAGTGGGGTTCCGTTTGGTTGACGATTGCCGCCGCGGATTCAGGCAGCGCCAGGCCGGCCAGCTTCGCGCGCTGCAAAACGGTCCAATAATATCGGTAGCTGGCGCGGTCGTGCAAGCGCCCATGCTGAGCGATCGGTCCCCAATTCGCCGCCATCGCTTCCTGCAGGATGTTGGTGGCTTCGTTCACCTCCGACAGCCTTGGCGTAAACGCCTTGATGATCGGCTTGATCTGGTCCGGATGGATGCTCCACATGCGCGTGAAGCCGAATTCGGCCCCAGCGCGCTGTGCGTCGTTCGCCACAACCGCGCTGTCCTTGATTTCGGTCGTCACATTATGCGAGGCGACCTTGCCGTGCGCATGACATGCCGCAACCATCTCCAGCTTGGCGCGGACAACCAACGGGTGCGAAAACTGTCCCGGCGTGCGCATCGCGTTCGCGGGAATCGCGCCGTAGTGCGAGGAGACGAAGTCCATGATGCCGAACGACAGGCACTCGACCTGGGGCAGGGCGGCGATGTCCCAGGCCTCGCGCAGGGCGCCATGGGTCTCGACCAGCACGTGCACCGGCAGCGCGGCCGGTGCCGCGTTCGGACGGCCGGCGGGAATTGCCACGCGGTTGATGATTTCCAGTGCGCGGCGCACATCGGCCACGCCGTTCGGCTTCGGCAGCACCACGTAGGCCAGGTTATTCGCCGCGGCGCCGACGATAGCCGTCACGTCGCTTTCAAAAAACGGGCTGTCGATGTCGTGCAGGCGCGCGCCGATGCGCTTGTGGCGGTTGTCCTCGCTGTTGATGAGGTCGGCCACCAGCTGGGCGTGCGCGGCTTCGTTGCCGGCGGCGGCGCCGTCTTCGCAATCGAAGGTGATGTCGAAGACGGGACCAAGCTCTTGTTGCAGGGCCATCGACTTGCGCATCAGTTTCTCCGAGCCGCAATAGTGATCGCAGGCGGGAAGAAGGAGCGGCTGGCGTTTGCCCTGGAATAAAACCTCGGAAGGATGCATGTGTGTTTCGTTAGAAGTGCTTGTAGAAAATGAAGAAGCCGCCGGCCCCTTTCCAGGGGTGCGGCGGCTGCGGCGCACGGTCGGCTTGGCCGGGTCCATGGCGCCGCGCTCGGAAGCTTAGGCCAGCAGGTGGGCCACGCCTTCGCGTTCTTCGGTCAGTTCTTTCAGGGTCAGGTCGATGCGCTCTTGCGAGAAGGCGTCGATTTCCAGGCCTTGCACGATGCTGTACTCGCCGTTTTCGATGGTGACCGGGAAGCCGAACATGGTGCCTTCCGGGATGCCGTACGAACCGTCCGACGGGATGCCCATGGTGGTCCACTTGCCGTTGGTGCCGACGTGCCAGTCGTGCATGTGGTCGATGGCGGCGTTGGCTGCCGACGCTGCCGACGACAGGCCACGTGCTTCGATGATGGCGGCGCCGCGCTTGCCGACGGTCGGCAGGAAGGTGTCGCGGTTCCAGACGTCGTCGTTGATCAGCTCTTTCACCGACTGGCCGTCGATGGTGGCGAAGCGGTAATCGGCGTACATGGTTGGCGAGTGGTTACCCCAGACGGCCAGCTTCTCGATCGAGGCGACCGGCTTGCCGGTTTTCGATGCGACTTGCGACAGGGCGCGGTTGTGGTCCAGGCGCAGCATGGCGGTGAAGTTTTTCGACGGCAGCGATGGGGCCGACTTCATGGCGATGTAGGCATTGGTGTTGGCCGGGTTGCCGACCACCAGCACCTTGACGTTGCGCGAAGCGACGGCGTCGAGCGCCTTGCCTTGCACGGTGAAGATCTGGGCATTCGCTTCCAGCAGGTCCTTGCGTTCCATGCCTGGGCCACGTGGACGTGCGCCAACCAGCAGGGCGTAGTCGACGTCCTTGAAGGCGGTCATCGGGTCGCTGTGGGCGGTCATGCCGGCCAGCAGCGGGAATGCGCAGTCGTCGATTTCCATCATGACGCCTTTCAGCGCCTTCTGTGCTTTTTCGTTGTCGATTTCCAGCAGTTGCAGGATGACCGGCTGGTCTTTGCCCAGCATGTCGCCATTGGCGATGCGGAACAGCAGGGAATAGCCGATCTGGCCGGCCGCGCCGGTAACGGCAACGCGCAGTGGGGTTTTAGCCATGATGAATCTCCAAAAGTGGGAATGAAAACGGTCGACGCCGAGAATACGCCTGTTTGGGAAAACTGCAATGATACCAAAAGCGGCAAGTATTCAAGTGGATGCCTGCAGCAGAGCGGAGCCTCGAAACGGTGTCAAGACGCTGTCGAGACCTTGTCGAGGCGCTGTCTAAACGAGGCGGGCCGCGGGGCGGCAAGCTTCCAATCGACCGCGAGTGTATTCCTCGCCACTTCCACCTGTCAATTGATATCATATGTCTTATATAAGACACATGTCATTGCCATGCGTACACTGGACGGAGCAGGGCTTTCGTGGTGAAATAGCGGTCTATGAATCCCCATTCGTCCAACCCGAGCAACGACGGCACAGGCGGCAACGGCTCGCCGTCGTTCCGGCCGCTGTACCAGCAGATCAAGGCGCTCATCACCCACAGCCTGCAGGCCGGCGAATGGAAGCCGGGCGAACTGATGCCAAGCGAGGTCGAACTGGCGGCGCGCTTCAAGGTCAGCCAGGGCACGGTGCGCAAGGCCATCGACGAGCTGGCGGCCGAGAACCTGGTCGTGCGCCGGCAAGGGAAGGGGACGTTTGTCGCCACCCACCACGAAGAACGCGCCCACTTCCGCTTTCTGAAACTGATGCCCGACGAGGGCGTGCCCCACCATCCCGACAACCGCGTCATCGAGGTCAAGCGCATCCGCGCGCCGGCCGAGGTCGCCCGTTTGCTGGAGTTGAAGGCGGGCGACGCGGTCGTCTACATCAAGCGCGTGCAGTCGTTCGATGGCGCGCCGACGATTTTGGAAGAACTCTGGCTGCCGGGGCAGTTATTCAAGGGGCTGACGGCCGAGCGGCTGGTGGAATACAAGGGGCCGATGTATGGCCTGTTCGAATCGGAATTCGGCACGCGCATGATCCGCGCGACCGAGAAGATCCGCGCGGTCGGCGCCGACAGCGCGGCGGCGGAATATTTGCAGGTGCAGGAAGGCACGCCGCTGCTGTGCGCGGAGCGGGTGTCGTTTACCTATGGCGACAAGGCGGTGGAATTGCGGCGCGGGCTGTATTCGACGGCGAAGCATCATTACCAGAACGCGTTGTCGTAGCAGGGAGAGTTGTGGCGGCATCGCAGACGATGTTGGCCGTGAACGTAAGGTGGGTACCCCGTGCCCACGCGGATGCATGCACAGCGGCGGCTCTCTTCGACGCGGATCACATGATCATCGGCTAACGTCCGCCCGAGCGTTTCGTTGGCGCGACATTCCGCGTGGGCACGGGGTGCCCACCGTACGAGAAACGGCCCGGGCCGCGTTTTGAGGCGCCCGTGTATGCGGTGTTTTGAAGGAATTTGCTAGGCCCAGGCCGGGCCCAGCAACAATCGCTTCATGCGATTAAAATATGTTGGTTTGGAGAATGCGCCGAACAAAACCCTGTTCCCCGCGCGACTGGCCGATAAACTGGAAACGGTTATTGGTGCGGATCAAAAAATCGGCGAAAATTAAGGGTTAATCACATTTTGTCAGTCAAGGAGGTGTTGTATGTCCGAAGCCATAACAAAGCAGCAAAAGAGGGGACAGCCTATTCGTAATGTCAACATTACCGACATTACGATGAACTATCGCCAGCCGCCGTCGGCGATTGTGTCGATCCTGCACCGTATCAGCGGGTTCGGCATGTTCCTGATGCTGCCTTTCCTGCTCTACCTGCTGCAGGAAAGCCTGCGCTCGGAGATTTCGTTCGCCCATTTCGCCGGGATCGTCAGCGGCCTGTTCGTCAAGATTATCCTGCTCGGTCTGTCGTGGGCTTACCTGCACCACTTCACCGCCGGCATCCGCCACCTGTTCATGGACAACCACCTGGCCCTGGACAAGGACGCAGCACAGAAAACCGCACGCTGGGTGCTGGTGATCAGCCTGGCCCTGACCGTCGTCGTCGGCCTGAAACTGTTTGGAGTCTTTTAATCATGGCAAGCAAGAATAATATTGGCCAGCGTCGCCTCGTCGTCGGCGCGCACTACGGCGTGCGCGACTGGCTGGCCCAGCGCATCACCGCGATCCTGATGGTGGTCTACACCGTCATCCTGCTCGGCACCTTCCTGACCGCACAAAATTTCACCTACGAAGGCTGGGCATCGCTGTTCTCGCGCCAGTGGTTCAAGCTGTTCTCGGCAGTCACCTTCTTCGGCCTGTTCTACCACGCCTGGGTCGGCCTGCGTGACATCTGGATGGACTATGTCAAGAACGCCGGCATCAAGCTGTTCCTGCAATGCGCCACGGTGCTTGCGCTGCTGGCCTACGTTGTGTGGACCGTGCAAATTCTCTGGAGTGTTTAATCGTGGCAGCATTTAATTCTGCAATCCCTACCCGCCAATTCGACGTCGTCATCGTCGGCGCCGGCGGTTCCGGCCTGCGCGCCGCACTGCAACTGACCGAAGCCGGCCTGAACGTCGCCGTGCTGTCGAAAGTCTTCCCGACCCGCTCGCACACCGTGGCGGCCCAGGGCGGCATCGGCGCCTCGCTCGGCAACATGAGCGAAGACGACTGGTACTGGCACATGTTCGACACCGTCAAGGGCTCGGACTACCTGGGCGACCAGGACGCGATCGAATTCATGTGCCGCGAAGCACCGAAGGTCGTGTACGAGCTCGAACACTTCGGCATGCCGTTCGACCGCAATCCTGACGGCACGATCTACCAGCGTCCGTTCGGCGGCCACACCGCCAACTTCGGCGAAAAGCCGGTGCAGCGCGCCTGCGCCGCGGCCGACCGTACCGGTCACGCCCTGCTGCACACCCTGTACCAGCGCAACGTCCGCTCGCGCACCCACTTCTTCGTCGAATGGCAAGCCCTCGACCTGGTCCGTAACAGCGACGGCGACGTGCTCGGCGTGGTGGCCCTGGAAATGGAAACCGGCGACGTCATGATGCTCCAAGCGAAGACCACCATCTTCGCCACCGGCGGCGCCGGCCGTATCTTCGCCGCGTCGACCAACGCCTTCATCAACACCGGCGACGGCCTGGGCATGGCGGCACGCGCCGGCCTGCCGCTGCAGGACATGGAGTTCTGGCAGTTCCACCCGACCGGCGTGGCCGGCGCGGGCGTGCTGATCACCGAAGGCGTGCGCGGCGAGGGCGGTATCCTGATCAACTCGAACGGCGAACGCTTCATGGAGCGCTATGCGCCAACCCTGAAGGACCTGGCGCCGCGCGACTTCGTGTCGCGTTCGATGGACCAGGAAATCAAGGAAGGCCGCGGCGTCGGCCCGAACAAGGACCACGTGCTGCTGGACCTGCGCCACATCGGCGCCGACACCATCAAGAAGCGCCTGCCGTCGATTCTCGAGATTGGCCATAAGTTCGCCAACGTCGACGCGACCAAGGAACCGATTCCTGTCGTCCCGACCATCCACTACCAGATGGGCGGCATCCCGACCAACATCCACGGCCAGGTGGTCGCACCCGATGGCACCGGTGGACAGAAAATCGTCAACGGTCTGTATGCAATCGGCGAATGCTCCTGCGTGTCGGTCCACGGCGCGAACCGCCTGGGCACCAACTCGCTGCTCGACCTGGTGGTCTTCGGCCGCGCGGCCGGCAACCACATCGTCGGCCAGAACCTGAAGGCGCAGGGCAACCGCGCGCTGCCGAAGGACTTCGCGGACTACGCGCTGGGCCGCCTGAACAGCCTCGAGACCTCGACCGGTGGCGAGCGCGTGCAGGACGTCGCCAACGACATCCGCGCCACGATGCAGAAGCACTGCGGCGTGTTCCGTACCCAGGCCCTGATGGACGAAGGCGTGCGCGAGATCATGAAGCTGGACGAGCGCCGCAAGCACATCTCGTTCAAGGACAAGTCGAAGGTCTTCAACACCGCGCGTATCGAAGCGATCGAACTCGACAACCTGATCGAAGTGGCCAAGGCAACCGTGGTCTCGGCAGCGGCCCGTAAAGAATCGCGCGGCGCCCACGCGCACAGCGATTTCGAGCAGCGCGACGACGAAAACTGGATGAAGCACACGCTGTTCTTCTCGGAAGGCAACCGCCTGGACTACAAGCCAGTCGTGACCAAGCCGCTGACGGTCGATACCTTCAAACCGAAGCCACGCACTTTTTAAACAAATACAGCTACAGGACCTCGAAAAACGTTTGCGAGGTCCTAACCGAAAGGTAAAAAATGGCACGAACAGTCCAACTGAAGATCTACCGCTACGATCCGGACAAGGATACGAAGCCTTACATGCAAGACGTCACCGTCGAACTGAAAGACACCGACAAGATGCTGCTCGACGCGCTGCAGCGCATCAAGTCGGACGTCGACGATTCGCTGGCCCTGCGCCGCTCGTGCCGCGAAGGCGTGTGCGGTTCGGACGCGATGAACATCAACGGCAAGAACGGCCTGGCCTGCACCACCAACCTGAACGAGCTGACCCAGCCGATCGTGCTGCGTCCCCTCCCGGGCCTGCCGGTGGTACGCGACCTGGTGGTCGACATGACCAACTTCTTCAAGCAGTACCACTCGATCAAGCCGTTCCTGATCAACGAGTCGATCAAGCCTGAAAAGGAACGCCTGCAATCGCCGGAAGAGCGCGAAGAGCTCGACGGCCTGTACGAGTGCATCCTGTGCGCGTGCTGCTCGACCTCGTGCCCATCGTTCTGGTGGAATCCGGACAAGTTCGTCGGTCCGGCCGGCCTGCTGCAAGCCTACCGCTTCATCGCCGACTCGCGCGACGAAGCCACCAACGAGCGCCTGGACAACCTGGAAGACCCGTACCGCCTGTTCCGCTGCCACTCGATCATGAATTGCACGGACGTGTGCCCGAAGGGCCTGAATCCGAACAAGGCGATTGGCAAGATCAAGGAAATGCTGGTTCGCCGGGCGATCTAAGGTTTGCTTGTTTTGATGGTGGGTACGAGTACCCACCCTACGGTTGTAGGGTGGACGGATTCTCCGTCCACGCGTTCAAGAAACGGTTGAACACGTAGGGCGGGTTCTCGAACCCACCACACCCCCCGCATGCGCACCGATAACGCATGCAAAACCGGACACATCCGTCCGCGTAGGTAACACCCGGAACGAACAACTGACCGTCCGTCCCGTGTCGCAAAAATCGGATATCCTCCGCCTGATTGCGTCCAAAGTATTGCAATAAATACAGTAAAAGTACGGTACTGCCGAAGTCCGGCAGCCGGAGTATAGTGTTGACCCAACAACGGACTCTAGTGTGGAAAATCAGCACAACCAGCAGCAACCCGCGCAGCAATTCGCGCATCAAGCCGACCCCGCCAACCGTGCCCGCCTGCGCTGGCGCGCACGCCGGGGCCTGCTCGAAAATGACCTGATCCTCACGCGCTTCCTGGATGCGCACGAGGAAACCTTGAGCGATGAAGAAGTCGATGCGCTGACCCGCCTGCTCGACCTGGCGGACAATCCGCTGATGGACCTGCTGCTGGGCCGCGCCGAGCCCGAGGGTGAAACCGACTTGCCGCACGTGCGCGCCCTGGTGGCGCGCCTGCGCCTAGCGTAAGCGAATTTCGTATTCGTTTTATATTTTGTAGATCCACTCCCAAGAAGGAAGTGCCATGAATATCTCTGATACCAAAGCCACCCTGTCGTTCTCCGACGGCAGCCCATCGGTCGACATGCCGATTTACAAGGGCACGATCGGCCCGGACGTCATCGACATCCGCAAGCTGTATGGCCAGACTGGCAAATTCACGTACGACCCGGGCTTCATGTCGACTGCCTCGTGCAACTCGAGCATCACCTACATCGATGGCGACAAGGGCGAGCTGCTGTACCGCGGCTACCCGATCGAGCAACTGGCAGTCAACTGCGACTTCCTGGAAACCTGCTACCTGCTGCTGAACGGCGAACTGCCGAACGCAGAACAAAAGGCCAAGTTCGAGAACACCGTGACCCGTCACACGATGATCCACGAGCAGATGAACTTCTTCTTCCGTGGCTTCCGCCGCGACGCGCACCCGATGTCGGTCCTGGTCGGCACCGTCGGCGCGCTGGCCTCGTTCTACCACGACTCGCTCGACATCAACGATCCGGAACAGCGTGAAATCTCCGCCATCCGCCTGATCGCCAAGATGCCGACCCTGGTCGCCATGGCCTACAAATACTCGGTCGGCCAGCCGTTCGTGTACCCACGCAACGACCTGTCGTACAGCGCGAACTTCATGCACATGATGTTCTCTAATCCATGTGAAGAGTACAAGGTCAACGACGTTCTCGTTCGCGCCCTGGACCGCATCCTGATCCTGCACGCCGACCACGAGCAGAACGCATCGACCTCGACCGTGCGCCTGGCCGGCTCGTCGGGCGCGAACCCGTTCGCGTGTATCGCTGCCGGTATCGCCTGCCTGTGGGGCCCTGCCCACGGCGGCGCCAACGAAGCGGCCCTGACCATGCTGAAGGAAATCGGCTCGGTCGAGAACATCCCGGCCTTCATCGAGAAGGTCAAGGACAAGAACTCGGGCGTCAAGCTGATGGGCTTCGGTCACCGCGTATACAAGAACTTCGACCCGCGCGCCAAGCTGATGCGCGAAACGTGCCACGAAGTGCTGGAAGAACTGGGCCTGCAGGACGACCCGCTGTTCAAGCTGGCCATGGAACTGGAACGCATCGCCCTGGAAGACGAGTACTTCGTGTCGCGCAAGCTGTACCCGAACGTCGACTTCTACTCGGGCATCGTGCAGTCGGCGCTGGGCATCCCGGTCTCGCTGTTCACCGGTATCTTCGCAATGGCCCGTACGATTGGTTGGATTGCGCAGTGGAACGAAATGATTGCCGATCCAGAACAGAAGATCGGCCGTCCGCGCCAGCTGTTCGTTGGCTCGCCGGTGCGCGACGTGCCGTCGATCGACAAGCGTTAATCAGGTTTTCGAAGTACACAAGAGCGAGCCTGCGGGCTCGCTTTTTTATGGGCGGCCGCTGCGCGTTGACGGAACGGGCAGGGTGGTTATACTGGACGGGCACGCCGGTTTCCGTACGGTGGTTCTTGAACCCACCGTATACGAACTGGACGGCGCGCTTCTTTTCGTAGGGTGGGTTCTCGAACCCACCATGCACGAACATAGGCCAATACGCATCGATCGAGACAGACCGGTGGGTTCGAGAACCCACCCTACGCCTAATGAACTTAACCAGCAAACGCCAGCGCCGTGATGCATCCTTCATCGAAGGAGGCTTTCATGCGCCTGTGCGTTTCGCCATCACCCTGTCCGCGCGAGATTCCGCCTGGCTCTCCTGGGCTCGGTGAGGACCACCCGGCGCCAAGCCAGCCAATCCTCTCCGAGCCTCTCCATCGTTTCGACCATCGCCAGATAGCATGGGCGGGTTCATTCATTGGCTGCATTCGCGGCCACAGACATTGGAGTACAACATGAGCATCAATATCGCGAGACCACACATCGTCGTCTCATCGCTGGACATGGAGCGCCTCGAAGCGCTGATCGATTCGCTGCCGGCCGCCCAGGCCGACAACTGCGCCGCCTTGCTGGAAGAGCTGGCGCGCGCCGAGCTGGTGGAACCCGAGGCCATGCCGCCGGACGTGGTAAGCATGAATTCGCGCGTGCGCTTCGTGCTCGACAACGCGCCTGAGGCCATCGAAATGACGCTGGCCTACCCGAAGGACGTGAACGGCGCAGCCGACAAGCTGTCGGTGCTCACCCCGATCGGCAATGCGCTGCTCGGACTGAAGGCCGGCGACAGCATCGCCTGGACGCGGCCGGACGGCGCCTCCTGCCAGGTGCGGGTGGTCGAGGTGGTGTACCAGCCCGAGCGCGCGGGGGAACTGCACCGCTAGGCTTGGTTGGACTTTTAATTGCACTTGCCGCGTAGCTTGGCCACGGCAATGAAGGGCAGGGCCAGCGCGCCGCCCAGGAAGAAGGTCGGCTGCCGCTTCAGGCCGTCCGCGTGCAGGCAGTCCGGCACCCTGGCTTCCGAGAACTCGCGCCCGAAACTGTCGTAGGGCGTGGCGGACATCGTGTCGTTCTCGTAGCGGCGCGGGTTTTCCCAGGTGGTGTCCAGCGTTTCCTTGACCGCCTTGCGGATGGCATCGTCGCTGATGCGGCTGCGCAGCGTGGCGCCCGGCGGTTGCAACGCGGGTGCAGCCGGTGCCGCAGCTTGTGGCACGGGCAGCAATTCAGACTGGACCACGGGCAGCGGTTCGGCTCGCGCCGTCAGAGAAAGGCAGAGCAGGCAGATAGCGAAATGGCGCATGAACAGCTCAATGGACGTGATGTTGCCTAATGTACACGAACTCTGTCGGCCGTAACGAATTGGCAATCCAGCACGCATATGGCTGTGTACAATCAATACTTTCAGTCAACGGAACATTGCCATGAAACGCCTGCTGCTCGTCTTCTGTTTGCTGTTCTGCTCCCTGGCCGCGCAAGCGGATGCAGCCCTGAAACGCCAGGTCGACGCCTTTGTCGACCGCTGGCACGACGACGCAGCCCATGCCCGTCCGGTCTACTTCGACAAGATCGCGAAAGACGGCATCTACATCGGCACCGACAAGACCGAGCGCTGGCGCCGCGACGAATTCAAGGCCTGGGCCAGGCCTTACTTCAAGGGCAAATCGGCCTGGGCCTTCAAGGCCATCAAGCGCCATGTCTACGCATCAGGCGACGGTTCCATGGTCTGGTTCGACGAATTGCTCGATACGCAAATGGGCGTGTGCCAGGCCAGCGGCATCATGCGCCGCAAGGGCGACAGCTTCGAGATCGTGCATTACCAACTGTCGATGGCGGTGCCGAACGAAGTGGGCGGACAGGTGACGCGCCTGATCAAGGACTTCGAGGCCAAGGATGGCTGGAAGGCCAGCAAACGCTGAAAGCGCCATGTGGTAAGGTGATGCCCCCGATGAAACGCACCCGGCATCACCCGTGAGCACTACCATTTCTACTCCCGCGTCCACTTCTTACGTCGGCCGCTTCGCCCCGTCGCCCACCGGCCCGCTGCACGCCGGCTCGCTGGTGGCGGCGCTGGCCAGCTACCTCGATGCGCGTGCCCACCACGGCGAGTGGCTGGTGCGCATCGAGGACATCGACGAAGGCCGCAGCGTGGCCGGCGCCGACATGGCGATCCTGGCCTTGCTGGAGTCGCTCGGCATGGTGTCGGACCGCGAAGTGGTGTGGCAAAGCCGGCGCAAATCCTTGTACGAAGCCGCCGCGCAGCAGCTTGGCCAGCACGCCTATCCCTGCGGCTGCAATCGCCGCGAAATCCTCGACTCGCGCCTGGGCGTGGCGCCGGACGGCGCGGCGATCTATCCCGGCACCTGCCGCCACGGCCTGGCGCCGGGCCGCACGATGCGCAGCCTGCGCCTGCGCGTGCCTGAAGGGGGAGCGGATGACGTTACCTTCACCGACCGCTTCATGGGTACGCTGACCCAGCACCTGGCGCTTGACTCCGGCGACTTCGTCCTGAAGCGCGCCGACGGATACTGGGCTTATCAGCTGGCGGTGGTGGTCGACGATGCCGACCAGGGCGTGACCGACATCGTGCGCGGCGCGGACCTGATCGATTCGACCGCGCGCCAGATCTACCTGCAAACCCTGCTCGGGGCGCCGACGCCGCGTTACCTGCACGTGCCGGTGGTGCGCAATGCCGCGGGTGAAAAACTGTCGAAACAGACCGGCGCGCTTGCCGTGCTGCCGGGCGACGAGCCGGCCGCGATTGCTGCCCTGCTCGATGCCGCGCGCTTCCTCGGCCTGCCGCTGGAGCGCCCCGGCACGCTCGCCAGCTTCTGGCGTGCGGCGATACCCGCCTGGTCAGCCATGCTGGCGGAGCGGGAGGGGCGGCAACGCTAGTCAGGCGCGGCGGCGGCGCGCCATCATCCCCAGGCCGGCCAGGCCCATCCCCAGCATGCCCCAGGTGGCCGGTTCCGGAATCGGCGCCGCCACCAGGAAGCCGCGGATTTCGCCGGCCGGATAGCGCGCGGTGTGGATGTTGAGGTAAGCCTCGTTCGACGCGATGGCGTCGATCAGCGCGGCGCCGGCCGAGGCCGGGGTGCCGCCAAAGGCCGCCAGGAAGGCCGGATCGTAGATGGTGGCGTCGCTCAGGTCGAACGATGCGCTATAGCTGCCCGACGTGACTCCCAGAGGAAAATCGGTGAAGGGAATCGCGATCGGCGCCACGCCGGTAAAGGCGGCTGTCGTGCAGCAGTGGATGTGCGCCATCGTGGTCCCTGTCAGCAAGTCCTGGAAGGGCACGTCGGCGGTCATGATATCGCCGTCGAGCGTGAAGGTGGCGACACTGGAGCCGGGCGAGCCGTTCGGCGGGCTTTCGGCCGGTCCGCTGGCGACGGCCCGGATGACACTCGTCTGGGCCTGCGCCAGCGCGGGAGCGCAAGCCGCGGCAACGGCCAGCGCCAGGATGGATAAACTGCGTTTCATGGTATACCTCCTGATCAGGAAAGAAACCAACGCGCCACGACGTGGCGCTGCGCAAAAAATTAGCATGTTGGCTGCAGGGGTAACACACGGTACGGATGGGCAAAGGCTGCTGAGCAATTAGCTCGTGCGGAAGGGGAGAATTCCGTTGGATATGATTCGATTGCGGGGCATGTGGCCCTGAAATTGAATCATTTCTACAACACGAGCGGGAACCTTATTTTTTCGTCTGGATCGTGATCTCGCCGTCGGCTTCGAGGAAAGCGCACTGCATGTCCGAGCGTTCGCAATCGGCGGCGCGCAAGGCCTGGTCCAGGTCTTCGGCCGTGATGCGGCAATGGCGCACCACCTTGTCGAAGAAGACGCCGTCGCGGCCGATCAGCACCGCCGTGCCGTCGAGCAGGACCGACATGCGGCGGCTATAGGCGGAAACCATCGCCACCGCCGTATTCAGCGCGATCAGGGTGGCGGCGATGATCAGGCCGCCCGAGAGGGAATCGTCGCCGCCGGAGAGCGAGTTCGACACCGCTTCCGACAGCAGCATCACCACCAGCAAGTCGAAAGGCGTGAACTGCCCCACGGTGCGCCGGCCCGAGATGCGCACCATCACCAGCAGGACCAGGTAGACCACCGCCCCGCGCACGATGAATTCCCACCACGGCAAATCCATGTCGAACATCGCTTCCCCCGAATGCACGCTGATGGGGCGATTCTAATCATTTTGTTAACATGGTGCCGTTCGGTTCGGCAGGGCAGGGCGCGTTACTCGCGGTGGTAGCTGCGCATGCGGAACACCATCGTCCCTTTGCTGCGCTCGCAGAAGCCGCTCATGGTTTCGCCTGGCGACAGTGTCCGGCTCAGGCGGGCGCCGGGCTTCTCGTTGGCACAGGCGGCATGCAGCTCGTCGGGGATGGCCGGCAGGGGCGGCGGTGCTGGTGGCGCGGGTGGCGCCGGGACGGCTGGTGCCGCAGGTGCGGCGGGAGCGGCGGGAGCGGCGGGTGCAGGCGGTGGGGCCGGGGGCAGGGGGACCATGGCGAGCGCATGGGCGTGCGCATTGGCGTGCGGAGGCGGCGGCGGTGCGGGCCTGGCCGGCGGCGCGGGTGGGGCGGGGGGAGCTGGCGGCGCCGGCATCTCGGCACAGGGGCCGCTCCTGGCCCGCTGGCATTCGATGTGGACGCCGGCCTGGCTGGCGCCGGCGGCGCAGAGCAGGAAGAGCAGGGTGATCGCGCGTGGCTGGAACATGGATTTCTCCTGAGGTGGTTAGCGACCACCTCATCCCGCCTGCGCAATGTGGAGAAAAAATGGAGCCTGCCGTGCCGCCTACAGATCGTAGCGGTAGCCCAGCCCGTAGATCGAGCGGATCGCTTCCAGGCCCGGCGCGGCGGCGTCGATCTTGCGGCGCAGGTTCTTCACGTGGCTGTCGATGGCGCGCTCGGTCACGTCCAGGTCGTCCTGGCGCAGCAGGTCCAGCAACTGCGCGCGCGTGAACACCTGGCCCGGGCGCCGCGCCAGCGCCGCCAGCACCTCGAATTCGCTCGGCGTCAGGGCCAGCGCCTGGCCGTGCAGCAGCGCGCGCCGCGCAGCGCCGTCGATGTGCAGGACCGGCGCCGGCGCGCAGGTAGACATGGCTGCGCGGCGCAGGATGGCCTTGATGCGGGCCACCAGTTCGCGCGGGCTGAAGGGCTTGCACAGGTAGTCGTCGGCTCCCGTTTCCAGTCCCAGCAGGCGGTCGATTTCTTCCACGCGCGCGGTGACCATGATGACCGGCACCGTGGAGAACGCGCGCAGTGCGCGGCACAGCGCCAGGCCGTCGAGGCCGGGCAGCATCAGGTCGAGCACCACCAGGGCGGGCGGCGCACGGCGGATCGCGTCCAGCGCTTCTGCGCCGTCGTGGAAGACCTCGGGCTGGTCGCCGGCGGCGCGCACATAGTCGGCGACCAGCGCCGCCAGTTCCGGCTCGTCCTCGACGATGCAGATGCGGTTCATGCGGACACCAAAGGCATCGATACAGCCACACGCAGGCCGCCGAGCGGCGAGTGAGCAAAGGCGAGCGTGCCGCACTGCGCTTCGACCAGGCGCCGGCACAAGGCCAGGCCCAGGCCCGCGCCGCCGCCGGCACGGCTGCGCGAGGCATCGACCCGGTAGAAGCGCTCGCCTAAACGTGCCAGCGCCTCGTCGGGCACGCCGGGCGCGCTGTCGTCGACGGCGAGCACCAGACGGCTGCCGAGCGCCTGTGCGGAGAGCAGCACGCGGCCGCCGGCGCTTGTATAGCGCAGGCTGTTTTCCAGCAGGTTGCGCAGCACCTGGCGCATGCGGTCGGGGTCGGCCACTACGGGCGTGTTCGACGGCGGCGGCTGCAGCTCGAGCGCCAGGCCGGCAGCGGCGAAGCGGCTGCCGAAGCCGGCGGCTTCTTCCTCGGCCAGCGCCCACACATCCACACGCTCCTGCCTGCATTCGAGGGCGCCGACGTCGGCCCGCGCCAGCGCATACAGTTCGTCGATCAGGCGGTTCAGGGCCAGCACCTGGCGCAGCATGGCCGCGACATGCTCCGGGTCGGCCTGGCGCACACCGTCCTGGATCGCTTCCAGCTGCGCGCGCAGAACGGCCAGCGGCGTGCGCAGTTCGTGCGAGGTGTCGGCTACCCACTGGCGGCGCGAACGCTCGGCGTCGTCCAGGCGCGCCGCCAGCAGGTTGAAGTGGTGGGCCAGTTCGCCCAGTTCGTCGCTGCGTTCGACCGGCAGGCGCGTGTCGAAGCGGCCGTCGGCCAGCGCCTGCGCGCCGAGCGCCAGGCGGCCGATCGGGCGCCGGAAGTGCAGCGCCAGCAGGCTGGCCGCCAGGGCGCTGAGCAGCACGCCCGCGCCGACGATGGGCCACAGGCTGGCGCTCAGGCCTTCCAGGAAAGCGTAGGCCAGGGCGTCGGTCGGCCCTTGGCTGCGCGCGACCGCCAGGTAGCCGACCGTACGGCCATCGGCCAGGATGGGGCGGCGCACGAGCGGAAGCGCGCCGGGAGGACGGCCTGCCAGCCAGGCGCCGCTGGCGTCGAGCAGGGTGACGCGACCGTGCAGGCTGGCGCCAGCGCTGCCGGGTGCCGGCGGCGGCAGGGGCGGGAGCGGCACGGCAGGCGGCGAGGGCGGTGCTGGTGGTGCTAAAGGGGCCGGAGAAGGAGGCGAGGGCGGAGACGCCGGCAATATGGAAGATGCCGGAGACACCGGAGACGCAGCGGCGGCTGGCAAGGCGGGAGCGGCAGGTGCAGCCGGCAAGGCAGGTGAAGCCGGCAAGGCAGGTGAGGCCGGCAAGGCAGGAGCGGCTGGCGCGACGGCGCCGCTGCGCTCCACCTGCAAACGCGCCAGCTCGTCGCGCAGCCAGGCGCGGCGCGCCGTATCGCGGCGCGGCACGAAGCGCCAGCCGCCGGCGTCGGCATAGCGGCGCGCCAGGTGGTTCGACAAGCCTTCCAGCCGGTCGAGTTCGATCTGTACCGCGTAATCGCCGAAGCCCTCCAGCACGGTCTGGCGCAGCAGCCAGACGGCGCTCGCGGTCACCGCCAGGATGGCCAGCAGGACCGAGAGGAACAGACGCAGGCCGATCGATATCTTCAAGGCGGAACCGGATGAGAACTGGAAGCGAGCCATTCTAGGCCATAGTCCGGGCGGCCAACAAAAAAAACGCTCTGCGCCGCGAGGGCGAGGGCGTCAAACCAGCAAGGAGGTTGCTGTTCTTGTGAAGCGTGAAGCTGACTCTAAAGCGGAACGCTTAGAAGCGGAAGTTCGCCGTCAGGCTGGCCGAGCGCGGCGTGCCTGGGGTATAGCGGTAGCCGCTCTTGTTGATGTTGGCCACATACTCCTCGTCGCCCAGGTTGTACACGTTCAAACGCAGGTCGATGTTGTTGGTGATGGCGTACGAGGCCATGGCATCGAAGACCCAGTAGGACTTGGTATAGGCCGGGGTGCCAACGGCGCCGTCGGTGCCGCGCAGCAGCCCGTCGTTGAAGCGCGCGCCGCCGCCGATCTTGACGCCCATCGGCAACTGGTACGAGGTCCACAGGTTGAACGACTGCTTCGGCGTGTAGGTCAGCGCGTTGTCGCCATTGGCGGTGAGCAGGCGGCCCGACTCGATGCTGGTGTCCATGTAGGTGTAGCCCGCGCTGACCAGCCAGTTGCGCGCCAGTTCGCCGGTCACGCCCAGCTCCACGCCCTGCACCTGCTTCTTGCCGGTCTGCGACCAGGTCAGGTCGACCGGATCCTGCTCGACCTCGTTCTTCACTTCGGTGCGGTACAGGGCCGCCGACAGGCCCAGCTTGCCCTTGAACAGATCGAGCTTGCCGCCGAGTTCATAGGTCAGGGTTTCCTGCGGATCGTAGATCGGGTTCTGGGCGCTGTTGACGTTGCCCGAGACGGTGAAGTTCGAGCCTGGCGGCAGCTTCGAGCTGGCGGCCAGCGCGTACACGCTGCTCCAGGCGGTCGGCTTGTACAGCACCGACAGCTTGCCGTTGTAGACCGTGTCGCCGATGCTGAAGTGGGTCGGCGTGAGCGTGGTCACGTTGTTCGCCGTGGCCGCCGTCACCGCGGTATAGTCGCCGCTGAAGTGGTCGGCGCGGATGCCGCCGTTGACGATCCAGTTCTCGCCGATCTTGATGGTGTCGAAGACGTAGGCGCTTTGCGTGTCGATCTCGCCTTCGTTGAAGGCGCCGGTGCGGCGCGGCGCCAGGGCGGTGACGGCGACGCCGGCGTCCGGGTTGTACAGGTTCGCGGCCGGCAGGGTGCCCAGGCCGGTCAGGCCGTAGGTGATCTGCTTTTCGCTGGTGAACTCGATGCCGGTCACCAGGGTGTGGCGCAGCGAACCGGTGTCGAACATCGAGGTCAGCGCGGTCTGGTTGGTCAGAATCTTGTTTTCCTGGTCCTTCACGGTACGGGTGTTGCGCACCAGGGTCCAGGTGGACGGATCGGTGCGGTTCACCAGGGTGATGTTGGCGCCGCTGGCCAGGAAGGCCGACAGCAGGTAGTCCTGGCTGGTGCGGCCATAGCGCGAGATGTTGTGCAGCTTGAGGTTCGGCGAGAAGTCGTGCTCGACGCGCACGGTCGCCATGTCGGCCTTGACCTTGTCGTAGTCGCTGTTCGAGCCGTAGAAGTTCTTCGGATCGACGGCCGGGGCGGTCGACAGTTCCGGTTTGTTGACGCGGTCCGGGCTGGTGTAGCCGGGCAGGCCGACGGTCGGCACGCCGCCGTCCGGGATGTTGTCCTGGTTGACGTGCAGGTAGTCGAGGACCACGCGGGTCGGGCCGTTCAGGCCGAAGCCGATGCTCGGCGCCACCGCCCAGCGCTTGTCGGTGACCACGTCGCGCGCGGCGCGGCCCGAATCCTGGGCCATCACGTTGATGCGCGCCGCGATGCCGCGCTCGGCGTTGATGACGCGGTTGACGTCGGCCGTCACGCGCTTCTGCTTGGCGCTGCCGCCGGTGAGCGAGGCGCTCGAGATGTCGTCGAGGCGGGCTTTTTTCGTGACCAGGTTGACCGAACCGGTTGGCGAGCTGCGGCCGTTGTCGGTGCCGGCCGGGCCCTTTACGACATCGATCTGTTCCAGGTTGAAGACGTCGCGCGAGATCGAGCCGACGTCGCGCACGCCGTCCACGTAGATGCTGCCCGAGCTGTCGAAGCCGCGCATGAAGATGGCGTCGCCGGTGTTGGTGTTGCCGTTCTCGCCGAGGAAGAAGGCGCCGACGCCGGGGGTATTGCGCAGCGCTTCGGTCAGGGTCAGGGCGCCTTGCTGTTCGATCAGTTCCTTCTTGATGACCTGCACGGTCTGCGCGGTGTCGACCAGCTTTTCGGTGTATTTCGGCGACGAGGCACGTTCGGCCTTGAAGTCGTTTTCGGTCTTGCCGACGATTTCCACCTTCGATACGGGACCGGTGACTTCGTCCGGCGCCGGCGGCACGGTGTCGGCAGCCTGGGCCGCGAGCGGCAGCAGCATGGTCGCCAGCGCGGCACTCATGTGTTGTTGGAAACGGCTGTGCCCGTGCTTGCGGCTCTTGATTGCTTGCATGTCTTTACCTGTTGTTCTCTCAATTTTTTAGGAAGCGCCGTCAGCAGGCTGAAGCGCGGTTTTGTGCACTGGTCAACATTCTAGTAAGCATTTTTATGTTTGTAAATGAGAATTGTTATCATTCGCGTTCTTATGCTTGAGTATTTACCCGGTATGGGTGAAAAGCGTTGTGTCTGGACAGGAGCGAAGCGAAATGCAGGGGTGACTCGTGGTAAAAATGCAACGGCAGTGCCGGCCGCTCCCAGGTTCGATAAGGATTTCCACCGAAGCCCGGCCAGGCTGCCTGCCCGATATCGAATTTGTCAGAGGAGCAACAATTTCGTACACTCAGCCGTGCAGTCACTCGCAAAGGCATTCGCCGGCGCCAGACCATCGAGAATGACGACATACACCATGACATCGAACCGACAAGCACCCAGGCAGGCCAGCGCATGATGATCGTCCCCAGCTTCTGGGCCGAGGCACGGGCCCAATATCGCCGCAAAGGCAGGCAGATCACGGTCAGGCGTTTCGGCTGGTCCGACGCCAGCCAGGAGGATGCGCAACAAAATGCCCAGCTGCGTGTCGGCGAGGCGCTGGCGCGTGCTGTTTCTGGCGAGCCCTTGCCGCGCCGCGAGCGCAAGGTGCCCTACAACGGCGGCGACGGGCTACCGATCCGGGAGGAAGTGGTCGACCGCATCGGCGAGACCGTCATCACCCGCAATGGCTACGGCGCACGCTGCATGAATACGCCCAACGTGCTGTTCGTCGATATCGATTTCAATGATGGCCCTGGCAAGCGCATGATCTGGGGCACCGCACTGTTCCTGCTCGCAGCCGGTGCAGTGATGCTGGTGCTGATGGCGGCGGCCGGCAAGGGCATCGGCAGATTGTTGGCAGTGGCTGCGGTCGGCGTGCTGCTGACCCTGGTGCTGTCGGCCCCCATTGCGCAACTTGTCCATCGCATGGTCGTCCGCGCCCAGGGTGGACCGGAGGCAATCGCCCGCAAGAACATTCTGCGTTTCATGGCCACGCGTCCCGACTGGCTGGTCCATCTCTACCGTACGCCCGCGGGCTTCCGCCTGCTCGCCACCCACCGCCTGTTCGATCCGCTCGACGCCGAAGTGGCCGAGTGCTTCGATGCGTTGGCTACCGATCCTGTGTACGCGGCCATGTGTCTGAACCAGCACTGCTTCCGGGCACGGGTATCGGCTAAACCCTGGCGCATCGGCATCGAGGACCATATCAGGCCACGGCCCGGCACCTGGCCGGTCTTGCCCGAGCGGCTGCCGGCACGGCGCGCGTGGCTGGAGCGCTATGACCGGGCAGCCGCAGGGTTTGCCGCCTGCCGCTTCGTCGAGTCGATCGGCAAGGGCGCCAGCAATCCGGCGGCGCAAGCAGTAAAACAGTTGCACGATGAACTGAGCCGGGCGCACTCCACGCTGCCGATTGCCTGAGCGGGCGTGTTGCATCGGCTGACCAGCCGATTTTTCGGCTTCTACGCGAGGGCGGCAGCGAGTATCCGATCCATGTCTGGTCCGGCCTCTTCGCAATTGGCCAGGTGGATGATCGACGTGCGGCTTTGCGGAAGCCGGACAATCAGCATGTTGAATCCCCACAGGCCACCGCCATGGAACACGACGTCCTGGCCATGTCTGTGCGTTAGCTCCAGGCCGAATCGATAGTCATGGACTGTGCCGTTCAGGAAGGGAGATGGCTGCAGCATTGCATGCAGCAGGCTCGATTTGTCGGACCACTGGCGATGCCATTCCGCTTCCCAACGCAACAGATCGGCGATGCTGCCGTACATGCCGCCATCGCCGACCGTGTTGGCGTTGCCCAGGTGTTGCTTGAATCCGAGCGGCCGTGACGCATCGGCTTCGTAACTGAAGACGCGGTGTTCAATGACGTTGAAACGGTCGTCATCGAAGCCCAGGCGATGGATGCCGAGCGGCTCGAACAGGAACGTTTTGGCGTACTTCGTCAGCGACATGCCGCTCAGGCGTTCAACCAGCGCGGCAAGCAGGATGTAGTTGCTGTTGCTGTAGCGGTGCACGGTCTGTGTCGGGCACTCGACCGTGTCCATGCGGGCAATCAGTCTGAGGATGGTGTCGTTGTTGAAGTAGTCGGCTTCGTGGCGGCCCAGTTGGCATTGCAGGAAGGGGAAATAGTCCGGGATGCCGCTGCTGTGATTCAGCAAGCTTCGCAACGGGAAGGCCTGTTCGAATTGCGCCAGCTCGGGCAGGTGAGGGCAGACGTCGTCATTGAGGCCGGTAAGCCCGTCACGCACCAGGGCCATCACACAGGCCGCTGTGAATTGCTTCGATTCCGATGCCAGGTAATAGGCCGAGTCGCGCGACAGTGGCACGTTCAGTTCGAGCGACGCCAGCCCGTGGTGGCGTTCGAACACCGTTTCTGCATCGCGCAGGACTGCGGCGCTGAAGCCCGGACCGCGTGGCGGCAAGCACGCTGCCAACTGTCCATAATAATTCCAGAGTTCTTGCACAAGGCCTCGGTTTTGCTGGGTAAGTAAAGCGGGGATTGTATGCGGCAAATGCGCACGTAGTATCAAAAATGCCAGCCCACCAACAACCGCTTTGGGTGAGGCGCTACAATCGTCAGGAATCGACTAATCGCCATCGTCTGCCGGGCGGTTGGCGCCACGCAAGCAAGAAAGAAAGGAACAGGATGGATCTTTCAACTGCACGGCAACTCATGTCGGTGTACGAGCGCATCGGCAAAAGCATCCAGGAGGCGGACGAACTTGTTCGTTACTTGCCGGAAGCCGAGCGGTCTACGCATCTGCGCGCCCTGGCCGGCATGGTCGACTACGTCTGGCTACACCTCCAGGCGCCGATTGTCCGCGAACATCGGGACTTGGACCCCGATGCCGGCTATTTTCAGGGCAAATAATCTGCGCGGTGCGTTCGGCGCCAGGCCATTCGACGAGGCTTTCAGCATGGCTCGAACGGCCGCTCAGGAATATCCAGAGAAACTCAAGCGGATAGTCAACGAAAGTTCGAAACATGCGGCGTTTCCTGAAAATCTCATTGATATGTGGCGCTGGTGTTATCGTCCTGCTCGCCTCCCTTCTGCTGGCATTGCTGATCATCGTCCCATCGAGTGTCGTCGAAAACGACTTCGCAACCTACGATGCGGCCTTAAAGGCAGACGCATTCGCGCTCCAGCGTCTTCCTGATCTATTGCCCAGATCGGCTACCAACATCTCGTCGTCCAGGAACCTGGACCTCAACGACGAAGTGGTGACCTTCCACTATGGTCCGGATTTCGATGCGTTCATCGCGGCGCAGGAGCAGGCCCCTGCGCGGACGGCGGAATCGCTGGGACTACGCTTGCGCGACGATCGTTTCATGCATCCCGGTGAGCTGGCCTATATGCCGAAAGTATTGTTGTACAAGGAATCCCGGCCGGGGACGCTGCTGGTCAACCGCGTCGACCGGGTTGCGGTGTATTTCGATTAGCGCCCGTGCGGCCGCGCAGGCGCTGCGCGTGGCGCCGGCGCCTTCCAGTAGCCGATCAGGCTCTCCATGTATTGCACGGTGCTCCTGCCGGTCGAATCGGTCACGCGGACGATGATGTTGCGTGCGCCAAGCGTGGTGTAGGTATGCTGCGCGCTGACCTCGCCGCTGCCGCGCGATTCGCGCACCGTGGCCGGCTGCGGCCCCTGGCCATCGCCCCAATCGACGGTTGCCTTGTGGCGGTCGCCGACGTTGCGGTCGCGGAAGGAGAGGGTAAGCGGCAGCGGGCGGTTCAGGGCCGTCTCGGGGAAGTTGATCGGCCCCAGCACCGGCGCATCGGTGCCGCCGCCGCGGCGCAGCAACACCAGGCCGGCGCTCGATTCGGCAACGATGTCGCCATTCGTCGCAATCGCGAGCGCGGAGGCGAGCTGCAGTCCTGCCGGCGGATTGAGCAGGCGCGTGTTCAGGTCGACCGCGGCGCCCGTGCGCGACCAGCGGTAGGCGCGGCGCCCGCCTTCGCTGCCCCAGGCAACGCCGACGCTGACCCCGGCATCGTTCAGGCTGTTCACTTCGGACACCAGCAGGGATGCGGGGTGGAGATCGACCAGCCCGCGTGCGCGCGAGTACAGGAAGGCGCGCGAGCCGCCGGCCGGGTCGATGATGCGGCCGGCGATTTCTCCTGCTTCGTTCAGGCCGACCACCACCGCGTTCGGCCCCGGGGTCGCCACGCCGCGTGCCGGGCTCCACAGGAATGCCCGTGCATCCGGCGTGCCGCCATCGAGCATCCCGGCGACGTCGCCGCGTTCGTTGTTGTACATGGCAATGGCGCCGCGTCCGCCGAGGGTGCCGAGCACGGTTGGCCGGTTGGCGCTGTCCCAGCGTATGGCGTGATTGGCGTCGCCGGCATCGGTAACGCTGCCGACGCTGACGTTGCGCTCGTTGATATCGACGGCATAGCCGGGACCGAAGCCGGGAGGGCTGGTCAGCATGCTCAGGCGGTTGGCCGCGCTCCAACGCACGCCGCGTCCGGTGGCAGGATCGGAGCCTGCGTACGAGGTCCCGACGACGATGCCGTTGTTATTGATGGCGGGAATCCAGCTGTCGCCACCGGCGCCGAGCGAGGGCAGGCTGGCCAGTCCCCGCGCCGCCGACCAGCGATACGGTTGCAGGTTCGTCGACCAGGGCGCGGCGGGGTCGACCTGGCGCGACACGAAGGCCAGTTCGCCGCGGTCGTTCAGGGCGCCAAGAAACGAGACGGTGTTGCTGGGCGTGATCGGGTGGATGACGCGCTGTCCATCGAAGAAGCCGACATGGGCGTTGTAGTCGAGCCCGATGTACTCGAAGGCAGCCTGGCCGCTGGCGTTGATGTGGGTGACCAGCGCCTGGAAGGGCACCAGGTTGACGATGCCGTACACGTCGGCAGGGGCCTTGGACGCATGTGCGTCCTGCGCGCCGTTCGCCGGCTGCGCGGCCCGGGTCCCATCGTCGAATCCCGCCAGGTGTGCGGCGAGCACCAGTCCGCCTGCCGCGCGAAGCGTCTTGTTTCTCAGGAGTTGCATGTGAGCCTCTCATGGTGTTCGCGCATGCGCGATGCATGGCGTTCGACCAATGTAGGCAGTCGCCTGGCCGCAGAAGACGAGCTGTATCAAGGACGAGGCGGAATCGGAGTCTTCCGGCTGCATGCTCGGAAGGCGCCGTGCAGCGCGGGCAAGTTCAGTCCGTAGCCGGCTCCTTGTCCGGGGCCTTTGCGTAGGTGCCGCGCAGGCCCATCGGATTGTCGTCGATGCTCAGCCGGCCCTCCTTGGACGACAGACTCAAGGACTTGAACGGCGCCGCCTGCAGTTCGCCGGGATTGAGCACCACGAAGCCGGCGATGCGCTTGCTGGCGCGCTCGGCCGGCACGTCGAACCAGGTCCACTCGTCCTTGCTGTCGGCACGGCGCAGGCCGGCGCGCTTCCAGGTTTCGCTGGCGGGCATCTGGGCGATGGCGTCGCCGTTCGGACCGCTCACCGCGCTGGCCTTGCGTCCGGAAGCGCTTTCGAACTGCACCTCGATGCCGGCCACCGGGCCTGTCGACGGCACGCCGACGATGGCTACCCAGATGCCCTGGCGCGGGTCTTTCTTGATGGTGAGTTCGGCTTCCGTGAACAGCCGGAACTTGCCGGGCCGCGGTACGTGCGGCGTGAGGACGATGCGCTTGCCGTCGCGCTTCCAGGTGCCGTGCGCCACCATGTCGGTGGCGCCGTACGCCAGCATCCAGTCGAACTCGCCCGACTTTTTCAGCACCAGTTCGGAGCCGACTTCGGTCATGCCGCTCAGGTAGTAGTGGCCTGTGGGACCGGTGGTGTCGGCGGCATTGGCGGACAGGCTGCCGAACAGGCAGCTGCTGGCCAGGACGAGTTTCGAAAGAAAATGCATGGACTCCTCACGGCAGGTTGAATTAACACTAGGATACGACCTTTGCTCAAAACGACTCTTCGTTACGAGCTCAGCCATACTATGCCGCAGCATAGGCTTCGGTGTCGCCATGCTGGAATGGCACTGTCAAGGGCCAAGTTCTTCACAGAAACTGTGGATAAAGTTGTGCGTCACTACTAATCTGATGAATTAACTAATTGATTTTAAAAGTTCTTTTCTCAGAGCCCCAGAATTGGGCAGCCTGACTTTTTGGTCGACATACCACCTTCATGGTTCTTCAGGTAGAGGAAAGCAACTTCGCACCACAGGCGGTGAGATCGTTGTCGTAAGCATAGGGCCGCCCTTTGTGCCTGGCACCGGCACCATCCGGTTCGATGGGAAATGTTCCTTTGCATTTGGGGCAGAAGGTCATGTCATCCGCTAGAGCTGCTTCAGTACCCATTACAACGGTGCCGGATGAAACCGAGATAACCTGACCACCGTGATCCGTCTTGTCATTCATCCGAATTACGCCACGTCCTTCATGCTTCATGTTCGTTAGCCTTTCAGTGTCAAATGACGGGCCAGCCTGCTATGGTTCTTTGTCCACCAAAGCAATTATCTTGATGTTGAAACTCACACTGAGCAAGGAACAGCGATGCGCGCCAAATAACGCTCTCCGGCGCGCTTGCACAGACTATTTTCGCTCCGGCGTATCCGCCTCCAACAGATGCCATTTCAATTCCGCACTGTCCAGCGGCAGCATCCAGTCGCGCTTCGGGTCAGGGAAGGGCTGGCCAGCGGTCAGCCAGCGCTGCCGCCATTCCTGATTGACTTCCTGTTCGAGCGGGTGGCCTGGCGCAAGCCATGGCTGCCACGTGCCGGTAATGGCGCAGTTTTTGTTTCCGTCGCATTCGACGTGCTTTAACGGCCGTGCAACTTCCCGCGACAACCTGAGCGCTGTGCGCGGCGCGACGGCACCGCCGTTGTTGCGCACGGTAAGCACCCGCTGCCAGACGATGCCGGACGTGGTGTTTGTTTCGATGCCGTTCGGAATGCGCGGCTGCTCGAACGGTTCCCCCTTGCCGTAGAGGCCGGGCACGATGCTGGCCAGGAAGGCCTGTACCTCGGCTGATCCTTGTGGTGCCTTAGGCTGCCAGTAGCCGGCAACGGGCGCCTGCAGCGCATCGGTTGTCTCCGCTATTGGCCTGAACGCATAGGCGCTGTCGAGGAAGTAGCGGCCTTTCCTGAGCGAGGCCTCCGTTGATACCGGGGCAGCTGGTTCGGGCACGACGGCCATGGCCGCTGCGAGCAGACTTTCGCGCTTGCCGTCCCACGGCGGCAGCGGGGCCGGTGGCAATGGCAGGATTCTGTCGAGGTTAGGGAAGCGGCGCTCAGGGTTGAAGCGGAGTGCATTACCAAGCATGTGATAGCGTTGGCCGCGTGCCTTGTCGATGAACGGCACGAACATGGTCTCCAGATCGCGTGGGCGGTCGAACTCGCTCCCCAGATTGTCCGCGCAGTATTGGCATCCGCCCTTCACACCCTCGTGCACGACGCGCATCACGCGATCAAGGGTTTCCCTAGTTCTTCTTCCAAGTTCTCTTCCATCCGGCGCCCTGGGAACCTCATACATGTATTCGAGTTCCTGTGCCGCCGGGCCGTATCCTTGGGCGAGGGCACATTCGAACATCTTGATCGCAATCGGGATGTTGCCCCAATAGCCCCGCTTGAGACCGTCCGCACCTGCATCCATTTTCTCGCCAAGGAAGGTCATCGCCTGCGGATTGCCCATAGCGGCTGCCTTCTGGAAAAAAGCATAGGCCCGGTCGGTATCGCCCCCCCACGCCTGTGCCGTTGAGGTAATAGGTGCCCATCCTGTCGTAGGCGGCCGGGATGCCCAATTCGATGGCTGTCGAAACCAGCGTCACCGCCTCGATTTCCCCATTGGGCGGATCATGTTTTTCCAGGTACAGGCTTGCAAGGTTCAGCATTGCCTTCCAATGATGCCGTTCAGCGGCTTGGCGGGTAAGTCGTAAAACCTTTTTATAATCCACATCATCAACGTAGGTCGTACCGTCTTCGAGCGCGCGCGCTTCCAGGAACCAGTCGTCGGCCTGAGCATCAATCGGCGGCACCTTGCTTGCTTCGGTGTGACATTCGAAGGAGGCGATGTGTGGATCGAAGGGTGGCAGTTCTTGCATGTATGCGGGGGGCTTAGTCTTGTCCATGTCGCAGGCAGTCAGAAAAGTAAATGTAATCAGTAAGGTTGCCAACTGGCGGCAACGTGACGAGGAAGAGGCGGTAAGGGTATGCATGAGTCAACCAAATCGCATGGTCGAGCTTCGTTTATCGTCCAGGGTGACGATGAAACCCTCCATCATTTTTGCTGCTGGATCGGTTGACAAAGCCTTTTGCCTCGCCTTGTTTCGATTCATGAGCTTTACCCAATCACCGAAGGTTTTCTCGATTTCTTTTGGTGTACCGTTTCCGCCATTATTCTCGTCAGTCGCGAGCTGCGACCAGACCCGTTTGCGCAATGTAGTCGCATGGTGCGGATCGTTCGTGGCGAGGTTGATCTCACTGTCCACCACCATGCTGCGTTGATTCAGATTGGCGCTGCCAAGCGTGAAAAAACCGTCGTCGACCAGCAACAATTTGGAATGAATGTAGATCTCTCGATAGCGCCACTGACGCTGTGCCTGATTGAATTCGCAAGCGTTGAGTACAGCGACGCACACCCGCAGGCCATAGGTGTTCTTAAGGATCAGCTCCGAAGGCTTGTTGTAGTGGTCAAGTAATTTCGGACACGACGATAAGTTCTTTCTCT
>NZ_JAULSI010000022.1 GCF_030711405.1 Massilia brevitalea
GCGACGCACGCAGCGCATCGAGGTAATCGAGCCATTTCTCTTTCAACCGCAGACGTGCCAATGGGGTGCCGGTCAAATCGTTAAAGGTGCGCCGGCACGAGAAACAGCGGTAGCGCTGCAGGTGATTCGCGTGACCATGCCGATGCCAGCGCTCGCACTGGCAATGAGGGCAGCGTCGTCCCGGGGAGCGGCATTGTTCGATCAGGGCAAGCACCTGGTGCAACCCGGCCGCCGGGCGCAGGGCGTCGAGGACCTGCAGCCGCTGGGGCTGGTTCAGTGCGGGCAAGGCGGCAAACCACTTCGTGAAGCGAGGTGCTTTCATGGTCGACCCGTATCGATGGCGATACGGCTTGGACCGAGAATGAGCTCAGCAGTTCAACCCTCATCCATAGCTAACGGTGACAGCGCCATAAAAAACGCCATCGCAAGTATTGTCGCGATGGCGTTTCTATTCTTACCAATGGCCTTTCAGGGCCATCAAAGATCAAGCCGCTTTTGCTTCCAGCGCCTCGGTTTCTTCCGTCGGCAAACGCATCAGGTAGTCGAACGACGCCAGCGAAGCCTTGGCGCCCTCGCCCACGGCGATGACGATCTGCTTGAACGGCACGGTGGTCACGTCACCGGCGGCAAACACACCCGGAATCGAGGTTTCACCACGCACGTCGACTTCGATCTCGCCGTACGGCGACAGTTCCAGCGTACCCTTCAGCCATTCGGCGTTCGGGATCAGGCCGATCTGGACGAACACGCCGGCCAGTTCAACCCGGTGGGTTTCACCGGATACGCGGTCCTTGTACGACAGCGCCGTTACCTTCTTGCCGTCGCCATGGATTTCCGTGGTTTGGGCGCTCTTGATCACGTTCACGTTCTTCAGGCTGTAGAGCTTGCGCTGCAGGACCGCGTCGGCGCGCAGTTCGGCGCCGTATTCGATCAGGGTCACGTGCTCGACGATATTTGCCAGGTCGATCGCCGCTTCGACGCCCGAGTTACCGCCGCCGATCACGGACACGCGCTTGCCCTTGAATAGCGGACCGTCGCAGTGCGGGCAATAGGCTACGCCGTGGTTCTTGTACTCTTTTTCGCCCGGCACGTTAATTTCGCGCCAGCGAGCGCCAGTCGACAGGATCACCGACTTGGCCTTCAGCAGTGCGCCGGATTCGGTGGTGACCTCGAACAGCTTCTCGTCCTCGTTGCGCTCGAGCTTGGCAGCGCGCTGCAGGTTCATGATGTCGACTTCGTACTGCTTGACGTGCTCTTCCAGCGAAACGGCGAACTTCGGGCCTTCGGTTTCTTTCACCGACACAAAGTTCTCGATCGCCAGGGTATCCATTACCTGGCCGCCGAAGCGGTCGGCCAGCACGCCGGTACGGATGCCTTTGCGCGCCGAGTAGATCGCCGCCGCCGCACCGGCAGGGCCGCCGCCGACGATCAGCACATCGAAGGCTTCTTTCTTGCTCAGTTCTTCCGCCTTCCTGGCGCCGGCGCCGGTGTCGAGCTTGGCAAGGATTTCCTCGACGCTCATGCGGCCCTGGCCGAAGTGCTCGCCGTTCAGGAACATCATCGGCACTGCCAGAATCTGGCGTGCTTCGACTTCATCCTTGAACAGGCCGCCGTCGATGGTCGTGACCTTGATGCGCGGGTTGATGATGGACATCGAGTTCAGCGCCTGCACCACTTCCGGGCAGTTATGGCACGACAGCGAGATGAACGCTTCGAACACGAAGTCGCCCGGCAGATTCTTGATCTGCTCGATGACAGGCGCATCGAACTTGATCGGGTGTCCACCCACTTGCAGCAAGGCCAGCACCAGCGAGGTGAATTCATGGCCCAGCGGGATGGCGGCAAATTCGATGCCGATATCGGTGCCAACCCGGTTGATGGCGAACGACGGTTTGCGGGTCGCATTGCCGTCCTCGCGATAGGTAATCTTGGTGCCCAGGGAGGTGATTTCCTTGAGCAGTTCTTCCATTTCCCGCGCTTTTGGCGAGTCATCAAGCGATGCAACGATCTCAATCGGCTGCACCACTTTTTCCAAATAGGCTTGTAACTGCTTCTTGAGGGTTGCGTCAAGCATGGTGTTTTCCTTGAAATACAGAGGTTTTTATTGGAAGCCCGCCAATTGGCGGGCTTCCGGTACTACTGCAGTACTACTGACGTACTGCTCACTACTTGCTGCGACTGCTTAGATTTTGCCGACCAGGTCCAAGGACGGGGTCAGGGTCTCGGCGCCTTCGGTCCACTTGGCTGGGCAAACCTGGCCTGGGTGGGCGGCGACGTACTGGGCTGCCTTGACTTTGCGCATCAGTTCCGATGCGTCGCGGCCGATGCCGTTGTCGTGCACTTCCATGACCTTGATCTGGCCTTCTGGATTGATGACGAAGGTGCCGCGCAGTGCCAGGCCTTCTTCTTCGATCATGACTTCGAAGTTACGCGCCAGGGTGCCGGTTGGGTCGCCGATCAGCGGGTAGTTCACTTTCTTGATGGCGTCCGAGGTGTCGTGCCATGCCTTGTGCGCGAAGTGGGTGTCGGTCGACACGCCGTAGACTTTCACGCCCATTTTTTCGAATTCAGGCTGGAAGTCAGCCAGGTCTTCCAGTTCGGTCGGGCAGACGAAGGTGAAGTCGGCCGGGTAGAACATCAGGACGGACCAGGTACCTTTGAACTGCTCTTCGGTCAGGTCGACGAATTTGCCAGCGTGGTAAGCGGTGGCTTTGAAAGGCTTGATCTCGGTGTTGATAAGGGACATGGAAGCTCCTGTTGTGGGTCAAATCAAAATTGATGAAACGAAGTTTATGCTCTTGCTCTGCTTTTGTAAAATTAATTGATCAGATGACTTCAATTGATTTTACCTATCGTGAAGATGTGGCAACTGGCTATCAGCCTTGCAAGAGACGCGCCAGTGTGAGGGAAACGGGCAGCGATTGCAACCGCCACCCGATTGTGAATTTATATGAGGAAGGCGTTCAAGCCGGGATTTCGGCGCGTGGCGTCGTCACGTTGCAGGGCAACGCCAGGCTGAACGTCGAGCCCTGCCCCGGCGTGCTGGCCACTGTCAGTTCGCCGCCGTGGGCCACGGCCAGCTGGCGCGAGATATACAGGCCCAGGCCCAGGCCTTTCGGTTCGCCGTTGCGGGCGCCGCGCTCGAAAGGCTGGAAGATGCGCTCGACGTCGTCGGGCGAAATGCCCTTGCCCTTGTCGGCCACGTCGATACGGGCGCAGCAGCCATCGACCTGCACGCTCACTTCGACGTTGCAGCCGCCGCCATAGCGCAGCGCGTTCGTCAGCAAATTGACGATCACCTGCTCGATGCGGAACTCATCCCAGTGGCCATACACGGGCTCGTGCGGCTGCAAGCCGATGGCGCAGCCGCTGGCGGCGGCCTGCAGCGACAAATCGCTCACCACGCGCTCCAGCATGCCCATCAGCTCGACCGGCGCCGGGCGCACCGACAGCGTGCCGTTGCGCATGCGGGTCACGTCCAGCATGTCGTCGATCAGGCGGATCATGGCCTTCACCTGGCGCTCGTCGCGCCTGACCATCGCGCCCATCTGCTCGGCATTGAAGGCCTGCAGGTTGCCGCGCTTCAGGTGCAGCGTGCGCATCTGGATTTCCAGGAACAGGGTATTGAGCGGCGTGCGCAGTTCATGCGCGACGAGCGACATGAATTCGTCGCGCATGCGCAGCGAGCGCTGCAGTTCGGCCTGGGTGGCGTTCAGTTCCTGCAGCAGGATTTCCTGCTCGCGCCGGCTGCGTTCGAGCGCTTCCATCTGGCGCGCCACTTCGCGCCGCTGCTGGTCGAGCGCCACAAACACGTTCACCTTGCCGCGCACCGCGTCCGGGTCGAGCGGCTTGTAGAGGAAATCGACGGCGCCGCTTTCGTAGCCCTTGAACGAGTAATTCAGTTCGCGCCCGGCGGCCGAGACGAACATGATCGGGATGTTGCGCGTGCGTTCGGTGCCGCGCATCAGTTCGGCCAGCTCGAAGCCATCCATGCCCGGCATCTGGACGTCGAGGATGGCGAGCGCGAACTCGTGCTCGAGCAGCAGCGTCAGCGCTTCTTCGCCGGAATGGGCGTGGAACACGAGGCGGCGCTCATCGCGGATCAGGGCGTCGAGCGCGCGCAGGTTGTCCGGCAGGTCGTCGACGATGAGAAGTTTGCTAGGCTCTTGAAAGCTCATGATGTTGTTGTCTCCAGCAAGGGCAGCAGCGTGCGGATGTCCGCCAGCGGCAGCACCAGGTGCGGGGCGCACAGGCTGATCGCCTTTTCAGGCATGGTCGCCGCCTGCGCTTCTTTCGGGTCTTGCACAATGGTCAGGCCGCCGCGCTGCCTGATCCTTTGCATGCCTTCGGCGCCGTCGGCATTGGCGCCGGTCAGCAGGATGCCGGCCAGGGCCGGGCCATAGGCATAGGCGGCCGACTCCATCAGCACGTCGATGGCCGGACGCGCATAGTGTACCGGCGGCTCGCAGCTGAGTGAAAATACGCGATCGTGCTCGATCGACAAATGGTAGCCGGCACCGGCAAAGTACAGCGTGCCCGGCTCGACGCTTTGCTTGTCTGTCGCTTCGCGCACCGGCAAATCCAGGCGCGCGTCGAACAGTTCGGCCAGGCGGCTTTCACGGTCGCCGGGCACGTGCAGGATGCACACGGCCGCCAGCGTGCGGCTCACCGGCAGCGCCGGCAGCAGCCCGACCAGGGCGTCGACGCCGCCGGCCGAGGCGCCGATCACGACGGCCTCGATGCGCCGCCCCGCCAGCACCTGCGCGAACCTGGCCGACAAGTCGCTCATTCGGCCGCCTTGCGGAACAGGCGCTCGCGCCGCGCCAGCGGTTCGAAGCGGCTGGCGTAACTGGAAAAGTCGATGCTTTCCTTGCTGCCCAGGCCCAGGAAGCCGCGGTGGCAGAGCGACTCGTGGAACAGGCCCAGCACGCGATTCTGCAGGCGTCGGTTAAAGTAGATCATCACGTTGCGGCAGCTGACGAAATGGGTTTCCGAGAACACGCTGTCGGTGGCCAGCGAGTGGTCGGCAAAGGTCACGTTCTCGACCAGCATGCGCTCGAACAGGGCGCCGCCATAGGCCGCCGTGTAGTAGTCCGAGAAGGCGCGCTTGCCGCCCGACTTCTGGTAGTTTTCGGTGAACAGCCGCATGCGGTCGAGCGGGAACACGCCGCGCCGCGCCGCGTCCAGCGACACCGGATTGATGTCGGTGGCGTAGATCATGGTGCGTTCCAGCAGCCCTTCCTCGTGCAGCAGGATCGCCAGCGAATACACCTCTTCGCCGGTGCTGCAGCCGGCCACCCAGATCTTCAGCGAGGGGTAGGTGCGCAGGAAAGGCACCACCTGGCTGCGGATCGCCGCAAAGTATTCCGGGTCGCGGAACATCTCGGAGACGGGAATCGTCAGGTATTGCAGCAGCTGGGAAAACGCTTCCGGCTGGTGCAGTACCTTGGCCTGCAGTTCCGAAACGGTGTCGCAGTCCATTTCGCGCAGGGCCACCAGCACGCGGCGCTTTTGCGAGGCGCCGGTGTAATCGCGGAAGTCGTAGTTGTACTTGAGGTAGACCGCCTCGACCAGCATCCGCAGTTCGATGTCGATGTTGTCCGGTGCAGTTTTCAAACGCGCTCCATGGTGGGCATCCAGACCCGCAGCAGCGAGTACAGGCGGGCCAGGTCGATCGGCTTGGCCAGGTAGTCGTTCGCACCGGCGGCCAGGCATTGTTCCTGGTCGTCCTTCATCGCCTTGGCGGTGATGGCGATGATCGGCAGGCGGCCGAAGCGGCCGTCGGCGCGGATGCGGCGCGTCGCTTCCAGGCCATCCATGCCCGGCATCATGACGTCCATCAGCACCAGGTCGATGCCCGGCACGTCGTCGAGCCTGGCAATCGCCTCGAAGCCATTGCGGCCGACGACCACATTGGCGCCGCGCTGCTCGAGCGCGGCGGTCAGCGCGAAGACGTTCCTCACGTCATCGTCGACCAGCAGGATTGTACGCCCTTCGAAGACGCGGTCGCGCCCGCGCACGGTTTTCAGCATGTGCTGGCGCTCGGTCGAGAGTTTCGATTCCACCTTGTGCAGGAACAGCGTCACTTCGTCGAGCAGGCGCTCGGGCGAACGCGCGCCCTTGATGATGATCGAGCGCGAATACTTCAGCAATTCCGCCTCTTCGTCGCGCGTCAGGTTGCGGCCGGTGTAGACGATCACAGGCGGGAACGAGAACAGCTCTTCCTGCGACATGCGCTGCAGCAGTTCGTTGCCCTGCATGTCCGGCAGTTTCAGGTCGATGATCATGCAGTCGAAGATCTCGCTGTGCAGCAGGGCCAGCGCTTCCTCGCCCGAGCCGACCGCCGAGATCTGCACGTCGGCGTCGGCGATCAGGGCGGTCACGCTGTCGCGCTGGCGCTCGTCGTCTTCCACCAGCAGCACGCGCTTGATCTGCTGCGAGGACTTCTCCTGCAGCTTGCGGAACACGTCTTCGAGCTGTTCGCGCGAGGTCGGTTTCAGGGCGTAGCCGATCGCGCCCAGGTGCAGGGCCTCGTTGCCGTTTTCCATGCTCGACACCACGTGCACCGGGATGTGGCGCGTGGCCGGGTTGTCCTTCAGCTGCTGCAGCACCGACAAACCGGAACCGTCGGGCAGGCGGATGTCGAGAAGGATCGCGTCCGGACCGTTGTTGGTGGCCAGTTCCAGGCCCTCGCCGGCGGTCAGGCCCACCAGGCAGCGGTAGCCGAGGTCGTGCGCCAGGTCGTACAGGATGCGCGCAAAGCCGGGTTCGTCCTCGACCACCAGCACGGTGCGGCGGCCGGCAACCGGCTGCTCGCGGTCGTCCGGGAAGCGTTCGGCAGGCGGCTGCGCAGGCTCGGCAGCCGGTGCGGCCACCGGCGCCGGCGCCGGACGGGCCGCGCGCAACTGCGGCGCCGGGGCACGCGGGGCCGGCGGCGTGGCCGCGACCGCGCCGCTCTTCGGCAGGCTCAGGGTAAAGCTGCTGCCCTCGCCCGGCGTGCTGGACACCACCAGGGTGCCGCCCAACAGGCTGGTGAGGTCGCGCGAGATCGACAGGCCCAGGCCGGTGCCGCCAAAGCGGCGGCTGGTGGTGCCGTCGGCCTGGTGGAAGGCCTCGAAGACGCGTTCCTGCTGCTCGGGCGCGATGCCGATGCCGGAGTCCTGCACCGTGAACTGGACCCAGCCTTCATCGGTGGCGCTCACCGTCAGGCTGACCGCGCCCTGCTCGGTGAACTTCACCGCGTTCGAGAGCAGGTTCTTCAGCACCTGCTCCAGGCGCTGGCGGTCGGTGTGGATCGAGGCCGGCACGTTCGGCTCGACCGTTACCGTGAATTGCAATTCCTTTTGCTTGGCCAGCGGCTCGAAGGTGCGGCCCAGGCCCTCGACGGTGCGGCGCAGCGGCAGGTCTTCCGGCAGCAGTTCCAGCTTGCCGGCTTCGACCTTCGAGATGTCCAGGATGTCGTTGATCAGGTTCAGCAGGTCGTTGCCGGCCGAATAAATCGTCTGGGCGAAGCGAACCTGTTCTTCGTTCAGGTTGCCCGGCACATTGTCGGACAGCAGCTTGGCCAGGATGAGCGAGCTGTTCAGTGGCGTGCGCAGTTCGTGCGACATGTTCGCCAGGAACTCGGACTTGTAGCGGCTAGCGCGTTCCAGGTCCAGGGCGCGTGCGCGCAGCTGGTCCTGGGCTTCGGTCAGCGCGGCGTTCTTCATGTCCAGGTTCAGGGCCTGCTCGGCCAGCTGGTCGTTGGTCTGCTCCAGCTCGGCCTGCTGGTTTTCCAGGCTCGACTGCGATTCTTCCAGCGCGCGCGACTGCTCTTCGAGCTCTTCGTTGGCGGTGCGCAGCTCTTCTTGCTGGACTTGCAGTTCCTCGTTCAGGGCCTGGGTTTCCGACAACGCGTCCTGCAGGCGCTGGCGGTAGACCACGGCGGCCACCGAGGCGCCGACGTTGTCGGCAATCAGCTTCAGGAATTCGACGTCGCGCTCGCGGATGCCGTGCAGGAAGCCGATCTCGATCACGCCTTTCACCTTGCCGAAGTTGTTGATCGGCGCGATCACCACTTCGCGCGGCACGGACTCGCCCAGGCTCGACGCCACCTTCATGTAGTCGTCGGGCAGGTTGTCGACCGTGATCAGGCGGTTTTCGTTGGCGGCCTGGCTGGCCAGCGAAGCGCCCGGTTCAATGACCAGGTTGCGCTCTTCCTCGTTCGAGAAACCGAAGGCGCCGATGCGGCGCAGCACGCCCTCGTCGTTGCGCACATACATGGCCGCCACGGTGCCGCCGACGTAGCGCACCACGTGGTCGAGCACGGCCTGGGCCAGCGGCTCCAGGCTGTGGATGCCGGCGCTGCGCGTGGCCAGCTCGGTCTGGCCGGTGCGCAGCCAGGCCTGGTGGCGCAGCTCGGTGTTGTGCTCGGCCTCATGGTCCAGGATGTCGGAATAGGATGTCGACAGGCGCACCAGTTCGCGCCGGCCAAAGGCAGCCATCATGCCGCCCACGATCAGGGTGAACAGCAGGTAGAAGCCGACCGACCAGGTGGTGACCGAGCGCGCGTCTTCGTTGCGCGCCTGCAGCAGGGTGCGCTCCATGGCGATGAAGGCGGCGAACTGGGCGCGCATGTCGTCGGTGAGAATCTTGCCGCGGCCGCTCTTGATCGACTCGATCACGTCTTCGTTGCGGCGGCGGCGCTCGATCATCTCGTTCGAATAGCGCACCCATTCGACTTGCGCGGCGCGCACGCGTTGCAGGCGCCCGACCTGGGAATCGTTGTCGTTTACCAGGCGCGAAAGGTTCTCGAGTTCGGCATCGACCTTGGGCTTGGCCACCACGTAGGGGCCGAGGAAGCTTTCGTCGCCGGTCAGCAAATAGCCACGCATGCCGGTTTCCATGTCGGAAACAAGACGGTTGACCTCGGTGGCGTTGCCGATTACCTGCTGCGAGTGCTCGACCCAGTTCAGCACGCTAATCAGGTAGGCAATGATCGCCACGAACACGCCGGCACTCAACACGCTCAGGCCGAGCGGCAACGCGACATTGCGCGTCAGGATGCGGCGAAACTGGGAATTATCGATGGAAGAGCCGGTCATTCGTTGCGATATTCTTAAGAAAAATATCCTAAGTTTAACGCAATTGTAATTTCACTGATACGCTCAACCGTGCGCGGGCTTGTATCGCTTTGTATCGCGCACGATCGTGCTAATTATAACAATCAAGCTGGTATATACGGCCTCAAGTAGGGTGCCGTCCGGCTGCGGCTGGCCTTCGCCACCTTTTCCGGCGCGCCGGCGCAGACCACGGTGCCGCCTTCGTCGCCGGCGCCGGGGCCGATGTCGATCACCCAGTCGCAGGCTGCCACCACGCGCATCGTGTGCTCGACCACCACCACGGTGTTACCCGCATCGACCAGGCGCTGCAACTGCACGATCAGGCGGTCCACGTCGGACGGGTGCAGGCCGGTGGTCGGCTCGTCGAGGATATACAAGGTATTGCCGCGCCCGGCGCGCTGCAGTTCGGTGGCCAGCTTGATGCGCTGGGCTTCGCCGCCGGACAGTTCGGTCGCCGGCTGCCCCAGGCGCAGGTAGCCCAGGCCCACTTCGCGCAGGGTTTCCAGCGAACGCTCGACCAGGGCCTCGCCCTGGAAGAAGTCAAACGCCGCGTCCACCGTCATGCCCAGCACTTCGGCGATATTCCGGTCCTTGTACGTCACCTCCAGCGTCTTGGCATTGTAGCGCGCGCCTTCGCACACCGGGCAAGGCGCGTAGACGCTGGGCAGGAACAGCAGCTCGACCATCACCGAGCCCTCGCCCGCGCAGTTCTCGCAGCGGCCCTTGGCGACGTTGAACGAGAAGCGGCCGGCGTCGTAGCGGCGCGACTTGGCCATCTTGGTCGCAGCGAAGAGTTTGCGCACCTGGTCGAACAGGCCGGTATAGGTGGCCAGGTTCGAGCGCGGGGTGCGGCCGATCGGCTTCTGGTCGACGCGCACCATGCGGCGGATAGCCTCCATGCCGGACGCGATGCGGCCTTCCAGCGGCAGCGCGGCTTCCTGTTGCAGGTCCTCGGCTTCTTCCGGCTCGGCAGCGGGAGCGCCCTGCCCCAGCTCCTTCGACACCAGCTCGACCAGCACCTGGCTCACCAGGCTGGATTTGCCGGAGCCGGAGACGCCGGTCACGGCGCTGAGAACGCCGAGCGGGAACGCGACGTCGAGCTTGTCGAGGTTGTTACGGGTGACGCCTTCCAGGCGCAGCTGGCCTGCGGGTTGGCGCCGCGTGCGTGCTTCCGGTGGCGCGTCGTCGAACAGGTAGCGGCGCGTCTGCGAGGCTTCGATTTGCTTTAGGCCCTCGGGCGGGCCGCTGTACAGCACTTCGCCGCCACGCTCGCCGGCGGCCGGGCCGACGTCGACGATCCAGTCGGCGCAGCGAATCACGTCCAGCGCGTGCTCGACCACGAACATCGAATTGCCCGAGGCTTTCAACTGGTCGAGGGCAGTGAGCAGGGCCTCGGTATCGGCCGGGTGCAGGCCGGCCGAGGGTTCGTCGAGCACATACACCACGCCGAACAGGTTCGAGCGCACCTGCGTGGCCAGGCGCAGGCGCTGCAGCTCGCCCGGCGAGAGCGTCGGTGTGCTGCGTTCCAGCGCCAGGTAGCCAAGCCCGAGGGCCAGCAGCACGTCCAGGCGCGCGACCAGGTCTTCGGCGATGCGGCGGGTGACGATCAGCTGCTCGGGGTGCAGCTTGGCGCGGCGCGCATCCTTGGGCGCCTCGCCTGCGGCATAGGGCTGCAGCAGCGCGTGCAGGCGCGCCATCGGCATGCGCGAGATATCGGTGATGTCGGCGCCGGCAAAGGTGACCGACAAGGCTTCCTGGCGCAGGCGCTTGCCGCGGCAGAGCGGACAC
The DNA here is from genome assembly GCF_030711405.1 of Massilia brevitalea. GTDB lineage: Bacteria > Pseudomonadota > Gammaproteobacteria > Burkholderiales > Burkholderiaceae_D > Telluria > Telluria brevitalea. Next base: position 10,890 of record NZ_JAULSI010000022.1, read on the forward strand.
TCGGTACTCACCATGTAGCGCGCCACGCGCTTCTTCATCGAGGCGCTTTCGGTGGTGGCGAAGGTCTGCATCACGTAGCGCTTCACGCCGGTAAAGGTGCCCTGGTAGCTGGGCGGGTCCTTGCGCTTCAGGGCGCGTTTCGTTTCCTCGGGCGTGAGGCCGGCGTACACCGGCACGGTGGGCGATTCGTCGGTGTACAGGATCCAGTCGCGGTCCTTCTTCGGCAAGTCGCGCCAGGGCGTGTCGACGTCGTAGCCCATGGTAACCAGGATGTCGCGCAGGTTCTGGCCATGCCAGGCCGGCGGCCAGGCGGCAATCGCCCGCTCGCGGATGGTCAGCGAGTCGTCGGGCACCATCGATTGCTCGGTGACCTCGTACACGCGGCCCAGGCCCGAGCATTCGGGACAGGCGCCTTCCGGGGTGTTCGGCGAGAAGGACTCGGCGTACAGGAGCTCCTGGCCTGCCGGGTAGTCGCCGGCGCGCGAGTACAGCATGCGCAGCGAGTTCGACAGAGTGCTGACGCTGCCGACCGAGGAACGCGTGGTGGGCGAACCGCGCTGCTGCTGCAGGGCCACGGCCGGCGGCAGGCCGTCGATCTCGTCGACTTCGGGCACGGGCATCTGGTGGAACAGGCGGCGCGCATACGGCGACACCGATTCCAGGTAGCGGCGCTGGGCTTCGGCGTACAGGGTGCCGAAGGCGAGCGAGGATTTGCCCGAGCCGGAGACGCCGGTGAACACCACCAGGGCGTCGCGCGGGATGTCGAGGCTGACGTTTTTCAGGTTGTGTTCGCGGGCGCCGCGTACGCGCACGTAGCCGGGGCGGCCCTGGCCGGAATGGGGGGTGGCGGCGGTGGTGGTGTCTTCGGCTTTCCTGCGCATCGCTTGTCGTCCGGTGATTCGTTATTGTTATTAAAGCGCGCCGGGGCGAGGAAGACGGTGCGGTAACACACACACTGCGGCGGTGGTGTATCGGGGTTGCCGTTGTAGGGTGGGCTCTTGAGTCCACGCGGTACGGATTTCGCACATGGCAAGGCATGCACCTAACGATATGCCGGCGTTACCGGTTCGGCTCAACGCCGCGTCGAATCAACCGGTGCGACCGCGTGGGCACAAGTGCCTACGCCCGCCGCGCCCACCCTACGGACGACCTCGTCCATTCCGGCGTCGTCTTTGAAATTGGCTGCGACGGCCCGGCACCTGGCCGGCAAACGCTCGTCATCGAGCAGCCCTTCCAGGCAACGCAACAAGCGCCCCTGCGTCAGGCGCGTGGCCGGCAAACTCCGCCCCACGCCCAACGCCGTGACCCGCGCCCCATTGTCGAACTGGTCATGCGCCAGCGGCACCACCAGCTGCGGCGTGCCCGCATGCAGCGCCTCGGCCGTGGTGCCGATGCCGCCATGGTGCACCAGCACCGCCACGTGCGGCAGCAGCGCCCGCAACGGCACATATTCCTGCCACAGCACATGGCGCGGCAGCTCGGCAGGCAGCTGGTCGCGGTGCGGCGTGAGGAACACCGCCCGCTCGCCCAGCAGCCGCGCCGCCTCGGCCGCATGCGCGAAGTAGGCGCGTGCCTGGCGGTTGCCGGTGCCCGGCGTGAACACCAGCGTGCGCCCGCCCTGCCCCAGGAAATGCTGCAGTTCGGGCGACATCTCCGCATGCGGGTTCGGGTCGTACAGGGGAAAGCCGGTGCGCAGCATCGGCTGCGGCCAGTCCGGCTGGGTCGGCGCAAACCATGCCGGGAACAGGCCGATCGACAAATCGGGAATCGCAAAGATATGGTCCATCAGCGAGCCGGCCGGCGCCAGCCCGGCGGCGCGCCGCTGCGCGTTTACGTCCGGCATGGCAACCGGGTCGATCAGGTGTTTCACCGCCGTGCGCCACAGCCAGCGGCGCGCGCCATGCGGCACCCAGCGCGGCACGCGGTACGGTCCCAGCATCAGCGGGTCGTACACGGTCGGTATGTTGGAAGGGGCAAGAAAGATGGCGGCAATGCGCAGGCCGGGGCGCGCCGCGCGGCACAGGTCGGCCTCGGGCAGCGCCAGCGGATGGCCCACCATCGTGCACGTTTCATCCCGCGGCAGCGCCGCGATGAAGGCCGGGACCAGGGCCATGGCCGGCCGCGTCGCCGCCCACACTACGCCAAAGCCGCGCGTCGGATGCCACAAATCGGGATGATCCAGCACCGCTTCGTCGGCCGGCAAGCCGTGGAAAGGCAGGCCGGCCTCGCGTACATAAGGCCCATGCTGCTCCGGCCCGAGAAAGCTGACCCGGCGCCCCGCCGCATGCAGGGCCAGACCCAGCTTCAGGAAAGGAAACAGGTCGCCGGCCGAGCCGATCGTCACCAGGACAATATGCGCGAGGCCGGCGCCGGCGGGAGTGCGGGCGACGTCCACGTCGTGCGCTCCCGTGATGGCCATTACGGAATCAGCCGCTCGGCGCGCAGGCGCGCGAACAGGTCGAAGAAGGAGCTGTCGGTGGCCTGGTAGGCGCTGAAACCGAGGCGGCGGCTGTTGGCCATGTCGGTCATCACTTCCAGCGGGCGGCCGAGGTCGAGGTCGGTGTGCCAGGCCGAGGCCAGGCGATCCAGGTCGGCTTCCACCAGATTGTGCTTGGCGGCGATCTGGCGCCAGGTATCGGCGTCGTTCGCCATCGCGGCTTCCAGCGGCTGGATGGTGCCACTGAAACCGGCTACTTCGACGCCGAACCATTCGGCCAGCTTCGGCCACAGCCAGCTCCAGCGGAACACGTCGCCATTCACGATATTGAAGGCCTCGTTACTGGCGGCGTCGGTGTCCGCCGCCCAGGCCAGTTGCTTCGCCAGCATGCGCGCGTCGGTGACGTCGGACAGGCCTTTCCACTGCGCTTCCGAACCCGGGAACTGGAAGGGACGGCCGGTTTCCTTGCAGATGCTGGCATACACGGCCAGCGTCGTGCCCAGGTTCATGGCGTTGCCGACGGCCAAGCCGATGATGGTGTGCGGGCGGTGGATGCTCCAGGTGAAGCGGTCGCGCGCGGCGGCGGCATAGACTTCGTCTTCCTGGGCGTAGTAGAAGTTTTCCAGCGGCAGGCGCGGCTGGCTTTCGCGCAGCGGCGTGTCGGGCAAGGTGCCCGAGCTGGCATAGGCCTCGAAGGGGCCAAGGTAGTGTTTCAGTCCGGTGACCAGGGCCACGTGGCGCAGGCTTTTCTGCGGCGACAATGCGTCCAGCAAATTGCGCACCAGGGCGGCATTCACGCGGATGTTGTCTGCTTCCGTATCCTGGCGCATCCAGGTAGTGATGAAGACGTGGGTCGGCGCAACATCCTGCAATGCCGTTGCCAGCGCGGCGGGATCGAGCAAATCGGCGGCGATGTGGTGCACGCCCGGCAAGTCCTTCGGTGCGCGGCGCGACAGGCCGACCACATCCCATCCGTTCGCAAGCAGTTCGCGCGCGAGGTGGTTGCCGCCGATACCGGTGACGCCCGCAATCAAAGCTGTCCGTTTCATCTTTTTCCTTTCGCTGGAAGTAAAGCCTATTCTACTTGCGCAGGAAAAAAGACGTCGGCGCCGCTGGAACGCGGCGCCGTGGACTGTCGGTCAGATCGCTGCCGGCAGGCCCTGGCTGTAGCGGTTCGGGCGGCCTTCCTGCACCAGGAACACGATCAAAATAATCCAGCCGATGACCGGAACCAACCAGATCAGCTGCCACCAGCCGCTGCGGTCGGTGTCGTGCAGGCGGCGGCACGCCGCGGCAATCGACGGCAGGATGGTGGCCAGGGTGAACAAGGCGCCCAGCGTTTCGCTGATCACGTTGGCCGCCGCACCGCCAAGGAAAAGAAACAGCAGGAACCACCAGTACTCGGAACGCGAGGCGGTGCCCTCGAAGGTGGCGTACTTGTTGAAACAGGTCTTGATTGAATCGGTGAACGTCATTGCCGGCTTTCAGGTAAAGGCGGTAGCGATGGCCCGCTGTTGAGGTGTGAACGACGGAAGCAGTATGTCATACAGGCAAGGGTTGCGCCATAACACCTTTATGCACGCGGCCGCGCATAGCTGACCGTCATCATTTCTCACTGATGGCCTTCGGGCTCGTTCCAGTAGATGCCGCGCCCGCCATGGCTGGTGTCGGTTTGGCGGTCCACCGGGCCGCGCACGCTGCTGCGCCAGGCAATGCCGGCTGCCTCGATGCGCTGCAGGATGGCGTCGAACTCGCCGTCGCCCACGCGGAAGCAGAAGTGCTCGACAGGGAATGGGCCGTCAGTCTGAATGAAGTCCAGCGTCAGGCCGCGATTGATGTGTACCGGCGAAAACACACCGAACTGCTCGGCGTCCCAGGGAACGTCGAGCAGTTGCGCGAGCAGGCGCGCCGCCGCCTGGCGGTCGCGGGCGGAAACGATGAAGTGGTCGAGCTCGATCATCTTTCCTCCTGCTCCTGGAAAGCTACTGTGTTATGGCAGCAGTCGCCCTTCGATGGAATCGTCGAGCGTCTTGCCGATGGCGGCGCCGATCAGGATCTTGGCGCCGGCCACGGCCTGGCCGTGCTTGTTGTCCCAGTAATAGCCTTCGCGCGGCGCGACGCCGATGACGGTGATGCGCGGGTCGTCTTCGCCTTCGGTGAACCAGGTCTTCAGGGTGAAGTCCCAGAGCTCCTTGATCTTGGCCTTGTCCTGTGAGACCGTCGCGATGCCGTCGAGTTCCAGGAAACCGGCGCGGGTGCTGCCCTGGAAGTAGAGTTTCACGTTCGGATCGGCCTTCAGCTCGGCGTTCGTGTGACTGTCGATGGCGCTCAGGAACCACAGGGTGCCGTTGTCGTCGGCCTGCAGCACGCTCATCGGACGCACGCCGCGGCTGTCGCCCAGGCTGCCGTGGGTGGTAAAGAAGCAGGTCTTGGCGTCCTCGGCCATCTCCTTGATGCGGGCGCGGGCTTCCTCTCCGGCGAGGTCGCGGCGATTTTCTTCGGGTTGCTGCTGGTTAATCGAATCCATGGGTTCTCCTTCGCTGGTAACGGTGCGTTACCTTAGCTCGTCGACGCGCTGCCGTATGTGCCCTGCTTCACGCGGACGGTCGCATGGCTGGTTCATGTGCCCTGGCCTTCGCTGCGGGTGCGCGGGTATTCCGGGAGGCCGTCGTGCAGCTGCATCCAGGGCAGGCGCTCTCCCACGAAGGTGTGATCGCCAAGGGGGATGGCGGCAGGGTCGTCGAGGGTGGCGGTGGCGATGTCGAGCTCGTCGGGCTCGCGGTTGTCCTGGTAGGTCAGCGTGGTGCCGCAGGTGGCGCAGAAGCTGCGCAGGACGTGTTCGCTGGAATGGAAGGTGGCGGCGTTGCCTTGCGAGAAGCGGAAGCCGTCCATGGCGGCGCTGACCCAGGCCACGGCGGGCGCGCCGGCGCTGCGGCGGCAGTCGCTGCAATGGCACAGGGTGCTGTTGAAGGTGTTGCCGTCGATGACGTAGCGGACTGCGCCGCAAAAACATCCGCCCTGCAGGGTCATGGTTCTCTCCGGTGGGAAGGGGTGGAGATCAGGATATGTCAGGCGCGGGTGCGCTTCAAGCGGTGTTCATCGGGTGCGGGCCGGACGCGATGTTGCGAGCGATGTGTTGGCGTTATCGGAGAAAGGATAAGCACGTAACCGCGTGGGCACGGGGTGCCCACCGTACGGCATCCGAAGTCCCGGGCCGATGGATACGTAGCATGGGCATGGGCCGCGCCAGGTGCCCCGTGCCCATGCGGAACGTTGCGCAGTGTTGTGCGCCGAAAACCTTACAGGAACCGATCCAGGATCTTCCGGCTTCCCTTGTCGATCCTGAACATGTCGCGCACCAGGAAGTTGATGCCGTGGCTGTCCGCAATCAGCAGCGAAGCCTCGCCCACGCGCCGGATATCCTCGTCCACCTTCAGCACGAACTCGGTCTCGCCGCGGTCGGTCTTCACATACCAGGTGCAGGGCGTGGCAAAGCTCGACACGCTGCGGATGGTCTCGATCTCGGGGATGAATTCGCGTCCTTCGAGTTCCTCGGTGAGCAGTGCGCGGATGTCGTCGGGCTGGTCGGCCAGGTCGTCGATCCAGGCCACTTCCTTGCCGCCTTCGCGCACCAGCGAAATGCCGCGCGTGGGCGCCTGGATCGGAAAGGCGCGCACCGGGATCACGCCAACGAAGTCTTCTCCTTCGGCGCTCGTGAACACCAGTTTACCGAAGGCATCGCGGCGCAGCTGAATCAAATTGCTCATTCTTAATCGTCCTTTTCGGCGTCGTCCATGTCCTGGTCGACATTGCGCGCCTGCGCTTCATACAGGCGGTGGTAGGCGCCCTCGCGCGCCATCAGTTCGTCGTGGCTGCCCTCTTCCACCACCACGCCGCGGTCGAGCACGACCAGGCGGTCGGCGCGGTGCAGCGTGGAGAGCCTGTGCGCGATGGCGATGGTGGTGCGGCCCTGCACCAGGTTGTCGAGCGCCTTCTGGATTTCCTTTTCGGTTTCCGAGTCCACCGAGGACGTCGCTTCGTCGAGGATCAGGATCGGCGGGTCGATCAGGAGTGCGCGCGCAATCGAAATGCGCTGGCGCTCGCCGCCCGACAGGCCCTGGCCGCGCTCGCCCACCATTGAATCGTAGCCCTGCGGCAGGCGCAGGATGAATTCGTGGGCGTGGGCGGCGCGTGCGGCAGCGATGATTTCTTCGCGCGTGGCGTGTGGTTTACCGTAGGCGATGTTCTCGGCAATCGTGCCAAAGAACAGGAAAGGCTCCTGCAGCACCAGGCCGATATTCCGGCGGTAATCGGCCACGGCAAACGAGCGGATATCGACGCCATCGAGCAAAATCGCGCCTTCGGCCACATCGTAGAAACGGCAGATCAAATTGACCAGCGTGCTCTTGCCCGAGCCGCTGTGGCCGACCAGGCCGACCATTTCGCCGGCCTTGATGTTGAGCGAAATGCCGCGGTTCACGGCGCGGTTACCGTAGCGGAAACCGACTTCGCGCAGCTCGATGTTGCCCTGCACTTCGGGCACCTTGGCCGGCGTCGCCGGGTCCGGCACGCTCGACACGTGGTCCAGGATATCGAAGATGCGCTTGGCGGCCGAGGCCGATTTTTGCGTCACCGACACGATGCGGCTCATCGAATCGAGTTTTACGTAGAAACGGCCGCTGTAGGCGATGAAGGCGGTCAGCGTGCCGACCGTGATGTCGCCCTGCGACACTTGCCAGATGCCGAAGATCCAGATCACCAGCAAACCGAGTTCGGTCAGCAGCGACACCGTCGGCGAGAACAGCGACCACACCCGGTTCAGCTTGTCGTTGACGGCCAGGTTGTGCTTGTTCGCCTCGCGGAAGCGCGCCGCTTCGCGCTTTTCTTGCGCGAACGCTTTCACCACGCGGATGCCGGGAATCGTATCGGCCAGCACGTTGGTGACCTCGCCCCAGACGCGGTCGATCTTCTCGAAGCCGGTACGCAGGCGGTCGCGCACGACATGGATCATCCAGGCGATGAAGGGCAGCGGCACCAGGGTCACCAGCGCCAGCCATGGGTTCATCGAGAACAGGATCACGCCGGTCATGATGATCAGCAGCACGTCGGACAGGAAGTCGAGCAGGTGCAGCGACAGGAAGACGCTGATCCGGTCCGAGCCGCTGCCGATGCGGCTCATCAGGTCGCCGGTGCGCTTGCCGCCGAAGTATTCGAGCGACAGCCGCAGCAGGTGCTCATAGGTGGTCGAACGCAAGTCGGCGCTGATGCGCTCGGACGCCAGCGCCAGCACATAGGTCTTGCCCCAGCCCAGGGCCCAGGCCAGCATCGAGGCGCCGAACAGGCCGCCCATGTACAGCCAGACCAGCGAGTCGTCGATGGTCTGGCCGTTCTGGTACGGGATCAGGACATTGTCCATCAGCGGCTTGGTGAGGTAGGGCGGAATCATGTGCGCCGCCGTCGAGCCCAGCATCAGCAGGAAACCCACCAGCAGTTGCACCTTGTACGGCTGGGCGAAGCGCCACAGGCGGAACAGGGTCCAGGTGGACGGCGGCGTGTGCAGCACCTTGGTGCAGATCGGGCAATCTTCCTGGTCGGGTTCGAGCGGCGCCTTGCAGCTTGGGCAGGTGTGGCTCTCGGGCGGCTGCACGGCCACGCCGCTGACCACGCTTTTGAGCTGGTCGGCAAACGCGTCGACCACGCGGATGGCGTGCAAATTCTGGCCCAGGGTAAAGCGCCAGGATGCCAGCCGCGCCTGTTCATCCACCAGCTCCAGGTGGCCGACGCCGGCATGGTCGTGGTGGCGCAGCGCCAGGCCGGGGCGGTAGGCCCAGTCGCGCCAGGCGGTCTCGCCAGGGGCGCGGCTCAGCAAACGGCGGTCGGTCACGACCAGGAGTCCCTTCACAAAACGTAATTTCGCATCGAGGTCAACCTCTACGCTACTTAAAACGTTTTCCCCTGGTGCAAGCTGTTTCCGAACATCATCCTGCCACGCATCGGGCAGGAAACTGGCAACCGCCAGTGTGGTCGGAACAGCAAGTTGTTGAGTTGTCATTGTGTGATGCCGCCTTGGTCAGGCAAGTTCTGAATAGAGGAGTAACGCAGTGACCGGCTCAGCGGTTTACGTAGAACGAGGAAATATTCGTCGCCGGCGGGTAGAAATACCCTGGCACGGTGCCCGGGAAGCCGGAGCGAGGCTGGATTCGGGCGACGAGTATACACAATGCGATCCACAGCACCGTGTTTGGGTGCGGTAGCGCACAGGCAGAAAAACATAGGCAACGCCAATATGGTAGTCGTGCAGACACCGGCGGCAAGACATCGATACATGACGAAAAAGAACGACATCAAGTTTCTCCGTGTGACGCATTTGCGCGGCCCGAACATCTGGACCTACCGTCCGGTCATCGAGGCCTGGCTCGACATCGGCGAGCTGGAAGACTTCCCCTCGGATAAACTGCCTGGTTTCACCGGGCGCCTGACGGCCTGGCTTCCCGGCCTGATCGAACACCGCTGCGGCGTTGGCGAACGCGGCGGCTTCATCGAGCGCCTGGAGGGCGGCACCTGGGCCGGCCACATCCTCGAGCACGTGGTGCTGGAGCTGCAGAACCTGGCCGGCATGAAGACCGGCTTCGGCAAGACCCGCTCCACCGGCGAGCATGGCGTCTACAAGATGGCCTTCCGCACGCGCGATGCCGTGGTCGGCCGCGCGGCACTGGAAGCCGGCCACCGCCTGCTGATGGCCGCCATCAACGCCGAGCCCTTCGACATGGCCGCCACCGTCACCCGCTTAACAAGCCTGGTCGACCGCTACTGCCTGGGCCCGTCCACCGCCAACATCGTCGACGCTGCCACCGACCGCCGCATTCCCTCGATCCGCCTGACCGAAGGCAACCTGGTCCAGCTTGGCCATGGCGCCGCCCAGCGCCGCATCTGGACCGCCGAAACCGACCGCACCAGCGCCATCGGCGAAGGCATCGCCAGCGACAAGGACCTGACCAAGAGCCTGCTCGCCTCGTGCGGCGTGCCGGTGCCGGAAGGCGCCCTGGTGCGCAGCGCAGCCGAGGCCTGGGAAGAAGCGCAGGACATCGGCCTGCCGGTGGTGGTAAAACCCGTCGACGGCAACCATGGCCGCGGCGTGACCCTGAATTTGATGCTTGAGGCGGACGTACACGCGGCCTACGCCATCGCCTCGACGGAAGGCGACAGTACGGCCGTGCTGGTCGAGCGCTTCATTCCGGGCAACGAGCACCGCCTGCTGGTGGTCGGCCGCAAGGTCGTCGCTGCCGCGCGCGGCGAAGCGCTGTGGGTGACTGGTGACGGTAAATCCACGGTTGCCCAGCTCTGCGACAGCCAGATCAACATCGACCCGCGCCGCGGCGACAGCGAGGAATTCCCGCTCGGCCGCGTCGACACGAAGGACCCGGTGATCCTGCTCGACCTGCAGCGCCAGAACCTGACGCCCGACTCGGTACCGCAGGACGGCCAGCGCGTGCTGATCCAGCCGAACGGGAATGTGGCCGACGATGTCACCGATATCATCCACCCCGACGTGGCCCACGCCGCCGCCCTGGCCGCACGCGTGGTCGGCCTCGACATCGCCGGCATCGACCTGGTCTGCGAAGACATCTCCAAACCGCTCGCCGAGCAGCGCGGCGCCATCATCGAAGTCAATGCCAGCCCCGGCCTGCTGGCCCACATCAAGCCGGCTGGCGGCGAGCCGCGCAACGTCGGCGCCGCCATCGTCGATCACCTGTTTGCCGAAGGCGAATCCGGCCGCATTCCGATCGTCGGCGTCACCGGCACCCTGGGCAGCAGCCTGATCGCCAAACTGCTGGGCTGCCTGCTGAACGCGGCCGGCAAGCACGCCGGCGTGGCGAATGGCGAAGGCCTGTACCTCGACGGCCGCCAGGTGCAAAAAGGCGACTGCACCGGCTTTGCCGCCGGCGAACGCCTGCTCATCAACCGCAACATGGAAGCAGCCGTGTTCGAATCGAACGCGCGCAGCATCCTGCTCGAAGGCCTGCCCTACGACCGCTGCTCGGTTGGCGTGGTGACCGACATGGGCCGGCTGGACGACGTGCGCGACCTGCACATCAACGACGACGAGGCGCTGGCCAACGTGGTGCGCAGCCAGGTCGACGTGATCCTGTCCAGCGGCGCCGCCGTGCTGAACGCGGCCGACCCGGAAGTGGTGAAGCTGGCCGAACTGTCCGATGGCCGCGTGATCTTCTACGCGATGGACGAGCACAATCCGGCCATCGTGGCGCACCGCGCCAAGGGCGAGCGCGCCGTGTTCGCACGCGACAACCGCATCGTGCTGGCTGACGGCTCTGAAGAAACCGTCCTGCTCGACCTGGCGAAAATCAAGCCGGCCACCGTCAAGCATCCGGCCAGCGTGCTCGCCGCCACCGCCGCCGCCTGGGCGCTGGGCCTGCAGCACGACCTGATCTGCGGCGGCCTGCGCGCCTTCGACGCCACGCCGAAGAAAACCATTTATTGAAGAAGAGCGGCCGGCTTGTGAACCCAGGCCTGGCAGCCGCCCGCCGCCCACTGGCGCGGCACTACTAAAGGATTACAGTTTTATGGAAGTATCTCGCGTACGGGCCCTGCGTGGCCCCAATCTCTGGAGCCACCACACCTCGGTCGAGGCGATCGTCGCCTGCACGCCGGAAGAAGAATCCATCGGCACCCTCGAAGGCTTCGAGACGCGCCTGCGTTCCCTCTTCCCCCAGCTCGGCCAGCTGCAGCCGCTCGGCCACGACGACACCATCCCGCTGGCCCACGTGCTCGAAGTCGTGGCGCTCGACCTGCAGGCGCAGTCCGGCTGCCCGGTCACCTTCAGCCGCACCACCGCCACGCTGGAACCCGGCATCTACCAGGTCGTGGTCGAGTACAGCGAGGAAGAAGTCGGCCGCCTGGCCCTGAACCTGGCGCAAAAGCTGATCGACGCTGCGCGCATCGACGCGCCTTTCGACTTGCAGGACGCGCTGACCCAGCTGCGCGACCAGGACGAGGACGTGCGCCTCGGCCCATCCACCGGCGCCATCGTGCAGGCCGCCGTGGCCCGCAACATCCCCTTCCGCCGCCTGACCGAAGGCAGCCTGGTGATGTTCGGCTGGGGCAGCAAGCAGCGCCGCATCCAGGCCGCCGAGATCGACGCCACCGGCGCGATTGCCGAGACCATCGCCCAGGACAAGGAACTGACCAAGAAGCTGCTCGACGCCGCCGGCGTGCCGGTGCCGCACGGCCGCACGGTAAGCGATCCGGACGACGCCTGGGCTGCGGCCCAGGAGATCGGCCTGCCGGTCGTGGTCAAGCCGAAGGACGGCAACCAGGGCAAGGGCGTGACGGTCAACATCACGACGAAAGAGCAGATCACCGCCGGCTTCCATGCGGCCAGCGAATTCCGCGACGACATCATGGTCGAGCGCTACCTGCCGGGCCACGACTACCGCCTGCTGGTCATTGGCAACAAGCTGGTGGCCGCCGCGCGGCGCGAACCGCCGAACGTCACCGGCGACGGCGTGCACACCGTGCGCGAACTGGTCGACATCGTGAACCGCGACCCGCGCCGCGGCAACGGCCACTCGACCTCGCTCACCAGGATCCGATTCGACGACATCGCCCTGGCCAGCCTGGCCACGCAAGGATATGAAGCCGACTCGGTACCGCCGAAAGGCAAGCGCGTCGTCCTGCGCAACAACGCGAACTTGTCGACCGGCGGCACCGCCACCGACGTCACCGACGACGTGCACCCGGAAGTCGCGGCGCGCGCGATTGCCGCCGCCCACATGATCGGCCTCGACATCTGCGGCGTCGACCTGGTGTGCGACAGCGTGCTGAAACCCATCGAGGAGCAGAACGGCGGCGTGGTCGAAGTGAATGCCGCGCCGGGCCTGCGCATGCACCTGGCGCCCTCGTTCGGCAAGCCGCGCGCCATCGGCGAAGCCATCGTCGACATGCTGTACCAGGATGGCGACGACGGCCGCATCCCGGTGGTGGCCGTCACCGGCACCAACGGCAAGACCACCACGGTGCGCCTGATCGCGCACCTGCTCACCGCCTCCGGCCTGCGCACCGGCATGACGAATACCGACGGCGTGTACATCGAAGGCCGCCGCATCGACAGCGGCGACTGCAGCGGCCCGCGCAGCGCGCGCAACGTGCTGCTGCACCCGGACGTCGACGCCGCCGTGTTCGAAACCGCGCGCGGCGGCCTGTTGCGCGAAGGCCTGGCCTTCGACCGCTGCCAGGTGGCGGTGGTGACGAACATCGGCGCGGGAGACCACCTTGGCCTGAACTACATCACCACGCTGGAAGACCTGGCGGTGCTGAAGCGCGTGATCGTGCAGAACGTGATGGAGGGCGGCGTGGCGGTGCTGAACGCCGCCGACCCGACCGTGGCCGACATGGCCAGCTTCACGCGCGGCGACGTCACTTTCTTCGCCCAGGACGGCAACTTGCCGCTGATGGCGATGCACCGCGCCCAGGGCCGACGCGCCGTGTTCGTGGAAGATGGCTGCATCGTCTGCGCGCAGGGCAAATTCGAGCACCGCATCCCGTTGGCGGACGTCCCGATTACCCGCGGCGGCGTGATCGGCTTCCAGGTCGAAAACGTGATGGCCTCGGTGGCCGCAGCCTGGGGCTGCGGCCTGGACTGGGACAAGATCGCGCTCGGCCTGCGTACCTTTGTCGGCGAGAGCGACAATGCGCCGGGGCGTTTCAATGTGTTCGATTACCGTGGCGCGACGCTGATTGCCGACTATGGCCACAACCCGGATGCGATCGCGGCGCTGGTGTCGGCAGTCGAGAACATGCCGGCCAGGCGCCGTTCGGTGGTGATCAGCGGCGCCGGCGACCGCCGCGACCAGGACATCAGCCAGCAGACCGAGATCCTGGGCGCCGCCTTCGACGAGGTGCTGCTGTACGAAGACCAGTGCCAGCGCGGGCGGGCCGACGGCGAAGTCGTGGCGCTGCTGCGCCAGGGCTTGCAGAATGCGGCGCGTACGCAGCACGTGGAAGAAATCTACGGCGAGTTCGTGGCGATCGACCGCGCGCTGGAGCGCCTGGGCGAGGGTGACCTGTGCCTGATCCTGATCGACCAGGTGGATGAGGCGCTGGCCCATATCGCCAGGCGCGTTGCTGAGGCATAATACTTGTGAAATGGGCCATCGCTAACGAATGGCCCACTGACACTTGATATCGTAGGGCTCCGTGCCCACGCGTAACGTGTGCATCGTGACGGCCCAAAGCACGCCAACAATGCGCAACGTTCACGCGTGGGCACAGGAGCGCCCACCCTGCTGCTTCATTTCACGAATAATCATCCATGCTCGCACCCGAACAATTCCTGGGCTTTCTGCTCGCCGCCGTCCTGATCACCGCCTCCCCCGGCCCCGACAACCTGATGGTGCTCGGCCTGGGCATGTCCAGGGGCCGCAAGCAGGGCATAGCCTTCGGCCTGGGCTGCGCGCTCGGCTGCCTGAGCCATACCCTGCTGGCCGTGCTCGGCGTCAGCGCCCTGATCGCCGCCTCCCCGGTGGCGTTCACCGTCCTGCGCGTGGGCGGCGGCCTGTACCTGGTCTGGCTCGGATTCAATGCCCTGCGCAGCAAGGGCGGCTCCAGGGCGGCCGACGGCAACGCTGCGCCGCAGTCGCTGCGCAGCCTGTTCACCAAGGGTCTGCTGGTGAATGCCATCAACCCGAAAGTGGTGCTGTTCTTCCTCTCGCTGCTGCCGCAGTTCGTGATCCCGGCCAACGGCAACGTGCCTGGCCAGATGCTGGCCCTGGGCGTTACTTTCACGGTCCAGGCGGCGATCCTGTTCGGCCTGCTCGGCTACTTCGCCGGCGCGATCGGCACCTGGCTGAACCGCAAGCCCGGCGCCGGCAAATGGCTCGACCGGATTGCCGGCACCGTCTTCGTCGCCCTCGGCATCAAGCTGATCGTCGCCCGCTAAGCTTCCCCAGCAGGCCGATCAACGCCAGCCCCAGCAGCGCCAGCGACGCCGGTTCCGGCACCGGCGCCGGCGGATCGGCTTCCACATCCAGCCGCGCCGAGAAGAATTCGAGCGGGTCGCCCGGGAAGAAATCCTGGATCAGCAGGGTCCAGCGCCCGTACACATCCATGCCGTCGAAAGCGGACAGCGCACCCGCCGGGCGGAAGCTGCCCGAGGCCAGCTGCGGCCCGGCCGCTTCCAATGCTTCATCGTCGAAGGCCAGGCGCACGCGGCCCGCGCCCGCATTCCCGCGTTCGTAGGTGTCGTAGGCGCGCACCAGGTCGACCGTCGTGCCGTCCGGCGCCACCAGCGACAACAGGAACTCGTCTTCATACGGGATGCCGAAGCCGCGGCAGGCGCCGCCGCCCGGCCCGATCGGCGGGTCGTCGCACTTGGCCAGGTCGACGATCAGGTTCAGGTCGAGGATGGACCCGTGCCAGGTGACATTCAACCCGCGCGTGCCTTCGCTGCCGTCGAAGATGCCGTAGCGGGTATTGCTGGCTACCACGGTGGCGCCGGCGCTGCTGGCCAGCAGGCAGCCGAGGCAGGTGGCGATGAAACGGTGCGTGAACTTGCTCATGACTCTCCTTTCGATGGACCACGAAAGAAAAGCAAGTTTTGCACCTGAGGAAAAACCCGTTGTTAAATCAATGCCTTATCGCAGGAATGTAAAATACAACCACCGATAATGTAAAGATCGGCGACGCCCAGGGCGCCGCCATCGCTTCAATTCTTCGCAGGACGCGGCAGCAGATCGTGCACGATCGCGCTCAGGCGCTCGACCGACACCGGCTTGCCGAGGTGGGCCGAGTAACCGGCCGCGCGGGCGTGCGCGATATCGATGTCGCGCCGCATGCCGCTGATGGCAATGGCAGGCAACCTGGCCAGCTTCGGCATGGCGCGGATGCGGCGCAGGAATTCGTAGCCGTCGATTTCCGGCATCGAGACGTCGGAAATCAGCAGGTCGACCTGCTCGCGTTCCAGGACGTCCAGCCCCTTGAGCGCGCTGGTAGCCTCGAACACGGTGGCCCCGCTCGTTTCCAGCAGCGACTTGAAGATCATGAGCATTTCTTCCATGTCGTCGACCACCAGGATGCGCAGCCCGTTCATGCTGTCGTCGCCGTGGCTGCCTTCGCCAGGCAGCGGCGTCGTCTGGCTGTCGAGCAGCGGCAGCCAGACGCTGAAGCGCGCGCCCTTGCCGATGCCCTCGGACCAGGCCTCGACCCGCCCGCCGTGCAGGGCCACGATCTCGCGCACCAGCGCCAGGCCGATGCCGAGTCCGCCCTTGGTGCGCGTGGTCACGGACACGCTCTGGCCATACATGTCGAACACGTACGGCAGGAAGGATGGCGCGATGCCCTGGCCGCTGTCGACCACGTCGATGCGCAGCAGGCCGTCGTCGCGGCCCAGGCCGACCTCGACGCGCCCGCCCTTGGGCGTGAACTTGATCGCATTGCTCAGCAAATTCATCAGGACCTGCTCGATGCGCACGGCATCGGCCATCACGTACAGGCCCTCGGCGCTGCCGCTCAGGTCGATGGCGACATCCTGCGCAGCCGGATCGGCGCGCATCACCTCGACGATGGCGCGCACCACCATTTCCGGCAGCACCGGCGCCATGGTCAGCGAGAGCTTGCCGGTACGCACGCGCGACATGTCCATCAAATCATCGATGATCTTCGCCTGGCTCATCACCGAATTGCGGATGATCGAGGCGGCGCGCAGGAAGGTCGGCGAATGGCGGATTTCCGGCATGCGCGCCAGCAGCTCGACGTTAATGTTGATCATGTTCAGCGGATGACGCAGCTCGTGCGCCATCACCGCCAGGAATTCGTCCTTCAGCGCCACCGCGTTCTCGGCGTCGGTGCGCACCGCCTGCTCCTGGCGCTCGCGCGCCGTGACGTCGCGCGCGATTTTTGCGTAGCCGTGCATGTTACCGCTGCGCAGGGGCGTGGTCACGCCGCTGCAGAAGAAGCGGCTGCCGTCCTTGCGCACATGCCAGCGCTCATCCTCGGCGCGGCCATCCTCGCGCGCACGGCGCAGCTCGTCGGCCGGCACGCCGGCGTCGCGGTCGTCAAGCGTGAACAGCTTGTCGAGCGTCTGGCCCAGCATCTCCTGCTCGCTGTAGCCGAACAGCGCTTCGGCGCCCTTGTTCCAGCTGGCGGCGCGCCCATCCTCATCCATGGTGACGATGGCGTAGTCGTCCGAGCTTTCGGCCACCATGCGCATGCGCGCTTCGGTGGCGCTGGCCTGGGCCTCGGCCTGGCGGCGCAGGGTGATGTCGAAGAAGGTCATCACCGCGCCTTCGATGCGGTCTTCGTTGGTGCGGTAAGGCAGCAGGCGCACGATGTAGCAGCGGCCGTCGTTGCTGCGCACCTCGCGCTCGACCAGGCGCAAGGTATCGAAGGTGGCGCTGACGTCCTCGGCCAGCCCGTCGTAATCCAGGCGGTGGGTCAGGTCGAGCAGCGAGCGGCCGATGTCGGAAGCGATGATCGAGAACAGATCGGCCGCGCGCGGCGTGAAGCGCTTGATGCGCAGGCTGCTGTCGACAAAGATGGTGGCAATGTCGGTCGAGGCGATCAGGTTGTTCAGGTCGTCGTTGGCCTTGCCGGTTTCCTCGACCTTGACCTTCAGCTCGTAGTTGACGGTGACCAGTTCCTCGTTGACCGACTGCAGCTCTTCCTTGCTGGTCTCGAGTTCCTCGGTGGCCGAACGCAGTTCCTCGTTGATGGCCTGCAGCTCTTCGTTCGAGGCGCGCAGCTCCTCGGTCGAGACCTCGGCATTCTCGATGGTTTCCTGGAGCTGCTCGCGCTTCCTCTGCAGCTCGGCCTCGAGCTGGCCCAGCACCACATCGTGGCTGCCGTTCGGGCGCTCCGGGATGGCACGGTCAGGCGCCTGCTCGAAGCGGTTGAACACCACCAGCAGGAAGTCGAGCGCCGCCTCGTCGTCGCGGAACGGGCGCACCGTCATGGCGACGGTGCCGAGGTCCTTGTACTCGCCCAGTTCGACCGGGCGGCATTCGATGCTGGCGTCGTTCTGGGTGGCCTGGTACATCGCCGAACGCAGTTCCAGGCGCAGTTCCGGCAGCACCAGCGCCAGCAGGTTGCGCGAGGGCTCGCCGCCGGCCATGCGCAGGAAGCGCCCGGCCCCTTCCGACATGTGCACGATGTTGCCTTCGTTGTCGATCACGGCCGACGGCGGCGCATGCTGGGCCAGCGCGCGCTGGTGCAGCTCGGCATACGAGAACTGGCGCTTGCCGGGCGGCTTGAGCCGGCTCACTTCCGGCAGGCGCGCGCCGAACACGGCCGAGGTCGGGCTCTGGTAATGCATGGGCCGGCCGCCGCCGCGCGCGCAGTAGATGCGGTTCTTCTTGTCGACCGGAATGAAGTAATCGGACACCGATTCGGCCGACTCGGAGCTGCCCAGGAACAGGTAGCCGCCGGGTTTCAGCGCAAAATGGAAGGTCTGCAGCACCCGCACCTGGACGTCGCGGTTCAGGTAGATCAGCAGGTTGCGGCAGGAAATCATGTCCAGGCGCGAGAACGGCGGGTCGCGCAGCAGGTTGTGCGAGGCGAACAGGATGCGGTCGCGCAGCGACTTGCGGATGCGGTAGCGGTCGTCTTCCTTGTTGAAGTACTGGCGCAGGCGCGTGGGCGCGACGTCGGTGATGATCGAGGCCGGGTAGTTGCCGGAACGCGCACTGTCGATCGCACCGTCGTCGATGTCGGAGGCGAATACCTGGAAGGCCGGCGGATGCTCCATCAGCCCGGCCTGGTCGGCCATCATCATGGCCAGCGAATAGGCTTCCTCGCCGGTGGCGCAGGCGGCCACCCAGGCGCGCACCTCGTCGTTCGGTCCCTTGTCCTTGAACAGTTCCGGCACGATGTCGCGCTCGAGCGATTCGAAGGCTTCGCGGTCGCGGAAGAAGTTGGTCACGCCGATCAGCATGTCGTCGAGCAGCAGCTTGTGCTCGCCCGGATCGGATTCGAGCAGGTCGCGGTATTCGGGCAGGGTCTGCACGGCGCGCACCTGCAGGCGGCGCTCGATGCGGCGCAGCACCGTGGCGCGCTTGTAGTGACGGAAGTCGTGGCCGGTATGGTTCAGCAGGCTGCCGATGATGTCCTGCAGCGCGTCCTCGGCACTGACGGCGGCGTCGCCTTCGGCGACATGGGCCACCGGCGTTTCGCCGTCGCCGGGCGCCGGCATCTGGATCTTGCGCGCATTGTTCCAGAGTTCGATCAGTTTTTGCGGGATCTCGACGGCCGGCAGGACGAAATCGACCGCGCCGGTGCGGATCGCCGCCGTCGGCATGCCGTCGTGCTCGGCATCGCCAGGCGTCTGCACCAGCGTCACGCCGCCCTGCTCCTTGACGCGCGCGATGCCGACTGCGCCGTCGGCGCCAGTGCCCGACAGCACGATCGCCACCGCGCGCTCGCGGTGCACCTCGGCCAGGGTGCGGAAGAACATGTCGATGGCAACGTGCTTGCCGCGCGGACGCTCGGCCGGATCGACCAGCAGCAGCCCATCCATCATCGACATGTGCTGGTTCGGCGCGATCACGTATACATGGCCGCGCTGGATTTCCACCTTCGATGTTACCTGGACCACCGTCATGCGGGTGGCGCGCTGCAGGATTGCCGCGGCCGAGCTCGGATGCTTGGGCGACAGGTGCAGGATGACCACGAAGGCCATCTCGTGCACGGCGGGCATGTTCTCGAACACGCTGACCAGCGCCGGCAGGCCGCCTGCGGACGCCCCGATACCGACGACAGGGAAGTCGATGGTGCTTGGCACGATGCCAGGCTCGGAGGGTGGAGTGCTGGGAGCGTTGCCAGGATCGTACATGGGATGCGCGCTTGATGCGTCTCTAATTGATAAACGGAAGTCTAGACGATTTGGCACAAATATTGTCCGCAATATGGAAAAAATAGTGTTTTGACCATGAATCAATCGGCTTGCAGCGAGCAGTCTTGCCGGCCTGCCTGTGCGTCGGCATTGCGACATCGGAAATAGTGCGTTGCTATAATGATTAACGGCTCGGACTGTCCTGGCCTCTCGATACAGGAACACGGAGACCGTGGCATGACGACCGGCAGCACGAAGGACGAACGCGCGCAGCTACCGCACGATGAAGAAGGCGGCGGCCAGAGCCAGGGCGTGCCCGCGCTGGGCAAACTGGAGGGCAACAGCTACCACCCGATCGGCGAAGTCGCCGTGCGCCACTGGCAGTCCAGCCAGATCTCGCGTCCCGGCCTGGAAGACCGCGGCAACGTCTTTTTCGCCGCCATCGAGATGAGCGCATGCCGATGGTCCTGACCGACCCGAATCAGCCGGACAATCCGATCGTGTTCGTGAACAACGCCTTCCTCGACCTGACCCTGTACCGCGAGGAAGAAGTGCTGGGCCGTAACTGCCGCCTGCTGCAGGGCGAGCAGACCGACCCGGCCACCGTGGCCGAGCTGCGCGCCGCCGTGGCGGAACAGCGCGCGGTGGCGGTCGACATCCTGAACTACAAGGCCGACGGCCGCCCGTTCTGGAACGGCCTGTTTGCCGGCCCGGTGTTCGACCAGGAAGGCAAGCTGCTGTACTGGTTCGCCTCGCAGATGGACATCACGCGCCGCCGCGTATCGGAACAATCGTACCTGCAGGCGCAGAAGATGGAAGCCATCGGCCAGCTCACCGCCGGCCTGGCGCACGACTTCAATAACCTGCTGCAAGTGGTAGCTGGCAACCTGGAAGTGGCCACCGCCACGGTGCATGACCCGGAAGCGACGCTGGCATCGATCGCACGCGCCCAGTTGGCGGGCGAAAAGGCCAGCAAGCTGACCCAGCAACTGCTCACCTTCGCGCGCAAGCAGCGCCTGGAACCGAAGCGCCTGAACCTCAATTCCCTGGTGGTCGAATTCAGCGACATGCTGGTACGCACCCTCGGCGACGGGGTCGACCTGCACCTCGACCTGAAGCCCGGCCTGCCCGCCTGCACGCTCGACGCTACGCACATGGAAATGGCGCTGCTGAACGTCCTGATCAACGCGCGCGACGCCATGCCCGACGGCGGCCGGGTCACGATCGCCACCTCGACCATGGTCGATAGCGAGCGCCTCGAACGCCACGGCCTGGCGCCGGGCACCTATGTCGTGATCTGCGTGATCGACAAGGGCCAGGGCATGCCACCGGAAGTGGCCCAGCGCGCCATCGAACCCTTCTTCACCACCAAGGGACCGGGCACCGGCCTGGGGCTGGCGATGGTGCATGGCTTCGTGCAGCAGTCGCACGGCCGCCTCGAGATCGACAGCATGCCGGGCGAAGGCACGACGATCCGCATGATCTTCCCGCTGGCCCAGCAATCCGGCATGGAAATCCTGGCCGACCGCCTGGCCGGCAAGGGCGCCAGGGGCATGGGTGCGCCGATGAGCTGGACCCCGGAAGCCATCCTCGGGCGGCGCACCATCCTGGTGGTCGACGACAGCCACGACGTGCGCGAACTGGCCGAGAACCACCTGCGCGAACTCGGCTACCGGGTGCTGGCGGCCCAGAGCGGCGAAGAGGCGATGGAGCTGATCGAACGCTATGGCGACATCGACCTGTTGTTCAGCGATATCATCATGCCGGGCGGGATGAACGGGGTGCGCCTGGCCGAACTGGTGCGCGCGCGCCAGCCCGAGGTTCCCGTGATCCTGGCCACCGGCTACATGAGCGAACTGCCGGACGCGGCCCGCCCCGGCGCCACCTACACGACCATGGCCAAGCCCTACCGCCTGGCCGACCTGGCCGAGCGCGTGCGCCTGGCGCTCAAGACCGAAGCGCGCACAGCCTCCAGGGGCTCAGCCCACGGCTTCCAGCACGAAGGATAGTTTGTTGAGACGGATAATATTGGCCGAGGACGATCCGGCCGTCAGCTACATCTTGACCCGTTATCTCGAAGCGGCCGGCTTTGCCGTGCGCGCGGCAGCGGACGGCCGCGCTGCATTGGCCATGTTCGTGGCGGAACCGGCCGACCTGGTGGTCAGCGATTTCCGGATGCCGGGCATGAATGGGGAAGAACTGCTACTGGCCTTGCGCGCGCGGAAATTGGACTTGCCGGCGCTGATCGTTTCGGCCTATGGCAATGAACTGAGCGTGCAGATTCCAGGCGTACGGATATTGAACAAGCCGGTGGCGGCCGACGAGCTGGTGGGGTTGGTGAAGGACTTGCTGCTCGACGCCGAGACGCTGGCGCTGAATCGCCCGAAGGCCTGAGCAGGGGTAAATACTTACTGCCGGGCGTCGATGGCGGTGTGCAGCTCGTTCAGGGTGAACGGCTTGTGCAGCAGGCAGTCTATCGGCAATGCCGCCGAATTCAGTTCGAGCGGCCAGGCGGTGGTGACGACGATCTTGGCCGCGGGCTGGACCGAGCGGATCAGCCAGGGCAACGAGACTTCGGTATGCTTCAGCACGCGGTTTGTGATGACGATGTCATAGCGCTTGCGCGACAGTTCCGTCAGCGCGCCGTCGGTGGTGTCGCATACGCGCGTGCGGTAACCCAGCACCTCGGCCATGCTGCAGACGGTCTCGGCGACATCTTCGTCGCGCTCCAGGATCAATATGCTTTTGTCGTGCGCGCCCATCGCATCCCCTTTTCTGAAGTGAATCATATCGGGAAGGAAATTTTTTTCCGTACGTTAGACCACATAGTCAGTACAGCGAGACCCATTCATTTATTTCATCGCGGGAACAACCGAGCGGGATCCTTGAGCTTGAGCATGTCCTCGTCCCCTCGCCTCGCCGGCGTCGCTAATCATGTTGTCAAGCAGGCACATGCGGGCGATGACGTGCGCGTAGCCTGACGTTTGACAAAGCGCCTCCAAATCGGCAAAAACTTCCGCCTCGCTCCGCGCGACGCGCGCCACCGTTGGCTTCTTCGCTTTTCGTGACGGCGCTCGCGCGACGCGATTCTTCCTTCCCATCGCTTGCTCCCGCAAATGCTCGCTCCACCACACGCATACCGCGTCTTCCAAAGTCCTCGCCATGATAATGGAGCGGTTTGGCTGACATCATGATCTGCGCAGTTTTTGAGGCTACAACCGGCTGACCTCGCGGACTGCTCAGCTGGTAAAATTGGTTCCCACATTACGCAACCAAACTGTGGCGCCGTCAACAGTCGCGCCGCTCGACATCGGCCATGCTCCAAACCCTTCACGAACCCCTTTCCCTGCTGGACCCTTCGGACCACCCCTCCGAAATCGAACGGGCGATAAAGCTGCTATCCCAATCAGAAGGGACGGACGACCGTGGAGCTATTTTTACTCGCCGGCCTGTGGTTGAATTCATGCTAGACCTGATCGGATACACCGCCGACCAACCCCTCTATGAATGCACGCTGCTTGAACCTTCGTTTGGCAGAGGTGACTTCTTCTTGCCCGCCATCGAAAGGCTTTTGCAGTCGCGCGCCGAGGCAGTCGCCGCCGGCAAAGCTGTCGGCTCAATCGCTGAATGCATGCGCGGCGTGGAACTTCACCAAGGATCCTTCGACACCACTCGCGGACTTGTCATCGACAAACTGATCGGTGCTGGCCTGGCCGCGGAAGAGGCGCAACAGATCGCGCAAACCTGGCTCGTTCATGGTGATTTTCTTTTGTCACCTCTTCCTCGCGCGTTCGACTTCGTCGTTGGCAATCCGCCTTACGTTCGGCAAGAGCTCATCCCCGCGCCACTGCTTAACGAATATCGCCGACGCTTCGTCTCCCTGTATGATCGCGCCGACCTCTATGTGCCATTTATCGAGCGCTCGATGGGATTGCTCGCGGAGGAAGGCCAGCTATGCTTCATCTGCTCCGACCGCTGGATGAAGAACAAATACGGCGGCCCGCTGCGGCACTTAGTCTCGCGCCACTTTCATCTTCGATCACACATCGACATGGTCGACGCCGACGCGTTTCACTCTGAGGTCAGCGCCTATCCAGCGATCACAGTGATCGCAAAAGGAGAGCCGAAGCCGACGCGCGTCGCGCCACGCCCTGCCCTTGACAAAGTAACGCTGTCGGAGCTTTCGTCCGCAATGCGCGCCGAAGAAGGCGTGTCACACCTGTTCGCCGAACTCGAAAACGTGGTCGATGGCAGCAACCCCTGGATTTTGGAGACCGCCGGACGGATCGAACTGATCCGCCGCCTGGAGGCAGATTTTCCAACGCTTGAAGAAGCCGGATGTAAAGTCGGCATCGGAGTCGCCACCGGCGCAGACAAGATTTTCATCGGAAAGCTCGACGAACTCGACGTGGAGGCCGATCGCAAGATTCCCTTGGCGATGGGCCGCGACCTGGCCACCGGACACGTTGAATGGCGCGGCTATGGCGTGGTCAATCCGTTCACCGATGAGGGCCCCTTAGTCAACCTAGACGACTACCCTCGGCTCAAAGCGTATTTCGAGCAGCATCGCGAGCGGCTCGAAGCGCGGCACGTGGCCAAGAAATCGTCGTCCTCGTGGTATCGGACGATCGACCGCATAACCCCGTCGCTCACTTGGAAGCCGAAGCTCCTGATTCCGGACATTCGTGGAGATGCGCAGGTAGTATTCGATGATGGGCGCCTGTACCCCCACCACAACCTTTACTTCGTGCTTTCGGAGCAGTGGGAACTGCGGGCCCTGCAGGCTGTCCTGCTGTCCAACGTGGCGCGACTTTTCGTTGAGACCTATTCCACGAAAATGCGCGGTGGCTATCTGCGTTTCCAAGCTCAATACCTCCGCCGCATTCGAATCCCGCGCTGGGAGACGGTTTCGGCAGACATCCGAGGGCGCTTGATCGCGGCGGCGGCGGCTTTGGACTTGAAAGCGTGCGACGAGGCGGCCGCCGAACTTTATTCCTTGAACACACGTGAGCGCGAGTCGCTCGCCAAAAAGAACTGACATGGCAATCGAATTAGCAGATTACGAAAACAAAGCGCGCGAAGCGATCAAAGTTTTTTGGGGCAACCGAGCGGCGGCGCGCCAAAAGCAGGTGGAGGCTGGCGTCATCGACCAAGGCGAGCGCGCCGGCGTCACTAGCGGCAAGAACCTCGATGGCTTCATCACGCTTATCCTCGACATCGTCCGAGCCAACGGGCTGCATGCAGCGGACGTCCACTTGACCAAACGGCTCGTTACGCTTCCAGGATATTTTCGCCCGACGAAGCAGTGGGATCTGCTAGTCATCCATCAACGTCGGCTTGTCGCCGCGATCGAACTGAAGAGCCATGTGGGCCCGTCCTTTGGCAATAATTTCAACAATCGGACGGAAGAAGCCATCGGCACGGCAGCGGACTTTAAGATTGCTTACCGCGAAGGGGCATTTGGGGAGCAAATGGCCCCGTTCACTGGATGGCTGATGGTCGTCGAAGACGCACCAGAGTCTCGATCCGCAGTGCGCGACGCCATGAATTACTTCCAAGTCTTCCCCGAATTCAAGGGCGCCTCCTACCAGAAGCGCTACGAGATTCTTTGTCGCAAGCTGATGTTGGAAAGTTTCTATACTGCGGCAGCAGTCATTACGACTCCTCGGGAGGCAATTGAGGATGGCGCCTATACCGAGCTTTCCCAGCTGACGGGCCTCCGAACGTTTCTCACTGCGTTCGCAGGCCATGTTGCCACGGAAGCCGCGCAGCATCCCTCGCCACCGCCGCCGTCCCTCTTCAACACCTGAGCCCCGTTAACCGCCAGTCGCCTCTGTTCGTCTAGGACACCTTCCGCTAGCGCAGCGGAAGCGCTTCGCAACAGCCTATCGGTCAAGCAAACGCGTTTTAGAGAATGTCGATGCGTTTCTCTAGCATTTGCTTAAACGACAAACCTTTTACGGCGCTTGCAAGCTTGAGCTGCTCGCGCTGATGAAGTACCAGAAGCTGGGCGGACGTTGGGCCAACGACGTCGTAGGACAAGTCCACTCTCCTCGCACCGCTCGGCGAGCACGTCCCAATTTTGCTTTTAGAGCTATCCACCACATGCCTTTTTCATTAGCCCCGCGTTCGCTGCTGCCCAGCCGAAGCGGTTAAAATGGCGGTCCTGGCATCCCCTGCCCCGCCGTACCGAACACAACCGACATGACCACCGTTCCATCCGAAATCAACGCCGCCGCCGTCAAGAACAGCGCCACGGAAAAAGTCACGCCCATGATGCAGCAGTATCTGCGCATCAAGTCCGACTATCCCACCATGCTGGTCTTCTACCGCATGGGCGACTTCTATGAGCTGTTCTTCGACGACGCCGAAAAAGCCGCGCGCATCCTCGGCATTACCCTGACCGCGCGCGGGAGCATGGGCGGCAATCCGATCAAGATGGCGGGCGTGCCCTTCCACTCGCTCGATCCCTACCTCGCCAAGCTGGTCAAGCTGGGCGAATCCTGCGCCATCTGCGAGCAGATCGGCGACCCGGCACTTGCCAAGGGTCCGGTCGAGCGCAAGGTCGTGCGCGTGGTCACGCCCGGCACCCTCACCGACTCCGACCTGCTGCCCGAAAAGGCCGAGCGCCCGCTGCTGGCGCTGTACGCGGTCAATAACCGCAAGCAGGTCACCACGGGCCTGGCCTGGATGTCGCTGGCCAGCGGCGCGCTGCGCCTGATGGAATTCACCGGCGACGCGCGCGCCAACGCCATCCGCCTGGCCCAGGAACTGGAACGCATCGTCCCGGCCGAAATCCTGCGCGCCGACGATGGCAACCTGTTCGAGGACGGCCCCTTCGCCCACACCCAGCGCGTGCCGGAGTGGCATTTCGACGTGGTCAAGGGCCACAAAGCGCTGGTCGACCAGCTCGCCGTATCGACCCTCACCGGCTTTGGCGCCGATGGCCTGGGCGCCGCGTTCGGCGCAGCCGGCGCGCTGCTGCGCTATGCCCACGCGACCCAGGGCCGCGGCCTGCAGCACGTGAACAGCCTCACGGTGGAAAGCGAGAACGAATTCATCGGCCTCGATGCCGCCACGCGCCGCAACCTGGAACTGACCGAGACCATCCGCGGCCAGGAGTCGCCGACCCTGTTTTCGCTGCTGGACGGCTGCCGCACCGCGATGGGTTCGCGCCTGCTGCGCCACTGGCTGCACCATGCGCGCCGCGACCAGTCGGTTGCCCGCTCACGCCATGAAGCCATCGAAGCGCTGGCCCAGGGCGATGCTGCCGATGGCTTGTCCAGCATCCTGGCCCAGGTGCCGGACATCGAACGCATCACCACGCGCATCGCCCTGCTGTCGGCGCGTCCGCGCGATCTGGCCAGCCTGCGCGACGGCCTGAAGCAGCTGCCGGCCCTGCGCGAAGGCGTGGCGCGCTGCTTCATCCCGGGCGACTCCTGCCTGCTGCGCGACATCCACGATGCGCTCATGCCGCCCGCCGACTGCCTCGACCTGCTGACGCGCGCGGTGATGGAAGAGCCGGCGACGATGGTGCGCGACGGCGGCGTGTTCGCACGCGGCTACGATGCCGACCTGGATGAATTGCGTGCGCTGTCGGAGAACGCCGGCCAGTTCCTGGTGGACCTCGAGACGCGCGAACGCGCCCGCACCGGCATCACGAACCTGCGCGTGGAATACAACCGCGTGCACGGCTTCTACATCGAGGTCACCAACGGCCAGGCCGACAAGGTGCCCGACGACTACCGCCGCCGCCAGACGCTGAAGAATTGCGAGCGCTACATCACGCCGGAACTCAAGGCCTTCGAAGACAAGGCGCTGTCGGCGCAGGACCGCGCCCTGGCCCGCGAAAAGCAGCTCTACGACGAGCTGCTGGCTTGCCTGGCGCCGCACATCGGCCAGCTGCAGACGGTGGCGCAGGGCCTGGCCCAGGTCGACACCCTGGTGGCGCTGACCAGGCACGCGCTGGTGAATAACTGGTGCGCGCCGCAGCTGGTGGATGCACCCTGCCTGACGATCCACGAAGGCCGCCATCCGGTGGTGGAAAAGCAGATCGAGCGCTTCATCGCCAACGACTGCAAGCTGTCGAACGAACGGCGCCTGCTGCTCATCACTGGTCCGAACATGGGCGGTAAATCGACCTTCATGCGCCAGACCGCGCTGATCGTGCTGCTGGCCTATGTCGGCAGCTATGTGCCGGCCACCAGTGCCACCATCGGCCCGATCGACCGCATCTTCACCCGTATCGGCGCCAACGACGACCTGGCCGGCGGCCGCTCGACCTTCATGGTCGAGATGACCGAATCGGCGGCGATCCTGAACGGCGCCACCGAGCATTCGCTGGTGCTGATGGACGAAGTCGGGCGCGGCACCTCGACCTTCGACGGCCTAGCCCTGGCCTGGGCGATTGCGCGCCACCTGATCGACATCAGCCGCAGCTTCACCCTGTTCGCGACCCACTATTTCGAACTGACCCAGCTGCCCGAGACCCACGCCAGCGCCGCCAACGTGCATCTGTCGGCGGTCGAGCACAAGGACAGCATCGTGTTCCTGCACGCGGTGCAGGAAGGCCCGGCCTCGCAGAGCTATGGTTTGCAGGTAGCCCAGCTGGCCGGCGTGCCGCCCGCCGTGATCAAGGCCGCGCGCAAGCACCTGGCGCGCCTGGAATCGCAGGCGCTCGACGCCACGCCGCAGCGCGACCTGTTTGCCCCGGTGTGCGAGGAGCCTGAGGAAGCGGACATGCCCGCCGAGGTATCCGCTACCCCGGCCACCTCGAACGAACTGCTGGACGCCCTGGCCGGCATCGACCCGGACGCGCTCACGCCGCGCGAGGCGCTGGCGCGCCTGTACGAACTGAAGCGCCTGGCCGCCTGATGCGCTTCCCGTCCGCCTCGCCCCTGCTGGCAGCCGCCCTGTGCGCGGCGCTTTGCCTGCCGGCCGTGGCGGGCGCCAGGGACGACGCACGCGAAGCCAATGCGCACCACTTCGGCGTCATCGGCCACAGCTTCGACGGCAAGAGCGACAAGCGTTTCAGGAAAGCGCTGGACGATACGTCCGACAGGTCGAATGCCTTCGTGGTCCTCACCGGCATCAAGCATGCGAGCGAGCCTTGCGGCGACCGCCTGTACGAAACGCGGCGCGACCTGGTCGAGCGCGTCAAGCGCCCTACCATCGTGCTGCCGGCCGGCAGCGACTGGACCGCCTGCCGCAACTCGGCCGGGCGTACGAATGCAGTCGAGCGCCTGAACCGGCTGCGCGAGCTGTTCCATGGCGAGCCGGCGTCGCTGGGGGTGAAGAAGCTGCCGCTCACGCGGCTGTCGATGAGCCCGCGTTTTCGCGCGTATGCCGAGAATGCCCACTGGACCGTGGGCAAGGTGCTGTATGCGAGCGTGAACCTGCCTGCGAATAACAACCACTACCTGGCGGCGGCCGGGCGCAACAGCGAGTACGAGGACCGGCAAGTGGCCACGCGCTTCTGGCTGAACCGCCTGTTCACGCTGGCGCGCGGCGACAAGCTCGATGCGATCGTGCTGTTTTCGGAAGGGGATCTGAAGCCGCTGACGGACCCGGTGGCGCCCAGTTTGCTGCGGCGCGGGTCGCCGCTGTTCGATGGCTTTGCGGCCACGCGCAAGCAGGTGCAGGCGCTGGCCGGGAAGTTCGATGGGAAGGTGCTGCTGGTCGACAGTGCGGCGCTGGGCAAGGGGAAGAAGCCGGAGATCGAATGGCGCGGGAACCTGGGGCACTTGTCGGTGGATGACCAGGCGGTGGAGGTGGAAGTGAAGCCGGGGGCGAAGGCGCTGTTTGTCGTGAAGGATGCGGCAGATTAGAAGCCGGCGGGTGATCATTTCGATGCAGCCGTGGTGAGCGTGTTGCACGTGAACGAAACGGTGCCAACAATGCGGCGCGTTTCGCGTGGGCACGGGGTGCCCACCGTACGGTACCCGGAGCCGCTGGCCGTTGATATCGTAGGGTGGGCACCCTGTGCCCACGCGAACGAATGCATGGTGTTGGCATCATTTGATCCGCCACCGTCATCCCATCGAAACGCCCGACCAGGCAAACCTGGAACGCCAACAAAAAACGGGACATTTGGTCCCGTTTCTCGTTTATAAAGCTACGACGCAATCAATGCAGCGGCTGGCTGCGGAAGTGATCGCCCTCTTCGCCTTCGTCTTCACCGTGGTGATGACCGTGGGCGCCGTGCACGTGGCCGTGGGCGATTTCTTCGTCGGTGGCGGCGCGCACGTCGATGACCGACAGCTCGAAGCGCAGGGCCATGCCGGCCAGCGGGTGGTTACCGTCGAGCACGACCTTGTCGTCGGCGATTTCGGTGACAGTAAAGATGACCGGCTCGTCGTCCGGCGCGCCGTCGGCCATGCCTTCGAACTGCATGCCCACTTCCAGCGGCTCAGGCAAGACCTTGCGGTCCTCGACCTTCACCAGTTCGGAATCGTAGTCGCCGAACGCGTCTTCCGGCTCGATCTGCAGGGTCGACTGGAAACCGGCTTCCTTGCCGTCCAGGTGTTCCTCGATCTTCGGCAGGGTGTTCTCGTAGCCGCCGTGCAGGTAGACCATCGGCTGGGCGCCTTCCTCGATGAGGTTGTTTTGCGCATCCGACAGTTTGTAGTTGACCGATACGACCGTATTCTTGGCAATCTTCATCGCACATCCTTTCGTTGTAAGGAGCGGATTATACCCCTGCCCCGCTACTGCCTGCTGCCCGGCTGGTTATAATGACGCATGAATAAATTACCGCTCCTTGGGAACATTACTCCCGCCCAGTTTCTTCGCGATTACTGGCACAAGAAGCCGCTGCTGATCCGCGGCGCCATCCCCGGTTTCAAGCCCCTGCTCAAGTTCGAGCGCCTGGCCGACCTCGCCACCAAGAACTTCGTCGAATCGCGCCTGGTCACCCAGGTCGACGGCCAGTGGGACATGCAGCACGGCCCCCTGACCGAACTGCCCCCGCGCGACCAGAAGGGTTGGACCATGCTGGTGCAGGGCGTGAATTTGTACGACGAAAAGGCCGACGACCTGCTGCGCCAGTTCCGCTTCCTGCCGGACGCGCGCCTCGACGACCTGATGATCAGCTACGCCACCGACGGCGCCGGCGTCGGTCCCCACTTCGATTCCTACGACGTGTTCCTGCTGCAAGCCCACGGCAAGCGCCGCTGGAAGATCAGCGCCCAGCAAGACCTGTCGCTGGTCGACGGCCTGCCGCTGAAGATCCTGTCGAACTTCAGCGCGGAAGAAGAATTCGTGCTCGAGCCGGGCGACATGCTGTACCTGCCGCCGCACTATGCCCACGACGGCATCGCCGAGGGCGAGTGCATGACCTACTCGATCGGCTTCCGCTCGCCCTCGTACCAGGAACTGGGCGAAGCCTTCCTGCAATTCATGGCCGACTCGATCGACCTGCCCGGCCGCTATGCCGACCCGGGCCAGCAGGTGGCAAAGAACCCGGCGGAGATCCCGCGCGAGATGCTGGCCAACATCACCGAAGA
Organism: Massilia brevitalea; assembly: GCF_030711405.1. Classification (GTDB taxonomy): domain Bacteria; phylum Pseudomonadota; class Gammaproteobacteria; order Burkholderiales; family Burkholderiaceae_D; genus Telluria; species Telluria brevitalea. Next base: position 41,671 of record NZ_JAULSI010000022.1, read on the forward strand.
ACTGAACAAGGTGCGCTGGGACGAGGAAGACGTGACCATCTTCTTCGGCGAGTACATGTCCGAGCCGAAGCACAACGTCTTCTTCACCGGCCCGGCCAAGCCGCTGGTGGTGGGACGCTTCATGGAAGCGGCAGCGAAAAAGGGCCTGAAGCTGTCGAGCAAGACCCTGATGCTCTACCGCGGCAAGCATGTCTTCATCAACGGCGAGTCGTTTGCCGTGAGCCGCAACGACAAGATCGTGCTGGACGTACTGGCCAACGAACGCCGCCTCGACGGCGAAACCCTGGGCCATGCTTCCGACGATGTGCTGGAAGCACTGTACACCTGGTACCAGGACGGCTGGATCGAGCTGGGCTGATTGACGACTGGAGGAAGCATGGACGAGTCGCTGCTGGTGCGTTTCGATACCCGCCGCGATTGCGAGGCGCAGTGGCGCGCCGTGCTGGCGCGCGCGGTGCGCCAGCTCGACATGTTCGATCCGGATTTCAGCGTCTTTCCGCTGGGCTCAAGCGAGGTCGACGCCCAGCTGCGCGCCTTTCTCCATGGCGGCGGCAGCCTGCGCCTGGTGCTGCACGACCCGGGCCATATCGAACGCGAGGCGCCGCGCTTCCTGCGCCTGTTGCGCGACTACAGCCACCTGGCCGAATGCCGCCAGACGCCGCGCGCGCTGCGCCAGCTGACCGACTCCTTTTGCATTGCCGACGGGCTGCATGTGCTGCGCCGTTTTCACAGCGACTGGATGCGCGGCGAGGCCGCCTTCGACGCCCCCGGCGCCGTGGATGTGCCGGCGCACCGCTTCGCCGGCATCTGGGAAGAATCGCGCCAGACGCTCCTGCCGAGCGTCACCGGATTGTAGTGATCAGGCAAGTATCTGAACCACTGGGAAAGGTCTTCGACGCTGTAGCATCTTGTAACAAAATGAAGCTTAACAAGTAACACAAGACTTACATTTTGGCATGACTTTTCTATTGCGAACGAGTAAATTTGGCTATAATATCGGGTTAGGAAGGTTCCGTTGTATCAGTATCACTCTTGCATTTTTGCAAAGTACACGAGAATTCCAGCGAGCGATAATTACCGGTAATTATTCATCGTAAAACAAGCAGTACTCCACTTTTAATTAAAAGGAAAATCATGAAAAAATCCCTGCTGATCGTCTCCCTGATGGCCGTTGCTCTGGCTGCTTGCTCGAAAAAAGAAGAAGTTCCAGCAACCCCAGCTGCTGTCGAAGCGCCTGCTGCTGACACCGCAACCACCACCACCACCACCGAAGTTGCACCAGCTGCAACCACCGACGCTGCTGCTACCACCCCAGCTGCTGACGCTGCTGCTGCTGCCGCTACCGCTTCGGCTGCTGCTTCGGAAGCCGCTTCGGCCGCTTCGACCGCTGCTGACGCTGCTGCTTCGGCTGCTGCTACCAAGTAATCAGAATTTTTCTGGTTCGAAAGACCGGCCTGCGGGCCGGTTTTTTTTCGTTCAGACATTTGTGGCCGGAGGTGTTTTTCGACATGGAGGCGCCGTACCCACGCATACCCCACCATTACGCGAAACACCCATAAAAAAACCGGCCACGAAGGCCGGTTCTTTCAACGCTGACGATGCTTACTTCAGCTCGTCGTTCAGCAGCGACAGGATCTTGCCCGCCGTCGCCGATGCATCCGGCTTGCCTTCATTGTCCTGGACGGTGACCGCGCTGCTGTTGCCGCCTTCGTTGGCCTTGACCAGCACGCGGTAGCGCTGGGCTTCCTTCGCCTTGTCGTCGTTGCCGAAGCTGAACAGTTTCGAGAAGAAGCCATCCTTGGCCGACGCGTCCGGATCGACGTAGCGGACAAAGTAGATGCCCTGCACGCGGTCGCGGTCTTCGACGGTGAAGCCGACGCGGTCGAGCGCCAGGCCGACACGGCGCCAGGCGCGCTCGAAGCCCTCGTCGACCTCGACGGCGTTGCCGGCCAGCTTGGCGCGCTGCGGCGCCGGGGTGGCGTTGTCGACCTTGGCTTGCGCGGTCTGCACCTGCTCAGGCGTCGTGGCGCCGGTCAGGCGCGCCACCAGGCGGCCCAGGAATTGCGCTTCCAGGGTCGGATCATTCGGACGCACGGTCCAGACCGTGGATTCCTTCTGGGCGCCGGTCAGCACCTCTTCGGCGCCGCGGTGGCTGATGTAGATCTCGGTCGAGCCGTCCGGCAGGCGCTCGAGACGGGTGCGGAACTTGTCGCGCTCGCCGGTCGAGTAGGCCTTGTCGAAGACGCGGCCGATGGTGTTGCGCAGGAAGTCTTGCGGGATCTTCGAACGGTTCTCGACCCACTCGGTTTCCATCACGCCGGTTGCTTCGGATTCGGTTGCCACCGGCAGGCCGGCGTCGTTCCAGAACTCGCGCAGTTTCGGCCACAGCTGTTCAGGCGTCTGCTTGACCACCAGCCAGCGCTGGTCGCCGGCACGTTCGATGCGCACGGCCTCGGTCGAGACCGGGCCGATGGCGGCGGCGCCCGCAGGAATGGAGGAGGAGGCAGCAGCGCCAGCGGCTCCCGCCGATGGCATTGCTGCCATGCCCGATGCGGTGGCAACGCCGCTGCCATCCGGCACGGCGTAACGATTGTCTTTTTGAAGCTGGGTCAGGTCCGGCGGCACATCCAGCGGTGCGGCTTTTTTCGACGCCTTGTAATCCACCTTGTCCGACTCGAACACGGTGGTGCACGCGGCCATGCTCAGCGCCAGTGCGGACAGCGCCAGTACGCGCGCTGCGGTTGGCGCGGAAACACGGGTTGCGAAGGTCTTTTTGTTGCGAGTAGTCATATCGTTACAATTTCAGATCTGTGAACCAACACCCTTGCGGGACTCAGGATTGCGGCAGGAGGCCCGCCTGGCGCAGCGCGGTGCGCACAGTGTCGTGGAACGGCGCGGACAGCGGCGCCAGCGGCAGGCGCAGGCCGGCCGGCATCTTGCCCATTTCCGTCAGCGCCCACTTCACCGGCACCGGATTCGGTTCGACGAACAGTTTGGCGTGCAATTCCAGCACGCGGTTATTGATCTCGACGGCTTTGGCGATGTCGCCGGCCATGGCGGCGGCGCACAGCTCGTGCATTGCGCGCGGGGCCACGTTGGCGGTGACCGAGATATTCCCGGCGCCGCCGCAGAACATCAGCGCCATCGCGGTCGGGTCGTCGCCCGAGTACACGGCAAACGACTTGTCGACCATCTTCAGCAGCTCGATGCCGCGTCCGATGTTGCCGGTGGCATCCTTCACGCCAACGATGTTGGCGATCGGCGCCAGGCGCGCGATGGTCTCGTTGCTCATGTCGGCCACGGTGCGGCCGGGCACGTTATACAGGATGATCGGCAGATCGACCGCTTCGGCAATCGCCTTGAAGTGGCGGTACATGCCTTCCTGGGTCGGACGGTTGTAGTACGGCACCACCTGCAGCGAGGCGTCGGCGCCGACTTCTTTCGCGTGACGGGTCAGGGCGATGGCTTCGGCGGTGGAGTTGCCGCCCGAGCCGGCGATGACCGGAATGCGGCCGGCCACGTGGTCGACCGTGAACTTGATGAGTTCGCAGTGCTCTTCCGGGCTGACGGTGGCCGATTCGCCGGTGGTGCCGACGATCACGATGCCATCGGTGCCTTCGGCCACGTGCCAGTCGAGCAGTTTGCGCAGGCTGTCCTTGTCGAGACTGCCATCCTCAAACATCGGCGTGACGATTGCTACTATGCTGCCCTTGATCATAATTTCTGGTACGTGCTGGAAAAGAAAAATCTGATTGTAGCGGATAGCCCGCCCCTATGGTTCATTCGGCACCAGATAAATGGTCGAGCTTTACCTCGGTTTGCACCACGCCCTGCCCCGCCGCGCACAGGCGCTGCACCCGCGCCGGCTTCGGCTGGACGACGGCGCCATCCTCGAACGCCAGCACCCGCAGGCCGCCGGCAGCCGCATGTTCCAGCAGCTCGCCGGGGTGCAGCAGGAAGGCCGGGTTCGAGGGTTTGCCGAAGAGTTCGTTGCCGAGCGCGAACGTTTCATAGATCAGCACGCCGTTCGGGGCGAGGCTGGCCATCAGCTGGTTCAACAGCGGGCGGTGCAGGTAATTCGTGACGACGATGCCAGCGAAGCGGCCTGGCTCGAACGGCCAGGCGGCACCCTCGGCTTCCAGGTCGTGCTGCAGGGTGACGATGCCGGGACCGGCGGCCGCTGCCAGCGACTGCGGGTCGCGGTCGACCGCCAGCACCGGGTGGCCGAGCCCGGCGAACAGGCGCGCATGGCGCCCGCTGCCGCAGGCCAAATCCAGCACTTCGCCGGGCGGGACCAGATGAGCGAAGCGCTGCACCCAGGACGAGGCAGTGGCTGCCGGCAGGTGCATCACGTCAGCAACCAGGCCAGCGGCGTCGTAACCAGCTCGACCACCTGCGCGCCCAGCCACATCACCGGTTGCACCCAGAAGGCGAGCACGTTGAAATACAGCAGCGCCAGCAAGATGAAGAAACCATACGGCTCGATGCGGGCGAACTGGTAGGCCAGCCGGTTCGGCAGCATGCTGGTCAGCACCCGCCCACCGTCGAGCGGCGGCAGCGGGAAAAGGTTGAATGCGAAGATCAGCAGGTTCGTGAGCAGGCCGGCGCGCGCCATCTTGCTCAGGAACTCCTCGTCGATGCCGAAGGCCGCCAACAGCATGCCGAACACCACCCACAGGAAGGCCATCAGCAAATTGGCGGCCGGCCCGGCCAGCGCCACCCAGGCCATGTCGCGTTTCGGATTGCGCAGGTTGCCGAACTGGACCGGCACCGGCTTGGCGTAGCCGAAGACGAAGCCGGTGGTGACGTACAGCGCAATCGGAATGATGATCGTGCCGAACAGGTCGATATGGACCAGGGGATTGAGGGTCATGCGGCCCTGGGCATAGGCCGTGTTGTCGCCGAGGCGCCTGGCGGCGTAGGCGTGCGCCGCTTCGTGCAGGGTAATCGCGAAAAGAACGGGCAGCGCGAATACTGCGATGTTGCGAATGATTTCATCCATAAGGGAGCGATTCTAGCAGAGCGGGGCCGGGCAGCCCGGATGCGGCCTGGAAGGCCGCCGGGGAAAGGAGATACGGAAAGGACTACAAGCCAGGAAGCGCTACAGGCCAAACGCGGCGGGGTCGCCCCTGCCCTCGCGCAACAGCACGGGCTCGGGGCCGGTGAGGTCGACGATGGTGGTGCCTTCCAGCGTGCCGGCGCCGCCGTCGATCACCAGCTCGATCTGCTTTTCCAGGCGCTCGCGCACCTCGTCGGGGTCGGACAGCATGTGGTCGTCGCCCGGCAGCTGCAGCGTAGTGCCGATCAGCGGCTCGCCCAGTTCTTCCAGCAGCGCCAGCGTGATCAGGTTTTCCGGTACGCGCAGGCCGATGGTCTTGCGCGAGGGATGCGACAGGCGCCGCGGCAGTTCCTTCGTCGCTTCCAGGATCACCGTGTACGGGCCGGGCGTGGTGGCCTTCAGCAGGCGGTACTGTGCATTGTCGATGCGTGCGTACTTGGCGATCTCCGACAAATCGCGGCACAGCAGCGTCAGGTGGTGCTTGTCGTCGATGCCGCGCACGCGGCGCAGCTTCTCGACCGCGTTCTTGTCGTCGAGCTGGCATACCAGCGCGTAGGCCGAATCGGTCGGCAGCGCCGCCACGCCGCCGGAGCGGATGATCTGCGCGGCCTGCTTGATCAGCCGCGCCTGCGGGTTGTCTGGATGGATCTGGAAAAATTGGCTCATCGGTTTCCTAAGTGATTAGCGCAGGGCCTGGAGCGCGGCGATGCGCTCTTCCATTGGCGGGTGGGTCGAGAACAGTGCGCCCCAGCCGCCACCGCCGCCCGAGATACCCGAGGCGTTCAGCGACGACGGCAAGGCGCCCGGTTGCAGGCCGCCCAGGCGCGCCAGCGCATGCTGCATCGGCACGGTAGAGCCCAGCAGCTTGGCCGAGCCTGCGTCGGCGCGGAACTCGCGCTGGCGCGAGAACCAGGCCACGATGATCGAGGCCACCAGGCCGAACACGATTTCGCAGACGAACACGGTGACCATGTAGCCGATGCCGGGGCCGCGGTCGTCGTTCCCGCGCAGCAGCACCTTGTCGACGAAAAAGCCGACCACGCGCGCCAGGAACACGACGAAGGTGTTCACCACGCCCTGGATGAGCGTGAGCGTGACCATGTCGCCATTCGCGATATGGGCGACTTCGTGGCCGAGCACGGCCTCGACTTCGTCCTGGGTCATGCCTTGCAGCAGGCCAGTGGACACGGCTACCAGTGCGGAATTTTTAAAGGCGCCGGTGGCGAATGCGTTCGGTTCGCCCTCGTACACCGCCACTTCGGGCATGCCAATGCCGGCGCGCTCGGCAAGTTTACGCACGGTATTCACCAGCCACTGCTCGGTGGCATTTTGCGGCTGCTCGATGACGCGCGCGCCGGTCGACCACTTGGCCATCGGTTTGCTCAGCAGCAGGGAAATGATGGAGCCGGTAAAGCCGACCACCAGGGAGAACACAGCCAGGGCGCCGACATTGATGCCCTCGGCGGTCACCGCGCGCCCGACACCCAGCAGGTTCAGGACAACGGTGAGCACCAGCACAACCGCGAGGTTGGTGGCGAGGAACAGAACGATGCGCTTCATGGAAACAGCCTCCAGCAGAAATGAGCTTGACAGGCTGCCAAGATAGGGCTGAGTGCCGGGAAATTCAAGAGCGCGGGCTTATGGGGAACTTAAACCTCAGAACCAGTCGTGCCAGACCGGGGTGACGTTGCCTGGGAGCGGCGGCAAGGCGTCGAACTCGACGCGGGCTTCGCCGGGGGCGTGGAAGTCGGTGCCGCGCGAGGCCAGGAAGCCGTAGCGGCGCGCCACTTCGGCATAGATGCCATACTGGTCGAGCGTGTGGCTGCCGGTGACGACCTCGATCGCATTGCCGCCGAGCTGGCGGAATTCGTCGAACAGCACGCCCTCGGCGGTGGCGTCGAAGCGGTAGCGGCCCGGATGGGCGATCACCGGGATACCACCGGCGCGCTGGATCCAGCCCATGGCCTGGTCGAGCGCGGCCCAGCGATGCGGTACGTAGCCGGGTTTACCTTCGCTGAGGTATTTACGGAACACCTCGGGCGTACTGTTGCAGCGGCCGGTTTCGACGATGTAGCGGGCGAAGTGGGTGCGCGACAGCAGGTCGGGGTTGCCGACGTATTTCAGGGCGCCTTCGTAGGCATTCGGGATGCCGGCCTGTTCCAGCTGGGCGGCGATTTCTCGTCCGCGCGCATCGCGGCCCTGGCGCGTGGCGGCCAGGCCGGCCAGCAGGTCCGGGTTGTCTTCGTCGACCTGCAGGCCGACCAGGTGCACGGTTTGATTGGCCCAGGTGACGGAAATTTCGACGCCCGCGACGAAGCGCATGCCGAGCTCGTTTGCCTTGGCGCGCGCCGCCTTGATGCCGCCGACTTCGTCGTGGTCGGTCAGGGCCCAGGCATCGACCCCGCCCTTGCGCGCGTAGGCGGCCACGGCGGCAGGCGCGAGGACGCCGTCGGAAACGTTGGAATGGCAGTGCAGGTCGACTTTCAGCATGGATGCGGTGCGGGTGCGGGTACTGGACGGAGGGGACATTGTACGCCGCAATCGGTCGCTGTGCGGGGCTGTCGAGTAGTGCTAGAGTTGTTGCTTTCTTTTTAATCCTGGCGGTGGGAATGAAGACGTATCGGGGGAGCTGTCATTGCGGGGCGGTGCGGTATGAGGCGGCGTTTGACCTGGCGGTAGCGGGGACGGTGAAGTGTAATTGTTCGGTTTGTACGAAGATGCGGTTCTGGGGGGTGCAGGTGGCGGCTTCCTGTTTCCGGCTGCTGGCGGGGGCGGAGGCGCTGGGGGAGTATCGGTTTGGGGCGCGGCGGGATGGGCATTGTTTCTGCCGGGTTTGCGGGATCAATGTGTTTTCGACGGGGGAGTCGGCGGGGATGGGAAGGTTTGTGGCGGTGACGGTGGCCAGTTTGGATGATGTGGGGGTGGAGGAGTTGGTGGGGGCGCCGGTGCGGTATATCGATGGGCGCAATGATGATTGGACGGTGCCGCCGGTCGAGATCCGGCATTTGTGAGCGTGGTGCGGGCGGAAAGTTTGCGGGGACGTGGGGCTGTTGCCTGCGCTGTTATTGGTGTGTTGAATTCGCGTGGGCACGAGTGCCCACCCTACGGGCACCGTTATCGGCGGGTTCATACAAAGACCGTCACCGTTATCGGCGAGTTCATACAAAGACCGTCACCGTTATCGGCGAGTTCATACAAGAACCGGTACCGCCAACGGCGAGATCATACGAAACGCGGATACGCAGCGTGTCCCGTAGGGTGGGCACTCGTGCCCACGCGGATCATGATTACCGATAACGGGGCAGGCAACAGCCCCATGTCCCTGTGCAAACCAACCGGGTTCAACGCCCCAGAAACGCCTCGATCAAGCGCGCCAGTACCTGCGGCTGGTCGTGATGCACCATGTGCCCCGCCCCGGGCACAATGTGCGCCTCGACCGACGCCATGTGCGCCAGGCGGCTGTCCACCTCGGCGCGCATCTGTTCCTGCGGCCCCATCCAGCGCCACATGTCCGTCTCCGCCGCCTCGATCCACAGCACCGGCGCCGTGATCTTCTTCCAGATCGCGATCATCTCGTCCAGGTGGTACAACAGCGGCCCGCTCATCTTGTGCACCGGGTCGCCCAGGATCTCGTACTCCCCCGCGGCATTGCGCGCCGACCAGTGCTCGGCCAGGAAAGCGGCGCGGTCCTCGGGCAGGCGCGGGTTGGTTTTCTTCAGGCGCGCCGCCACCTCTTCCAGGCTGGCATAGCCGCGCATCACCGGCGGCGTCTTCAGCTCATCGAGCCAGCGCGCCAGGCGCTTCGGCGCCTGCTGTGGCACGCTGCCCTGCAGGCCAATGCCCTCCAGGTTGATCAGCTTGGCCACGCGCTCGGGCCGCACGCCCGCATACAGGCTGACGGCATTCCCGCCCATGCTGTGGCCGAGCAGGTTCACCGGCGCGTCCGGCGAATAGTGGTCGAGCAGGAAATCGAGGTCGGCCACGTAGTCGGGGAACCAGTAGGTGTCGGTTCCGGTCCGCTCGGTCAGGCCAAAGCCGCGCCAGTCGTGGGCAATCACGTGCCAGTCGCCTTCCAGGCAATCGACGATGAACTGGAACGAGGCCGACATGTCCATCCAGCCATGCGCCATGAAGATCTTCGGCGCGCCTTCGCGGCCCCAGTGGCGCACGTGGGTGCGCAGGCCGCGCACGGTGAGAAATTCGGAACGGGATGGTGTCATGGGCTCGCTCGGCAATGAAAGTAGTACAACCGAAAATAGTACGGTCGTTCGGATCAATCGTCCGATTATACGCATGCCGTTGAATTCCTGTCTGCCATCCCCATTTGGGGACGACGGCAAGCGCAAGGGCGTAAAATAGCGGCACCACAACCCTTCCGCGAGCAATCCATGGCGATTTACCAGCTGGGCGAGCATGCGCCCGAGATCGATGCGTCGGCCTTCGTTGCCGATACGGCCAACCTGATCGGCAAAGTCACGCTCGAGGCGAATACCTCGGTGTGGTATGGCGTGACGATCCGCGGCGACAACGAGCGGATCACGATCGGCGAAAACAGCAACGTGCAGGAAGGCACGGTCATGCACACCGACATGGGCTACCCGCTCACGCTCGGCAAGGGCGTGACCGTCGGCCACCAGGCCATGCTGCATGGCTGCACGGTTGGCGACGATTCGCTGATCGGCATCCAGGCCGTGATCCTGAACGGCGCAAAGATTGGCAAGGGATGCCTGGTCGGTGCCGGCGCGCTGGTTACCGAGGGCAAGGAATTTCCCGACAATTCGCTCATCATCGGTGCGCCTGCCAAGGCGGTGCGCACCCTCACGGAAGAAGACCTGCTGCGCTTGCAGGCCAATGCCGCCAGTTACGTGGCGCGTGGCCAATTGTTCAAGGCGCAGCTCAAGCAAATCGGATAGACAATGACGACAACGGACACCAAGGACACCCTGCAGAAATTTATCTTCGACAACGCCGCCGTGCGCGGCGAACTGGTCGAGATTTCCGATACCTGGCGCGAGATCCAGGCTCGCCATGGCTACCCGAAGGCCGTGCGCGCCCTGCTGGGCGAAATGGTGGCGGCGGCCGCCCTGCTCTCGGCCAACCTGAAATTCAATGGCTCGATCGTGATGCAGATCCACGGCGACGGACCGGTGCGCCTGCTGGTGGTCGAGTGCGACGCCGAGCTGCGCATCCGCGCCACGGCAAAACTGGCGCCGGACGCCGAGGTGGCCGATGACGCCACCCTGCGCCAGCTGCTCAACGCCAACGGCCAGGGCCGCTTCGTGATCACGCTCGACCCGCTCGACAAGGTGCCGGGCCAGCAACCCTACCAGGGCATCGTGCCGCTCGACGGCGAGAGCATGGCGACCGTCATCGAAAACTACATGCTGCGTTCCGAGCAGATGGACACGCGCCTGTGGCTGGCGGCCGACGACAAGGTCTCGCGCGGCATGCTGCTGCAAAAGCTGCCGCGCCACACCGGCAAGGACGACCAGGTGAAACAGGCGACCGAAGAGGAAGACCTGGAAACCTGGAACCGCGCCGTCGTGCTGGGCAGCACCCTGAAACAGGAAGAACTGCTGGGTACCGATATCGAGACCCTGCTCACCCGCCTGTTCTGGGAAGAGACGATCCGCGTGTTCGACCCGCAGCATCCACAATTCCACTGCAGCTGCACGCGCGAAAAAGTCGGCAACATGCTGAAGATGCTGGGCCAGCCGGAAGTCGATGCGGCCGTGGCCGACCTGGGCGAACTCGGTATCAATTGCGATTTCTGCGGCAAGCACTACGCGTTCGACAAGGTCGATTGCGCGCAATTGTTCGCTGCTCCGATCGCGGCGGATGCCGTGACGCCGGCCGACGAGACCAAGCACTAAGCAATCAGTTCCACACTCACACAGGAAGCTTTTGACGATGCGCGATACGCCCCGCTCTGCCTTTCCCCACATCGTCGCCCTGCCGACGCGCTGGATGGACAACGACAGCTACGGGCATGTCAACAACGTCAACTACTACAGCTTCTTCGACACCGCGGTCAATCGCTACCTGATCGACCGCGGCGCGCTCGACATCCACAAGGACGAAGTCGTCGGCTTCGTCGTCGAGACCGGGTGCTCCTACTTCAGTTCCATTTCCTTCCCCGACGTCGTGCACGTCGGCGTGCGCGTGGCCAAGCTGGGTAATGCCAGCGTGCGCTACGAGATCGCGCTGTACCGCAACGACGAGACCATGCCGGCCGCCGCCGGGCATTTCGTGCATGTGTACGTGCACCGGCCGAGCGGCAAGTCGGTGCCGATTCCCGAGCCGGTGCGGGCAGTGCTGCAGACATTGCTGCAGCCAGTGCTCTAGCGATTTCCTCAGAGCTCGTCAGTCCTCCAACCACTCCTCCACCAGCCTGTCGGTCGAACGGCGCAAGTCCGTACGGCGGCGCTCAAACTGCGGCAAGGCAAGTTCCTGCGCTTTCTTGACCACGGCGTTAGCAGTTTCCAGCGTTTGCGCCATGGCGGCGGCAACTTCACGCATGGCGCCGATGGGCGATTCCGGCGGCGGCTTGCCTGACGCGAGTTCGCGCCGCAACACCGACGCCAGCTTCCAGCGCGCATCGCTGGGCCGGCGCACCCATAATTCATGCCAGGCATTGCGCGGCTCACCGATGACGCCCAGCATGAACTGGCGCGGCGACACGGGCCGGTTGTTGTGGACCAGTAAATCATCACGCACTTCAGCGTAGTGAAACTGTCCGTCGTGGAAAAAGCGCAGCTCGCTGCCATGCGCCAGGAACAGGCATTTCCATTGATAGCCACCCGGCCTGCGTGGGGCGGCGCCGACATCGAGCGCCACCTTTCCGTCTTCACGCGACGCAATCCATTCACGCACGGCATGCCCCAGCGCCTCATCTGGCGACAAGATACTGCCGGTGCGCTCTAGATAATCTGCAAGTTCGTGCAGCACGGGGAGTACAAGCAATCCAGCCCTTCTTTCATCGCTTCTCATTTGGCCCTCTCATTTATTCTCTTTCTCTTCCGTTTGACCTCTGCCATTTCAACAAGTTCGAAAAGAGAGGAAATGAGAAGAAATGAGTATGCCAAATGAGAGGGTTTGGCAGAGGGCTGGCGCCAGCCCCACCCCATCCCGGCCGGCGGTACCCCTGCCAACCCTGGCTTGGCTGTTGCTCACCCTGCCGCTCTACCGGCCCAACTCGACTGTGCGTGCAGCCGTTTTGCTGGCGCCTGCCCGCCCGATGGGAATCACCGCCCGCTTGCGCTTGACCATCGACTCCTCGTGCTCCTCGAGCGAGGCGCCCCAGAAGCGGCGCAGCGTCAGCGTGCTGTTCTTCAGCCGCTTGCCCACGATGAACTCGGCAATCTTATGGAACCAGACCGCCGCCCCATGCGCGTGTACCAGCGCATGCCGTGGCGTAACGCCCTGCTCGCGCTTCAAGCGCGCCAGCTCCTTGGCAAACTTGATCGGGTCGCGGTGGCGCCACTGGGTCCAGAAACCGCGCTGGCCGCGCGAGAACTGCATCAGCTCCCAGCCGATGCGGTAGTCGTCGAGGTCGCGGATCATTTCGGCCGGCGCGCTGGCAGTCGGCACGCCGTCCGTGCGCCAGGCAATGCCGTCCACCGACGGTGCGCTCGCCCTCGCCGCGTACGATGTAGTCGACTTGCGGATAGTCGCGCATCAAGCCGGGGGCGCAGCTGCGCAATCCCTAGCGCAGGTGCGCAATCTCCACGGAGCCATCTTCATCGAAGATGGGCGAGGTCTTGGCCAGGCGCACCGCGTCGTTGAAATCGTTGGCGCCGATCACGCAATAGCCCGACATGGCGCTGCTGCTGATCTTCGGCCCGAGCAGGCGGGTCGGCACCTCGACGCTGCCCTGGCTGAGGGCGCCCCGGTCGAGCAGGGCCCGGCCCAGCGAGTCGAACCAGGATTCCCACTGCAGCGGATCATGCTGCCGGCCTTCGGCTTCGCCGACTGTCGATCCCCGGAAAACGATCAGAAACTTGTCCATGCCGGCCCCTCGTAGGTTGACGTGACCTGAACAATAGCACCGGCCCGGCAGGCGCGACGCACGGCATCGGGAGCCCCATCCCTTATCGTGCCGCAGGATTTTCCGGCCAGTGCTAAGCTGTGCATTGTTAATAGTGCTACAACTTTCAACAAGCACTATCACCTCACTACAGGAGAACCGCAATGCACATGGATACCGGCATCAGCACCGAAGACCGCGCCAAAATGGTCGAATCGCTCTCGACCGTACTGGCAGACGCCTACATGCTCTACCTGAAGACCCACAACTTCCACTGGAACGTGACGGGTCCGCTGTTCTCGAGCCTGCACGTGATGTTCGAAGAGCAGTACACCGAGCAGTGGAACGCCCTCGACGAGATCGCCGAACGCATCCGTGCCCTGGGCCACTTCGCCCCGGCCACCTACAAGCGCTACGCCGAGCTGTCGAGCATCACCGAAGAACCAGAAGTGCTGTCGTCGAAGGAAATGATCCGTCAGCTGGTGGACGGCAATGAAATCCTGATCCGCACCCTGCGCGCAGGCGTGAAGGTCGCCGACGAACTGGACGACTACCCGACCGCCGACATGCTGACCACCCGCATGGAAGTGCACGAAAAGAACGCCTGGATGCTGCGCTCCTTCCTGGAGCAAGGCGCCGGCGCGCAACAGGGCGACGCCTCGTCGGACTAAGCGACGGCCCCGCCAACGCCGCAGCGCGCATCATGCCCGCTGCGGCTTTTCTTTTTAGAGATCAGGCAACTCGTAATCGAATTCGTAGAAGTGCTTGCGCTCCTCGATCCGGATACGCATGGTGCCGGCAATTCCCGCCAGCTCCCCCGTCCCCGAATCCGGCACCACGCTGATCGCCAGTGCCTGCGCACCGCGTGCCATCGTGCCGCTGTGCTGGACCACGAAACTGCCGCTGCGACCGTCCAGCGTGCCGGTCACGCGCTCCACGGCCACGTAGCCGGCCGAGCCTTCGGTGGTGGTCATCGCCGACAGCATCTCGCCCACGCCGCTGCCTTCCAGCGCGCCATGGTAGCGCTTTTCGATCGCCATGCGCCCGGTGGTAACGCCATCGCGCACGTCGGGCTGGCCTTGCGGAGTCACGGTAACGTCGAACGGTCCTGCGGCATGTTGCTGGCTCATGGTGCCCTCACCTTGTAATGAAGAGATAAGGAACATTCTAGGCCAATCCGCACCGTTTGCGGGAGGCCTTCCGCTATCAGCCCGGCAAATGCAGGTCGATGACCTTCATTACCGCCAGCGTGGTCTCGAGGTCCATCTCGCCGGACGCAAAAGCGGCGCGCAAGGTGGCCTGGGGCACGCCGGCAGCTGCGGCCAGGTGCGCCGTTGCGTCGGCGCGCGATGCGACGTCCAGCGCATCGCGCAGCACGGCGGCGTCGCCGCTGTCGAACGCGCCGGCCAGGTAGGCCGCCAGCTCTTCGAGGGTATCGAGTGTCATGGAATATCAGTGCGTGACGGCAGGCGCGCCGTGCCCGCCTTTGTTCTTCGGCGCAGGCGGTGGCGGCGGCACGGTCATGGATTCGACCGGCTTTTCGTTATGCCGCAGCACCTGCACGAAAATCTCGTTCTGCTTGATCATGCCCAGCTCCAGGCGCGCGCGTTCCTCGACGGCGCCGAGGCCTTCGCGCAGGTCGCGCACTTCAGAATCGAGCTTGGCGTTGCGCGCCTTGCGCCCGTCCAGCTGGGCCTGGGCCACGGTCACCTGGTCGCGTAAATCGGCAACGGCCAGCATGCCGCCCTTCCCCAGCCACAGCGGGTACTGGATCAGCAACAGCAGGACGGCAAGGGCAAGCGAAATCAGGCGCATAAATAGTCATACCGGCGTGCGCAGCACCCCGGAAGCATTACATAATTCAATCGACTGGCGTGCCGCAGGCGCACCAGTCGTCCATCCATTACTTCAGATTATAGAAAGCGTCGCGGCCAGGGTAGCTGGCAACGTCGCCCAGGTCTTCCTCGATGCGCAGCAGCTGGTTGTACTTCGCCATGCGGTCCGAACGCGACATCGAGCCGGTCTTGATCTGCAGGGCGTTCAGGCCCACGGCGATGTCGGCAATCGTCGAATCCTCGGTCTCGCCCGAACGGTGCGAGATGACGGCGGTGTAGCCGGCGCGCTTGGCCATCTCGATGGCGGCGAAGGTTTCGGTCAGGGTGCCGATCTGGTTGATCTTGATGAGGATCGAGTTGGCGATGCCCTTCTGGATGCCCTCTTTCAGGATCCTGGTGTTGGTGACGAACAGATCGTCGCCGACCAGCTGCACCTTCTTGCCCAGCGCCTGCGTCAGGATGCCCCAGCCTTCCCAATCGCCTTCATGCATCGCGTCCTCGATCGAGATGATCGGATACTTGTCGACCCAGGTGGCGAGCATGTTGGTGAAGTCGGTCGAGCTCAGGGTCAGTCCCTCGCCTTCCAGGTGGTACTTGCCGTCCTTGTAGAACTCGCTGGCCGCGCAATCGAGGCCGATGGCGATATCGGTGCCGGCCTGGTAGCCGGCCTGCTCGATCGCTTCCATGATCAGCTTGATCGCTTCTTCGTGGTTGGCCACGTTCGGCGCGAAACCGCCTTCGTCGCCGACCGAGGTAGCCAGGCCTTTCGAATGCAGGATTTTTTTGAGGGTGTGGAACACCTCGGCGCCGTAGCGCATCGCTTCCTTGAAGCTTGGCGCGCCGATCGGGATGATCATGAATTCCTGGATGTCCAGGTTGTTGTCGGCGTGGGCGCCGCCATTGATGACGTTCATCATCGGCACCGGCATCTGCATTGCGCCCGAACCGCCGAAGTAGCGGTACAGCGGCAGGCCGGCTTCCTCGGCGGCGGCCTTGGCCACGGCCATCGACACGGCCAGCATCGCGTTCGCGCCCAGGCGGCTCTTGTTCTCGGTGCCGTCCAGGTCGATCAGGGTGCGGTCCAAGAAGGCCTGTTCGTTGGCGTCCAGGCCCATGATGGCTTCGCTGATCTCGGTATTGATGTTCTCGCAGGCTTGCAGCACGCCCTTGCCGAAGTAACGCTTCGGATCGCCGTCGCGCAGTTCGATCGCTTCGCGCGAGCCGGTCGACGCGCCCGACGGCACGGCGGCACGGCCCATCACGCCCGATTCGAGCAGCACGTCGCATTCGACGGTTGGATTGCCGCGCGAATCAATGATCTCGCGGCCGATAATATCAACGATAGCACTCATGGTTCAGTCTCCGGAAAGGTGAAAAATCGTCGCACATGAAAGTCGAGGCGCCGGTTGGGGCGCCTCGTCTTTCAAGCTATATAAGTGAAATCAGCCCTTGAAGCTGGTCTCGAGGAAGCCGGTACGCTTCACCACGCGGTCGAGTTCGACCAGGGTGGTCAGCAGTTCCTTCATGCGTCCCAGCGGCACGGCGTTCGGGCCGTCGGACAGGGCGTTCGCCGGGTCCGGATGGGTCTCCATGAACAGGCCGGCGATGCCCGCGGCAACCGCCGCGCGCGACAGCACCGGCACGTGCTCGCGCTGGCCGCCCGACGAGGTGCCCTGGCCGCCTGGCAGCTGCACCGAGTGGGTGGCGTCGAACACGATCGGGCAGTTCGATTCGCGCATGATGGCGAGCGAACGCATGTCCGACACCAGGTTGTTGTAGCCGAACGAGGCGCCGCGTTCGCAGGCCATGAAGTTGTCTTCAGGCAGGCCGGCTTCGCGCGCGGCGGCGCGGGCCTTCTCGATCACGTTCTTCATGTCGCCCGGGGCCAGGAACTGGCCCTTCTTGATGTTCACCGGCTTGCCCGAACGGGCGCAGGCGTTGATGAAATCGGTCTGGCGGCACAGGAAGGCAGGCGTCTGCAGCACGTCGACGATGCTCGCCACTTCGGGGATCATCTCTTCGTCGTGGACATCGGTGAGCACCGGCACGCCAAGCGTCTTGCGCACGTCGGCCAGGATCTCCAGGCCCTTTTCGCGGCCCGGGCCGCGGAAGGATTTGCCCGACGAGCGATTCGCTTTATCGAACGACGATTTATAGATGAACGGAATACCGAGTGCCTCGGTCATTTCTTTCAGTGCGCCGGCCGTGTCCATCGCCATCTGGCGCGACTCGATCACGCAGGTGCCGGCGATCAGGAAGATCGGGTGGTCCTGGCCTACTTCGAAACCGCAAAGTTTCATGCTGCATCTCCTTGCAATACTGGCGTGTTCGCCGCGTCGTTCACGTTGCCGGCCTGGTGCTTCAGGGCCGCCTGGATGAAGGAAGTGAACAGCGGGTGGCCGCTGCGCGGGGTCGACTTGAATTCAGGGTGGAACTGCACGCCCATGTACCACGGGTGCGAATTTTCACCTTCGCGCGGCAGTTCCATGATTTCGCACAGGTCTTCGTTCGGGGTGCGCGCCGCCACCACCATGCCGGCCGCCTCTACCTTCGGCAGGTAGTGGTTGTTGGCTTCGTAGCGGTGACGGTGACGCTCGGTGACGACGCTGCCGTAGATCTCGGCCGCCAGCGTGCCCGGCGTCACCGCGCAGGTCTGGGCGCCAAGGCGCATCGTACCACCGAGGTCCGAGTTCTCGTCACGCTGTTCGACCTTGCCGTCGTGGTTCTGCCATTCGTTGATCAGGGCGACGACCGGCTGGTCGGTTTCCAGGTCGAACTCGGTGGAGTTCGCGTTCGGCAGGTTCGCCATGTGGCGCGCGTATTCGATCAGCGCGACCTGCATGCCGAGGCAGATGCCGAGGTAAGGGATCTTGTTTTCGCGGGCATAGCGCGCCGCCATGATCTTGCCTTCCACGCCGCGCTTGCCGAAGCCGCCCGGCACCAGGATGGCGTCGTATTTCGCCAGCACTTCGCAGCCTTTGGTTTCGATTTCTTCCGAATCCAGGTAGGCGATGTTGACGCGGCTTTCGGTATGGATGCCGGCGTGGCGCAGCGCTTCGGTCAGCGACTTGTACGATTCGGTCAGGTCGACGTATTTGCCGACCATGCCGATGGTGACTTCGTGCTTCGGGTTTTCCAGCGTGTGGATCAACTTGGTCCACATCGACAGATCGGCCTTTGGCGCTTCCAGTCCCAGGGCTTCGAGGATGATGTCGTCCAGGCCCTGGTCGTGCAGCACCTGCGGCACCTTGTAGATGGTGTCCACGTCCCACACCGAGATGACGGCCTGCTCTTCGACGTTCGCGAACAGCGAAATCTTGGCGCGTTCGTCATCCGGGATGCGGCGGTCGGCGCGGCACAGCAGCGCGTTCGGCGAAATGCCGATCTCGCGCAGCTTCTGCACGCTGTGCTGGGTCGGCTTGGTTTTCAGTTCGCCGGCCGAGGCGATGTACGGCACCAAAGTCAGGTGCACGAACGCGGCGCCCTTGCGGCCCGAGCGCAGCGACAGCTGGCGCGCGGCTTCGAGGAAGGGCAGCGACTCGATGTCGCCGACGGTGCCGCCGATTTCCACCAGCGCCACGTCCACGCCTTCGGCGCCGCGGCGGATGTAGTCCTGGATTTCGTTGGTGATGTGCGGGATCACCTGCACGGTCTTGCCGAGGTATTCGCCGCGGCGCTCCTTGCGGATGACGGACTCGTAGATCTGGCCGGTGGTGAAGTTGTTCACCTTTTTCATGCGGGTGCTGATGAAGCGCTCGTAGTGGCCGAGGTCGAGGTCGGTCTCGGCGCCGTCGTCGGTGACGAAGACTTCACCGTGCTGCATCGGGCTCATCGTGCCCGGATCGACGTTGATATACGGGTCGAGCTTGAGCATGGTGACTTTGAGGCCGCGCGATTCGAGGATCGCAGCCAGGGAGGCGGCCGCGATCCCTTTACCCAGGGAAGACACGACGCCGCCGGTGACGAATACAAATTTGGTCATTGTGCTGAAGGTGCCGAACGGCACGCGCGGGAAATTGAAATTATACCTTAAACACGCAAATACTTCTTCATATCAAGCTGGCAAGGCCTGCCTGTGCCCGACTGCCAAACGCAGCGTGTCGCTTTTACAAACAAATGTTTCGTAATGACAACAAGTATCAGGAAAGCGACATTTTGGTGCAGTTTCAAATCGAAAGAAACAAACATTTCCGCAAATCAAGCTACGATATTTCGATCCTTCAATCTGTATAGGCAAGATAGCAATGGGCTTCCTGAAACACCTGAATATCGGCAAACGGCTGGCCATCGGCTTTGCCCTGACCCTGGCCATGGCGGTGCTGATCGCCTCGGTCGGCATCTGGCGCCTGCAGCATGTGGCGGCCGGCACGCAAACCATTCTGGCGCAGCCGCTGGCAAAGGAGCGCATGATTACCGAGTGGTACACGCAGATCTTCTCGGCCGTGCGCCGCACCGCCGCCATCGTCAAGAGCAGCGACCCGGCCCTCGGCCCCTACTTCAAGGAAGACGCGGCCCTCAGCGCCAAGGTTTCGGCCGAGCTGGTCGCCCAGATCGAGCCGCTGATCGCCGGCGCGGAAGAAACAGCGCTGTTCGCGAAGATCAGCGAGCAGCGCAAGCTGTACAGCAAGGCGCGCGACAGCGCCGTCAAGGCCAAGGCCGACGGCGACCAGGACCTCGCCACCAAAATCCTCGAGGAATCCTTTACGCCAACCGCCAAGGCTTACCAGGAAGCGGTGCAGCAGCTGGTGGCCATGCAGCGCAACCACATTACCGGCATGACCCAGGACATCCAGGCCACCGCCCGCTTCGGCACCACCCTGATCGCCGTGCTGACCGCCTGCTCGGTACTGCTCGGCGCCCTCGCCTCCTGGCTGCTCACGCGCGGCATCGTGCGTCCGATCCGCGCAGCCGTGGAACTGGCCGAAACCGTTGCCGGCGGCGACCTGACGCGCCGCATCGAATCGAGCGCACGCGACGAAACCGGCGCCCTGCTGCGCGCCCTGGGCCACATGAACGACAGCCTGGTCAACATCGTCGGCCAGGTGCGCAGCGGCACCGAGACCATTTCCGGCGCCTCCGGCGAAATCGCCGCCGGCAACCTGGACCTGTCGGCACGCACCGAACAGCAGGCTTCGGCGCTGGAACAGACCGCCGCCTCGATGGAAGAACTGACCGGCACCGTGCGCCAGAACGCCGACAACGCGCGCCAGGCCAACCAGCTGGCGCAGACCGCCTCCAGCGTGGCCGTGGACGGCGGCGCCGTGGTGAGCCAGGTGATCGCGACCATGGGCTCGATCAACGCCTCCTCGCGCAAGATCGTCGACATCATCGGCGTCATCGACGGGATCGCCTTCCAGACCAACATCCTGGCGCTGAACGCGGCCGTGGAAGCGGCCCGCGCCGGCGAGCAGGGGCGCGGCTTTGCGGTGGTGGCGTCGGAAGTGCGCACGCTGGCCCAGCGTTCGGCGGCAGCGGCCAAGGAAATCAAGACCCTGATCGGCGATTCGGTCGGGAAGGTCGACGCCGGCACCAAGTTGGTCGACCAGGCCGGTGCGACCATGGAGCAGGTGGTCGACTCGATCCGCCGCGTGACCGACATCATGGCCGAGATCACCCACGCCAGCACCGAACAGACCGGCGGCATCGAGCAGGTGAACGCGGCCATCGGGCAGATGGACGAAGCGACCCAGCAGAATGCGGCGCTGGTCGAGGAAGCGGCTGCGGCTGCCGGCGCGATGCGCGAGCAGGCGGCGAAGTTGGCCGAGGTGGTGGGCGTGTTCAAGGTGGAGGGGCGTGCGGTGGTTCTGGCGCATGCCCCAGCCCCAGTCAGGCAGCTTGCGCGCGCGGCCAAGCCGAAAGCACCTGTCCGGACCAAGCCAGCGCCAGCCAAAGCAGCTGCCGCCGAAGAGTGGGAAGAGTTTTGATGTAGGGTGGGCACTTGTGCCCACGCGGTGATCGTTGCAGGCTTCGTTATCGCGGTCAGTGATCTTGCCACCCAAACCCGCACACGTTATCGGGGCTGTTGCCTGCCCTGTTAGCGGTCCGCATGGTCCGCGTGGGCACAAGTGCCCACCCTACGGGAAGCGTTCCGGAATCGCGGCACAGAAAGCCCAAATACGTTCCTGACTCGCGGCACAGAAAGCCCAAACACGTTCCGGACGCGCGGTTACCAACGCCGTTCGACAACCGTACATGTCTTGACGCTCCCCGGCCGCTCGGGCAGAGTTGCGCCACGTATCATTCCGCGCCTTCCCATGGTTATCGATTTCCAGCCTCCCCCGCACGCCACCGAACAAGTCCAGCCCGCCAGCAACGCCTCTTTCGACGAACAGTACGAACAGGCCCGCGGCCTGGCCAACAATGGCCAGCCGGCCCTGGCCGTGGCCGCCTACAACGCCCTCCTGATGCGCTCCCCCGGTAACGTCGACGTCCTGCTCGGCCGCGGCATCGCCTACACGCGCCTGGAGCGCTGGGCCGAGGCCCAGGCCGACCTGGAAGCGGCGGCCAAGGCCTCGCCCGACTACGCCGACGTCTGGCTCGCGCTCGGCAACCTGCACCGGTGGCACGACCAGCCCGAGCCGGCGATCGCCGCCTACAGCCGCCTGGTTGCGCTGCGTCCCGATGATGCCGCCGCCTGGCTGGCCCGCGCCCGCGCCTGGCGCGCCGCCGGCAAGCTGCCGGAAGCCCGCGCCGATCTGGCGAGGGCGCGCACGGCCGGCGGCAACGCGGCCGAGATCGACGCCTTCGACGCTGCCCTCACCCCTGCTGCGGACCCTGCCCCGGACACTGCCGCCATCGCCGCCATCTCGCCCCAGCCGCGCGCCGGCAACCCGGAAGCGGCGCTGGCCGCCGGCTACGCCTGGGCCGCCAGCCTGTCGGGCAACTGGACTGACGTCGGCCCCGGCCCGCGCTGGAACGACCAGACCGCCAGCCTGCGCCACTACACCAAACGCGGCTCGATCGGCTTCGAGACCCTGCGCGCGCACCGCTTCGACCAGTCCGGCTACGCCTGGGCCCTGGACGCCTACGCCGACTTGTGGAACGGCGCCTACGCCAACCTGCGCTACCAGCGCGCCCCGGCGGCGCGCCTGTTCCCCGAAAACGCGGGCCGTATCGAAGTCTGGCAATCGCTCGGCGGCGGCTGGGAAGCATCGCTCAGCGACGACGTGCTGGGCTTCGATTCGCGCGTGAACATCTACGGCGCCAGCCTCGCCAGGTACGTCGGCAACTGGTACATCCAGCTGCGCCACCAGAACATCGTGTCCGAAAGCTCGCACGGCAGCGGCGACCGCCTGCTGGCGCGCTACTACTACGCCGGCGACGCCGACAGCTACATCGAGGCCACGGCGAACCGCGGCCGCAGCGACGACCCGCTGTCCCTGGCCGGCGGCCGTGCGCGTTCCGGCGGCGGCAGCCTGACCTGGGTGCGCTACTGGTCGCGCGACTGGGGCAGCAAGGTCGGCGCCAGCTTCTCCCATGATTCCGGGGACGGCAGCGGCGCGCGCGAACGCGGCGTCTCCTTCGGGCTGTACCGCCGGTGGTAAGCGTGCGCCGTATGCTGTTCGAGCGCCTCGGCCGTGCACTCGCCTTTCCGCTGCAAGTCCTGCCGGCCCTGGTGGCGGCCTGGTTCTGCCTGCGCGTCGCCGAGGCCATCCACGCCAGCGGCGCCGGCGTGGCGCAATCGAGCCTGTTCGGCGCCGGCCTGGGCAACGACCTGCTGTCGCTGCTGCGCTTCGCCTGCGTGTTCCTGCTCGGCGCCCTGCCGCTGGCCCTGATCCCCTCGCCGCGCTGGCGCAGCGCTGCCCTCGGCCTGCTGTGGAGCGTGCTGCTGCTGGCCCATGCCGCGCTGCTGCAGTACCACTGGGTGGCAGGCGTGCCGCTCGGGGCCGATTTGTTCGCCTATTCGGCCAGCGAAGTCGGCGCCACCGTCGCCGGCGGCTGGGCCCTGAGCCCGCTGCTGGGCGTGGCCGTGATGGCGGCGCTGGCCTGCCTCTGGACGCTGCTCGCGCTGAGCGTGCGCGACTGGTGGCCGCGTCCCGGCGCCCGCGCCGGCTACCTCGTGCTGGCGGCCAGCCTGCTGGCCCACGTCCTGCTGCCGCAGCGCTTTGCGCCGCCGGTGGCGCGTACCGGCGCCGACCTCGACTACCTGGTAAACAAGACCGCCTTTTTTGTGGACAGCAACCTGGCGCACCTGCATGGAACGGGCGCCGCGCTGGAAACCGACGCGCACGCCAAGGCGCAGACACCCTGGTCCGGCCAGGACCCGCGCTACCCCTTCGTGCACACCGAGCGCACGCCGGACACCCTCGGCCCCTTGCTGCACACGCGTCCCGGCGCGCCGCCGCCGAAACTGGTCTTCGTCATCGTCGAAGGCCTGGGCCGCAGTTTCTCCGGTCCCGGCGCGCGCCTGGGCAGCTTCACGCCCTTCCTCGACGAGCTGGCCGGCCGCAGCCTGTACTTCGAGAACTTCCTGTCCGGCCAGGGCCGCACCTTCGGCGTGCTGACCACGGTCTTCGGCTCCCTCCCCTTCGGCGAGAACGGCCTGGCGGCGCTGGGCGACAAGCTGCCGCGCCACGACTCGCTGCTGTCGGTCCTGAAAGCCCAGGGCTATGGGCTGCGCTTCTATTCCGGCTCGAACCTGGAGTTCGACAACGAAGGCACTTTCCTGCGCCACCAGGGCGTGGACACGATCGTCAGCGAACGGGATTTCGGCCCGCCCTACCGGCGCAGCAACGACTGGGGCTACGCCGACCGCGATTTGATGGAGGTAGCTTCCGAGCGCGAAGCGAAGGCGCCCGCCGGCCCGGCGGTGACGATCATCCAGACCACCAGCATGCACAGCCCCTTCACCTTCCCCGGCAAGGAAGCCTGGCTGCGCCGCGTCGACGAGCGCCTGGCCGAATTGAAGCGCCCGGCCACCGCGGTCCACCAGGACAACCGCGACATCTTCGCCAGCATCCTGTACACCGACGACGCCCTGCGCCTGTTCTTCGAGCGCGCCGCCAGGCTGCCGGAGTACGACAACACCATCTTCATCGTCACCGGCGACCACCGCCTGCCCGAGCTGCCGATGGACACGCGCATCGAGCGCTACCACGTGCCGCTGATCGTGTATTCGCCAATGCTGAAGGCGCCGCTGTCGGTCAAGTCCATCTCCTCGCAGTTCGACATCGCGCCTGCGCTGCTGGCCTACCTGGCCAACCACCATGGCCTGAAGTCGCCGCAGGAGGTGACCTGGATCGGCACCGGCCTCGATACCGAGCCGGGCTTTCGCAACCTGCACGTGATTCCGCTGAAGCAGACCAAGACCGAGATGAGCGACTTCGTCTCCGGCACCGCCTACCTGGCGCAGGGCCGGCTCTACACCATCGGCGACGGCATGCAGCTCGACCGCAACAGCGACGCCGGCGCCCTGGCGCGCGCCCAGGCCCAGTTCCGCGACTTCCTGGAAGCGAACGGCAGCGCCGGGCGCAGCGCCGCCCTGCGGCCCCAAATGGGCGCGCGCCTGGCCGGCTACGGCGGCGAACGCACCCTGCGCGGCACCGCGCTGGCCGCGAGCGCCGGCGACCTGGGCGTGACCAACCTGCGCCGCGCCGCCGGCGCCGGCGTCGTGTTCGAGGCCACCTTTACCAACCACGGCGCCGATGCCTCGCCGGCCTTTGTGCCGCTGCTGGTGATCACCGACGAGCGCGGGCTGGAGCTGCTCGAAACCGCCGCGCCGGCGCGTTCTCTGGCGCCGGGAGAAACGGCGACCATCGCCCTGCGGCCGGACCTGCGCAAGGTGGCGCCGGGCAGTTATTTCGTCTCGGTCCTGCCCTCGCACCCCGACACCGGGCGCCCGCTCGGCGTCGGCCAATACCACGTGGCGACGCGCCTGTGAAGCGTACCTTCGCCGCGCTGCTGCTGGCCGGTTTTGCGCTGGCTGCACAGGCCACGGACCGCATCGGCCCGCGCGCCATCTGGACCTGGGAAGAAGACTCGTACGCGATGCTGGACGACCCGGCCGCGGCCGGCCGCGCCATCGATTTCCTGCAATCGAAATCGATCGACACCGTCTTCCTGTACGCCGACGCTTTCGGCAAGCGCAACGCGATTGCAGACCAGCCCCAGCTCTACCGGCGCCTGCTGCGGCGCCTGCATGCCTCCGGTTTGAAGGCCTATGCCCTGCTCGGCTCCGGCTACCTGCACACCGAGCGCTACGTGCTGCCCCGGCACCGGGACGAAGCCCTGGCCATGCTGCAGCGCGTCCTCGACTACAACAAGGCGGCAGCGCCCGAGGAACGCTTCGACGGCATCAACGTCGACATCGAGCCGCACATCCTCGACGAATGGTCGACCCGCAAGATGGCGCTGCTGGGCGAATTCGTGGCGCTGTCGGATGCGCTGATGGGGGCCAAGCGCGCGTCGGGCCAGGCCCTGCCGATGGGACCGGCGATCCCGTTCTGGCTCGACGGCCTGCACATCGAATGGAAGGGGCAGACCAAGCCGGTGAGCCAGCACATGCAGGGCATCTACGACTACGTGGCGCTGATGGACTACCGCGACAAGGCCGCCGGCGGCGACGGCATCGTCAGCCATGCGATGGACGAGCTGCGCTACGCCGAGCGCATCGAGAAGCGCGTGCTGATCGGCGTCGAGACGCTGCCGAACGCAATCAGGAAGGTCTCTTTTCACCACCTGAAGGAAGCCGACATGGAGCGCGAGCTCGGCGCCACGGCGCGCAGCGTGGGTGCGATGCAGCCGTTTGGCGGCTTCGTGATCCACCATTACGGGTCCTACCGAAAATGGCTGGGGCGCGCCGGGGTCGAAGCGGACAAGTAAGGCCGGGCTGGCGCCGCGCCCGGGCTCAGATCTTGATCACGCGCGTCATGCGGATCGTGTGCTGCTGTTCCTTGCCCTCGGCCGTCCAGCGCTGGTGCGCTTCCAGGGTCGATTCGTCGACGCGGCGCCACTCGAAACGGCTGGGTGCGCGCACCGGCTCGAAGACGGCGCTGTCGGCGCCGATGCTCGACGCGCGCCAGGTAAACTCGCCCCAGGTCGAGGTGACTTCGCCGTTGTCGTAGGCGATGGTGCTGCCGTCGGTGCGCTCGGCGAAGCTCTCGTCGGCGTAGCGGTGCGACTGGAACAGGTTCGGCCCGGGGTGGTCGTACTCCTCGAAGAAGGGCTTGCCGTCGGCGCTTTCGCCGCGCCAGCGGCCTACCAGGAACTGCAGCTGCGCGAAGTCGTCGATGCTGAACATGGATGCGCTCCTTTGGCTTGTCGGTCCGCGCACTCTACACGCTTCGCCACGAAGGTGGCACGCGCGAGCATGGCGTGCGCACAGGGCGGCCGGGGCGTGTAAGATTGCTTATCTTTTTACTCACCTTATTTTGCCATGACCGCCAACGCTTCCGCCACCCTGCGCCACGTCGTTCTGTTCGCCTTCAAGGAAGACGCCACGCCCGAGCAAGTCGATGCCGTGGTCGCCGATTTCGCCACCCTGCCCGGCGCCATCCCGGGCATCGTGTCCTACGAATGGGGCACCAACGTCAGCCCGGAAGGCCTGAACGACGGCTTCACCCACTGCTTCACGCTGACGTTCGCCAGCGCCGAGGCGCGCGACGGCTACCTGGTGCATCCGGCGCACGGACGCTTCGTCGACACCCTGGGCGCGAGCCTGGCGCGCTCGCTGGTGCTGGATTACTGGGCGAAATAGACATCGAGATGAACAGATATCGCTGGACGCGTTACTCCATACGTATCCCCGGTGGCAATGGTGCCGCCGGGGTGATTGGAGTAACGCATGAAAAATATGTTGCGCGCCATTCGGCGCCACCACGCCGCTCGACTTAAAAAAGCACGCCGCTCGTATAGCGGACGCTACGATCCTGCCGATCCACGCCTGGCAGGACTGGTCTTGCATACACCAAAATGCTGCAGCTGCTGGATGTGCGGACATGCACGGCGCCATAGCGGTCGTACGCTGGCCGAATTACGCCATCTTGCCGATCTGGCGGAACAAGTTTGACTGCAGGTGCGAGAGCGCGTCGAGCGCGCTTTCGCTCACACTGGCGGCGTCGGCGATTCAGTCGCTGACCACGTGCCAGACATCCATCGCCTTGTCGCCCTTGCGTTCGCCAGGCTTGGCGTCCTTGGCGTACAGGTAGAGCGGCTTGCCCTTGTAGGCCAGCTGCTTCGATCCGTCGTCGCGCGTGACGGTCGAGTACGGCGAGGCGACACTGGTGCCCGTGACCGGAACCGGCGGCCACATCTTGGCGCAGCCGTCGTTGCAGGCGCTCTTGCCCGAGCCGGCTGTATCCTTGTCGAAGGTGTAGACCGTCATGCCCGCGGCGTCGGCCAGCACGCCATCCACTTTCTTGAGCGTCTGGGCAAATGCGGCGCCGGTCGAGAACACACATGCGGCGCCAGCGGCCGCAACGAGAAGATGCATCGCTTTCATGGCAGGCTCCCGGTAAGGAAGATCGAGTGCCGAGTATATGCCTGGCGCAGGCGCGCCGGCCACGGCAGGCGCCACGGGCAGGCATGGATACAACAGATGTCGCTTGCACGATACCGTTACGGCGGCTGCGGGCGGATTACGGGACAATCCTGGTGAATCCCATCCTCGCAAGCACCCGGGCCTGAGGCCGAAAACAGCGCGCCGGCTGCCTCTACAGCCGGGGCCGTGTCTGAATGTCAGACTTGACCCCAGCTGTTTTCAACGCTCATTTTCAGCGATTACGCGTCACCCGCCACACCGTGTTGGCCAGGTCGTCGGCCACGATCAGCGCGCCGCGCGGGTCGACGGTGACGCCGACCGGGCGGCCGCGTGTCTTGCCCTCTTCCGTGCGGAAGCCGGTGACGAAGTCGATCGGCTGGCCGGACGGGCGTCCATTCGCGAACGGCACGAAGATTACCTTGTAGCCCACCGGCTGGTCGCGGTTCCAGCTGCCGTGCTCGCCAACGAAGGCGCCATTCGCGAACTTGTCGCCCATCGCGGCCTGCGAGAACGACAGGCCCAGCGCGGCCACGTGCGAGCCCAGGCTGTAGTCGGGCTTGATGGCGGCGGCCACCTTCTTCGGGTCGCCCGGCTGGACGCGCGGATCGACGTTCTGGCCCCAGTAGCTATACGGCCAGCCGTAGAAGCCGCCTTCGCGCACCGAAGTCAAATAGTCGGGCACCAGGTCCGGCCCCAGTTCGTCGCGCTCGTTCGCCACCGCCCACAGCTGCCCGGTTTCCGGGTGCATGGCCAGGGCGGTGGGATTACGCACGCCGGTCGCATACGGCTTGTGCGCGCCGCTGGCGGCGTCGATCTGCCACACCTCGGCCCGGTTCAGTTCGACTTCCATGCCGCGCTCGGTGATGTTGCTGTTCGAACCGATCCCGACGTACAGGAAGCGGCCGTCGGCGCTGACGGCCAGCGACTTGGTCCAGTGGTGGTTGATCTCGGACGGCAGCTTGGCCACGCTGGCAGGCGCGCCGGCAGCCTTGGTTTGCCCTTCCTGGTAGTCGAAGCTGACCAGCTCGTCCTGGTTGGCCACGTACAGCTTGTTGTTCGCGAACGCCAGGCCGTACGGGGCGTTCAGGTTCTCGGCGAAGACGGTCTTCAGCTCGTAGGTGCCGTCGCCGTCGGCGTCGCGCAGCAGGGTCAGGCGGTTGCCGCTTTTCACCTTGGTGTTGCCTTTGGCCTTGATGTAGCCGGCGATCACGTCCTTCGGCTTGAGCTTGGCCGCGCTGCCGCCGCGGCCTTCGGCCACGATGATGTCGCCGTTCGGCAGCACCAGGGTCTGGCGCGGAATCTGCAAATCGGTGGCGATGGCCGTGATGCTATAGCCCTCGGGCACGGTCGGCTTCTGCTCGCCCCAGGCGGTCGGCTCGGCGATCTTCATGCTCGGCAGCAGGCCGCGCTGCTGTTCCGGCAGCTTGGGATCGGGCCCGCGGGCCTGGATGTCGGCGCCTTTTTCGCCGCATGCGCCGAGCAGCAGCGCAACGCTCATGAATGCCAGTGCGTTCGATCGTTTCATTGCACACCTCCGGTACGTGGGGCCAGGCCGACCCAGGCCGCCAGGCAGCTCAGCACGAACACGATGGCCGACAACACCAGCCCGGACGGCATCACGGCCCAGGCATCCTTGGCGTGCTGGAAGCAATTGATCAGGCCCAGGACGAAGGTCGCCAGCAGCAACAGGAAATAGGTCAGCGGATAGCCGCCCTTGCGTGGTGCGCGCACCAGCTTCACCAAGGCAAACAGCAGCGCCAGTCCGCAGAAGACCTCGGCGCCGGCCAGCAGCCAGGCGGCGAAATTGCTCCACTGGATCTGGTGGCTCTGGTAGTAGGCGATATCGCTCAGCAATGCGCCGAGGAACAGGGGAACGATACCTGCGAGCAGGATCGTGTGAAGCCGGCCGGGCGGGCTTCGGTAGGCCGGGCCGGCCGTAACGACAGAAGACATGGACTTGTCCTTGATGGTGATTTTGACAAGTCATCATATCGGCTATGGGAATGCGCTGTCGCATAGTTGAGTTCAGCTACCAGCCGGTCCTGGCGCCAGCGCTGCATGTTCGGCCATCAGCTCGCCCATCCAGTCGATGAACACGCGCAGCTTCTTGCTCGGGTGGCGATTCGGCGGATACGCCACATACAGCGGCATCGGGTCGATGCGCCAGTCCTCGAACAGGGGCAGCAGCCTGCCCGCCTCCGCATGCACGCGCGCCATATAGTCGGGCAGCCACAGCACGCCCAGGCCGGCCAGGCCCGCCGCCAGGTAGGCGTTGCCGTCGTCGATGGACAGGATGTGGCGCCCGCCGATCTGCACCGTCTCGCCCTCCTTGTGCATCGCATACGGAAAGCCGCCGCCGCTGCGCGACCATCGAAAGCGGACGATGCGGTGCCGCGCATCCTGCAACTCGTCGGGATGCACCGGCACGCCGGCCTGCGCCAGGTAGGCGGGCGCCGCGTACACGCCCAGGCGCAGATCGCCGATGTGGCGCGCGATCAGCGCGCCATCGGTCACGGCGCCGCCGCGCACCACGCAGTCGATGTTCTCGCCCACCAGGTCGACCTTGCGGTCGCTGGCGCCAAGGTCGAAGCGGATCTCGGGATAGCGCGCGTGGAAGCGGGGCAGCGCCGGTATCAGGATCATCGTCGCAAACGGGCTCGGCACGTCGACGCGCAGCACGCCGCTGGGCGCCGCCAGCGCGTTCGGCAGGCTGGTCTCGACGTCCTCGAGGTCGGCCAGCAGGCGCACGATGCGCTCGTAGTACGCGGCGCCGTCGGCCGTGACCCCGACCTTGCGCGTGGTGCGGTTCAGCAGCTTCAGGTGCAGGCGCGCTTCCAGTTGCTGCACCAGCTGGGTTACCGTGGTGCGGTTCATGTGCAGCGTCTGCGCCGCTTTCGTAAAACTGCCTGCCTCGACCACCCGGACGAAGACCCGCATCGCGTCGAACCTGTCCACGCCGCCTCTTTCTCGATTGTTTGTGATTGTTTGGATTATACAAACAGTCTTGTACAAAACTGCCTGTTTATCTGCGATCGCTGGGCAGCCAGAATGCTGTCATCGGCCGGCGCATTGCCGGCTCTACCTAAGGAGATCAGCATGACAGTACGCGATGTGGTTTTCCCGGCCGGACGCCAGGCCCTGTATGAAAAGAACCGCTATTCGCCGGCGGTGCGCTCGGGCGGCTTTTTGTTCGTTTCGGGCCAGGTCGGCAGCCGCGAGGATGGGTCGCCCGAACCGGGACTCGACGCCCAGGTGCGGCGCGCCTTCCAGAACCTGAACGCCGTGCTGGCGGCGGCGAAATGCAGCTTCGACGACATAGTCGACGTGACCATCTTCATCGTCGACCCGGAAACGCGCTTCGAACGGATCTGGGGTGTGGCCCAGGAATTCTGGGGCGGCCCGCCCCACCCCACCGTGACCGCGGTCGGCGTGACCTGGCTGTATGGCTTCCAGTTCGAAATCAAGGTGGTGGCGCGGCTGCCCGAAGGCAGGGTGGATCAGGCCTGATCCTGAGTGGCGGCTGTGGGCGGCAATACTGTCGCCACTTCCGGCTGCAGGCGGTTGATCACGCTGTAGTTGATCCCGGTCCACCACTCCGAGCCGTCGCCCAGCAGCGCGTCGTACGAGGCCTGGATGGCGGCGTAGTCGTCGCTGACGAGGTAATCCTCGACGTCGTTCAGCGACGCGAACGACAGCACCGACACCGCATCGATCCTGCTGCCTTCGGGGTCCTTCCGGGTCGAGCCGATGTTGTGCAGCTGGGCGTAGCGGCGCACGAACTCGCGCGTGGCCGGCTGGGCCAGCACCAGTTGCGCGTGCTCGCCCAGCAGCCGCTGCTGGAAGGCTTCGCGCGACAGGTGCGGTGCGCGCATGTGGATCATCACCAGGCTCACCGGATCGCGGTGGCGCTCGCTCGGGACCAGGATGTATTCGCGCGTGATTTCGCGCGTGACCATGCGGAAGGCCACCTGCTCGTCGGCCACGATGCGCTTGTCGAATTTTTCCTGGCCCAGCGTGCGCTCGATGTCGCCTTCGTCGGCGTAGGCGATGTAGGCGAAGCCGTCCCAGCGCGGGCGCTCGTAGGGCGGGACGCGCTTTTCCGGGTCGTCCGGCAGCTTGCCTTCGTCAGTCACCATGGCGCGGTAAGGCGGCGGGAAGAACGAGGACGGGCCGGAGGCGATGCGGTGCACCTGGTCGTAGCGCAGCACGGCCGCCGACGAGCTGCCCGGCTCGTCCCAGGCGAACTTCGGCCCGTGCACCTTGCGCCAGTATTCGTCCCAGTGCTCGAAGGCGAGGTTCGGCTCACCCTCCAGCGCCAGCGCGTGCGGGCGCCAGTTCGGGAAGTGCACCTCGTGGCCGTGGCGGCTTTTCGAGGCGCCACTGTCCTGCGGGCGTTCGCCGCGCGGCGTCGCGTGGACGCGGCTGACGAAGGTCGGCGTGACGATCAGGGGCTTGCCGGTGGGGGCGTGGGTTGCGCCCAGGGGTGGGCGGTGCTGGTTGTCACCGCGGTCGAAATCGGTGGGCATGGCGTATTTTCCCGTGGATGGAACACGGACGATACGCGGGCAGCCATCCGGGCTCGGTTCGGTACTTCACCGACCGCGGCGATACGCCGGATCAGGCTAGACGCCGGCGACTGCCGGGACGAGCATGGCGCCGACCAGCGCGCACTGCGCCAGCACCGCAATCGTCCGCGTTTTGCAGACGACCCGCTTGAGCGCAAACGGCGCCGCGGCCGCCAGCAGGCCGCAGCCGATGCCGGCCATGGCGACGGCGGACACCGGCATTCGCGCCGTGGCCATGTACAGGGCGACGGCGCCCGCCACCGCGAGCAGCGACCCGATCGACGCGTAGATACGCTGGGAGCGGACGGCGGCCGCCTGCAGCGATGCCGCCTGCGTCGAACCTGGAAAGGCTCGCAGCAGGCCGCCGGCGAGACGGCCGCACTCCCCCAACCTGCCGTCCCGCAGCGCCGCTGCGGCGCTAGCCAGCCCCTGCGCGGCGTATTCGGCCACCGGCCCCTCAAAGGCGAACACCGCGCTGCCTTTCCTGGCGAAGCCCTGCGCGTGGTCGGCCGTCGCCAGGCCCGGCGCGACGGTCCATAAGCTCAATGCCTGGCCATCGAACAGGTAATCGACCTTCACCAGCGGCAGCGCATACTCGGTGTACCACTGGCGGACGATGCGCTCCACCGGCCCGCCAGCCACATCGACCCGTTCCAGATTGGAACGGTAGCGTACGTGGCGCGCCGACTCCTCGACCAGGCGCTGCCCGGCCTGGCCCAGCGCCGTAGCGGCTGCTCCATTAGGCGTGCCATCGAACTGCTGCGCCGACAATTCGCATGCAGCGCCGATCTCGACATGCCGCTGCAGCCAGGCGGAGACTTCTTCCGGCACCATGACGGCATAATCGGGCGGCATGACCCAGGCGTCCGCCAGCTTTTCGGCATGGCTGGCGCTGAGGTGCAATGACGTCACGAGCGTGCCGCTGCCTGCGCAGGGCGTGCAGCCGATGCTGCCTTCGCCGCCGCAGCTGCCGCAGCGGACTTGCCCCGCCGCGTCGCAGGCGGCGCAGCGGACGCGGCCCCGGCGCGAGCAGGCGCCGCAGGTCTTGATGCCGTCGCGGCATTCGTTGCAGCGGGTGTAGCCGCGGCCGTGGCACAGCGGGCAGCGCTCGCCGTTGTGGCGCGTTCCGGAGCGGCAGCCATCGCATTTGCGCTCGCCATGCCCGTTGCAGGTCCAGCACTTCTTTTCGCCGGCGCCGCTGCAGGCGGCACAGTCGACTTCGCGCCCGCCACCGCAGGAGCGGCAGGCCGCCTGGCCTCCCCCGCCGCACTTGGCGCAACGCGTGCTGCCGGCCGCGCCGCAAGTGGCACAATCCCTGGCCAGGTCGGAATACCGCACCTTTTTCGTGACTGCGGGCGGTAACACGCCGGGATGCATGTCGGCGGCGCTGTCGCCGGCGATATGATCCCAGATCGGAAAACTGTCGTCCCTGAAGTTCCGTTTTTCGGGAACCGCGCCACGTTGCAGCGCCTCCGTCTTGCTGGCGACGCTGCGCGTTTCGTAGCGGGTGCGCAGCTGCAGCTTCGTCACAGGGAACAGGGTGGCGCGCGTGAGCAGCATGCGGTCAGACAGGCGCGCCAGCTCGGCCACGCCATGGCTGTCGAGCCAGGCTTGCACGCTTGCGCGCACCGCCTCGATGCCGGCGGCGTCGAGGATACGCAGGCCGGCGGCGGCGGGTGTGGCAACGGCGGCTGGGCCGGTCAGGGTAGCCATGCTGGGTTTCCGATGATGAAGTGGTTGCAGTTTCTAAAAAGCAATTTATTATAGCTGAGGGACGGCGCTTTCCAGCGCCCATGCACATCTACTTTTTCAACGAACCGACCCATGAATCTTCTCGACTGGCATCGCGTCTTCGACGGCTGCGCCGACCTGGATGCGATCCACGGCCGCTGGCAGGACGCGGCGCAGGCGCATTACCTGAATCCGGGCCATGCGACGCCGGAATACCAGGATACCCTGCTCTCCTTCATCGCCACCGCCGCGCTGCCGGCGCCCCTGAAACTGGGCGCCCTGCTGGCCTGCGTGAGCGGCTACGACTTCGACCTGCGGCTGGCGCTCGGGGTGCTCGACGACCTGAACGACGATACCGCCTATACCGACTGGCCCGCGGCCCTTGCCGATACGGCTGGCCTGCTCGGCCCCTGCCCAGTATTCGCGGCGCGCGACCCGGCGCTTGCGCATTTCGCGCTCGGCCGCCTGGCCAGCCTGCGCGAGGCGCTGCGCTGGAACGGGCAAGACCACGCGCACTGGCGCGCGGCGTTCTGGACTGCGTATGCCGCTCTCGCCTGCCGCTGGGCCGACGCCGCCGCGCTCGACCTGGCGCTGGCGCGCGGCGCTCGCTTCGAAGACCTGGTCCCCCATGCACTCGACGTGCTTGCCGAAGGCATCCACTCGCCGGCACTGGATGCGCCCTATTACACCGAGGACCGCAGCAACGCCGACTACCTCGCCCTCATCGACCGCCTGCGCGCACTTGGTCTCGACCTGCGACGGGAGTCGGTGACGGTGCTTGTAGCAGCGGCCCGCGTCGACAATGCGCAGATGCTGGAACAACTGGCCGCGCGCGGCGCCGACCTGGCGCTGGCCGGGCCGCAGGCGTTGGTCACGGCCGCGTCGCGCGCCGCCCACGATGCCGTCGCCTGGCTGCTCGAACACGGCGTAAACGGACCCGGCGCGCTCGACGACGCCCTGCTGGCAGCGGTGTCGGCGCTCGACGAGACCCTGGTCGAGATGCTGTTCGACGCCGGCGCCAGCCTCGGCGCGCTGCAGGAGCAGGCCCTGTGCACGGCGTGCGCGGCAAGGCCTTTCGACCTGTACAACGGCGAAACCGAATTCATCGTGCAGCGGGCCGACATGCTGGTCTTGCTGGCGGGGCGCGGCGCGCCCATGGACCACCCGCGCTTCATCGCCAGCCTGCGCTCTGCCGCCCAGGGACCGAGGCTGCTGGCGGCCTTGGGCGGCCATCCCGGCCTGGAAGCGCGGCATCGGCAAGTCCTTGGCGCCGCCGCGGCTTGATGCCCATGGAAGACGCCATCGCCATGGACGACCGGGTGCGCCAGGACCTGGCCAGGCTGGCCGCGGCCGGCCTGCAATTGCCCGCGTTTCTCGTGCTGTCCACGAAGCCCGATGGCAGGCTGGTGTGGCTTGAAGCCGGACTCGTTCCCGTTGCCGAGCACTGGCTGGCCAGCGCTTGCCGCGAGCCGCTGCTGCCGCAGGCATGTGAGCTGGTGTCGCAGCTTGCCGTGGCCATGTCCGGGGTGCTGGACAGCTTCCTGGCGCTGCATGCGGGCGCCGGCGTCAGCGAGCAGCAGCAGCGCTGGATGGCCTGGGACATGCAGCGCGCGGTGGTGCTTGCCTGGCTCGGCAACACCGGCGTAAGGGAAGTGAATGCGGCGGCGCTGGCCTGGAGCCGGATGCCGCAGGCGGCGCATCCTGGCGATGAAGCCGATGCCGCCTCGCGCGCCTGGGACCTGGTTCACGCGCTGCCCGGGCTGTCCCCGCTACGCGAGTGCCTGCTGCGCCAGTTGGCGCAGCCGCCTGCGGTGGAGCCGGACGCGGCGCCGCGCATCTGCGGCATGCGGCCGATCGGGTGACATATCCAGAAAGCCGCTTGCCTGTGTCAACAAGAATCCTGACCAGGATTATTTATTGTCATGTATCTTTTCTTTGAATAACGCTGCCAACCTACGCAAAGGTCTTATGAAAAAGTCGCTTCTCAACACGTTCGCACTTCCCCTGCTCGTACTCCTCAACTGGAATGCGGCCCATGCCGCGACCGGTCCACTGGACAGCATAGAAAGCGAGCTCATTGCCAAAAATTTTCCTCTCGGTACAGAGATTGGAGTCGATACCGGAAACGCTGACGTGAACAAGATGGCGGGATGCTTACAGGTCAAGACCTTCGAGATTGTCGAAAACAATGCGCTTGGACAGGTCATCGTCGCACTATGCAAGGACGGTGAATTTAGTCCGCGCAATATCGATGCAGCGTTTGCCAAGCGCGTTGCCGATGCCAGGAATTTACTGGAAAGCCTGCCTCCACCTGCTGCGCAGTTCATGCTTGCCGGCCTGGACCCAGTCGCGGTTTCCCTGGCAAACGGCAGGCAGGGAAAGGCGCTGACATTGCCGGTGATCGGACATGGATTTGCCCTGATTCCGTTTGCCTACGCGCTCACGCCCGGGGAAGACATGACCATTGTCGTGCAGGCACACCTGAATCCGAATGCGCCACGCAACCTGACCAAGCCGATTGGGGTGTTGTTGCAAGCGATTGATCAGCGTCTCGCTCGCTAGCTGGCCGCGCCACGAAGCGCTCGGGTAACGCCCATCGATTCCTGTAGAGGCCCGGCAATGACCCTGCCGGGCCGCAGCGATCGCCACTCTCTCCGCTTTAACAAAAATCCCGGCTGTGCGTCGCCAGCCTGCCCAGCAGATGCGACATGTCCACCAGCCGCTTCGCCACCAGGTGCTTCACCTGGCCCTGGCTTTGCCAGACCCCGTACACGCCCAGCAGATGCGCCCCCAGCACTTCGCGCCGCTGCTGCTCGACCAGGTCCGGCCAGACGATCACGTTCACGTTTCCGGTCTCGTCTTCCAGCGTCACGAACAGCACGCCCTTGGCGGTGCCGGGACGCTGGCGCACGGTGACGATGCCGCAGCCGCGCGCCAGCTGGCCGTCGGCGTACTGGTTCAGTACGGACGCCGGCATGAAGCGTTGCTTGAGCAGCTGCTTCCTCAGCAGCGCCAGCGGATGCCGCCCCAGCGTCAGCCCCTGCGCGCGGTAGTCGCCGACGATCTCGTCGCCCTCGCTCGGCGCCGCCAACGCCGGCATCTCTTCATCCACCGTGGTCGGGCGCAACAAGTCGCGGTCCGG
This sequence comes from Massilia brevitalea, assembly GCF_030711405.1. Classification (GTDB taxonomy): domain Bacteria; phylum Pseudomonadota; class Gammaproteobacteria; order Burkholderiales; family Burkholderiaceae_D; genus Telluria; species Telluria brevitalea. The sequence goes on from NZ_JAULSI010000022.1 coordinate 78,507, forward strand.
CACCGCCCCCACGGCTTGCCACAAGGCTTCGCGCCGGTGCCCGGCCAGCGAACGCAAGGCATTCGCACCCGCCAGCACCTGCAGATCCGCCCGGTCCAAGGCTGCCCTGCGCGCCAGGTCGGCCACGCTGTCGAACGGCTGGATCGCGCGCGCGTCTTCGATGCGCGCCACGCTTTCTCTGCTCATGCCGCGCTGTAGCGACAGGCCGAGACGCACGGCCGGCTGGCGCGTGCGGTCGTGCAGTTCTTCCAGCGTCGAATCCCAGCCGCTGATGTTGACGTCCACCGGCCGCACCTCGATGCCGTGGCGCTGCGCATCCTGCACCAGTTGCGAGGGGCTGTAGAAGCCCATCGGCTGGCTGTTGAGCAGCGCGCACAGGAAGGCGGCCGGCTCGTGGCACTTGACCCAGGAACTGGCATAGGCGAGCAGCGCGAAGCTGGCCGCGTGCGACTCGGGGAAGCCGTATTCGCCGAAGCCCTGGATCTGGCTGAATATCTGCTCGGCGAAGGCCAGGTCGTAGCCGCGCTCCAGCATGCCGCGCACGATGCGGTCGTAATAATGTTCGAGGCCGCCCTTGCGCTTCCAGGCCGCCATCGCGCGGCGCAGCTGGTCGGCCTCGCCCGGCGTGAAGCCGGCGCCGAGGATCGCCACCTGCATCACCTGCTCCTGGAAGATCGGCACCCCCAGCGTGCGCGCCAGCGCCACCTTCATCTGCTCGCTCGGATACACCACCGGTTCCAGCCCCTGGCGCCGCCGCAAGTAGGGGTGCACCATGCCGCCCTGGATCGGCCCTGGCCGCACCACCGCCACCTCGATCACCAGGTCGTAGAAGACGCGCGGCTTCATGCGCGGCAGCATGCTCATTTGCGCGCGCGATTCGATCTGGAACACGCCCACCGTGTCGGCGGCGCAGATCATGTCGTAGGTGGCCTGGTCGTCGGACGGGATGTCCTGCATCTCGAAGACGATGTCGTGGCGCAGGCTCACCAGTGCCAGCGCGCGCCGCAGCATCGACAGCATGCCCAGCGCCAGCACGTCGACCTTCATCAGGCCCAGTTCTTCGAGGTCGTTCTTGTCCCACTGGATGACGCTGCGGTCAAGCATGGCCGCGTTCTCGATCGGCACCAGGCGCGAGAGCTTGCCGCGCGCGATGACGAAGCCGCCCGGGTGCTGCGACAGATGGCGCGGGAAGTTCAGCAGCTGCTGCGCCAGCGTGGCCCATTGCAGCGACAGCGGCGCCTCCGGATCGAGGCCGCATTCGCCCAGGCGCATCAAGAGATCGTTCTTGCTGTCGAACCAGTGGTGGTTCTTGCACACCTTTTCGATGATGGCGAGGTCGATGCCGAGTGCACGGCCGCTGTCGCGCAGCGCGCTTTTCGGGCGGTAGCTGATCACCACCGCCGCCAGCGCCGCGCGCATTCGCCCGTACTTGCTGTAGATGTACTGGATGACCTCTTCGCGGCGCTGGTGCTCGAAGTCGACGTCGATGTCCGGCGGCTCGTTGCGCTCCTTCGAGATGAAGCGTTCGAACAGCAGGTTCGCGCGGGCCGGATCGACCTCGGTAATGCCGAGGCAGTAGCAGACCGCCGAATTCGCGGCCGAGCCGCGGCCCTGGCACAGGATTTCCTGTGAGCGGGCGAAGCGCACGATGTCGTACACGGTGAGAAAATAGTGTTCGTATTCCATCTCGGCGATCAAGCCCAGCTCGTGCTCGATCTGGGCCTGCACCTTGGCAGGAATGCCGTCGCGGAAGCGCCGGTGCGCGCCGATATAGGTTTCGCTGCGCAAGAAACTGCTGGCCGTCTGACCGGGCGGGACCACTTCGTTCGGGTACTCGTAGCGCAGTTCGTCGAGCGAGAAGGTGCAGGCCGAAGCGATACGCAGTGTCTCGCTCAGTGCTTCTTTCGAATAGATGTTCGCCAGGCGCAGGCGCGCGCGCAGGTGCTGCTCGGCGTTCTGCGCCAGGCCATAGCCGCATTCGGCCACGGGTTTGTTCAGGCGGGTGGCGGTGAGCGTGTCCTGCAAGGGCTTGCGGGACCGCACGTGCATGGTCACGTGCCCGAGCGCGACGATCGGCAGGCCATGCTGCCAGCCCACCTCTTCCACCGTGACGCGGTGCGCTTCATCGAGCGCGCGGTGCAGCAGCGTCAGGCCGAGCCAGGCGCGGTTGCCGAACTGCTCGACCATCCACGCGGCCTGCGCGTGCAAGCGGTCGACGCCGGCCTGGTCGTGGCCGGGATAGCGCGGCAGCAGGATCGCCAGGCAATCGGGCATGCCCTTCAGGTGCGCCAGTTCGCCTTGCGGGTCGGCGATATCGCCTGGCGTGAGGAAGTAGGTCCCCTTCTCGGCCCGCGTGCGCCCCAGCGTGATGAACTCGGACAGGTTGCCATAGCCATTGCGGTTCTGCGCCAGCAGGATCAGCGACAGGGCCGGGCTGCCGTCCTGTTCCTGCAGGTGGAAATGGGCGCCGACGACGAACGGCAAGCCTGCCTTTTTGGCCTCGGCATGGGCGCGCACTACGCCGGCCAGCGAGCATTCGTCGGTGAGCGCCAGCGCCGCATAACCCAGCTTCACCGCCCGCGCCACCAACTCCTCGGCGTGCGATGCGCCTTGCAGGAAGGAGAAGTTCGAGAGGCAGAACAGCTCGGCATAGTCGGGCAGGCCCTGCATCGATGGATCGGTCGGTATAGGCATTCTTGATAGGCTCGAGAAAACGCGGGTGACAAAAAATTAAACGTGCAAACCGCACAAAACTACTGTATAAAAACACAGTATAACTGACGAGGTTAATTTGGCAAGGATCAGCAATGCGTGTTCATGAGTTCGATTGTTTTGGAGAAAAGCCTGGAGAAGGCAATCCGGCGTTGGTCGTCGAGAAAGGAAATGGCAACCCGGGGTGGCGCCGGGCGTTTGCGCGCGAGCGTGGGTTGACCTGTGTGTTTGTCGATCCGGTGGATGGGCGGGTCGATGCGCAGCTGGGTGCGCAGCTCAGTACGCAAGTTGGTGGGCAGGCCGATGCTCCCGGTAATGCGCCGGAGGGCGAGCCTGGCAGCGTGGCGGTACTGGATTACGTCTACCCGCACATGCGCAGTCCCTTGTGCCTGCACGCCACCCTGGCGGCGGCGCAGCTGCTGTTCGAGCAGCACGGTTCCGGCGCGCCGCTGGCCGTGAAGACGGCGATGCACGGCCAGACGCTGGTCCTGTCGCGCGCCGGAGAGCATGTGTTCGTGCGCCTGACGCGCCAGGAAGCGCCCGCGCTCGAACTGGATACCGCCCTGCCATTGCGCCTGCTGGCGGCGCCCGACCTGGTGCTGGCCAGCGCGCCGCGCGTGCTGTCGGTCGGCAGTCCGAAATTGCTGCTGGAAGTGGCCGATGTCGACACGCTGTACGGCTTGCAGCCGGACCTGGCCCTGATCCACGTGTGGGGCAAGAACGCCGGCGTGAACGGCTGCTACGCCTGGTGCCGTACCGGAGAGGGCGAGGTCGAAGGCCGCAACTTCAACCACCTGGAACCGATGCTGGAAGACAGCGCCACCGGCGTGGCGGCGGGTGCGCTCACGCTGTTGCTGGGCCAGGGCCTGAGCGTGCGCCAGGGCCGCGCCACCGGCCAGGCTTGCCTGATCCGTACTGGGCTGGAAGGCGATGCCGTGCTGGTCGGCGGGCTGGTGAGCCGCAACGTATCACCCGTGGCGTGACTTAGGTAGGGTGGGCACTTGTGCCCACGCGGTCTGACCATCGGCATGCTCGCAGCCTTTGAGCTGGCCTGCAGTCTTCGCGATCCCGGAGAGTTGTAAGGTATGCTGGAGTACGACCGCGTGGGCACAAGTGCCCACCCTACGCCGCCATCGGATCGGTACGCGCTGCTCACAACAAAGTAATCCCCGGCAAAGCCAGCAACGAGGTCTCGCGCATCACCTGCACGAAGTCCACCAGGCAGGCATTCCCCGCCAGCCGCTTCGGCGTCACCGCATACAGCCTGCCCGTCAGCCCCTCCGGCCCGATACGCGCCCGCGCCACGTAGCCGCGCTCCAGGTAGCCGTTCACCGCCCACAGCNCGTCACGTGACTTACGTAGGGTGGGCACTTGTGCCCACGCGGTCTGAACATCGGAATACTGCGCCCCTAAAATCGGCCTGCAACCTGCGCGATTTCCGAGCGCCGTGAGGTATGCAACGGTACGACCGCGTGGGCACAAGTGCCCACCCTACGCCGCCATCGGATCGGTACGCGCTGCTCACAACAAAGTAATCCCCGGCAAAGCCAGCAACGAGGTCTCGCGCATCACCCGTCACGTGACTTACGTAGGGTGGGCACTTGTGCCCACGCGGTCGTACCGTTGCATACCTCACGGCGCTCGGAAATCGCGCAGGTTGCAGGCCGATTTTAGGGGCGCAGTATTCCGATGTTCAGACCGCGTGGGCACAAGTGCCCACCCTACGCCGCCATCGGATCGGTACGCGCTGCTCACAACAAAGTAATCCCCGGCAAAGCCAGCAACGAGGTCTCGCGCATCACCCGTCACGTGACTTACGTAGGGTGGGCACTTGTGCCCACGCGGTCTGAACATCGGAATACTGCGCCCCTAAAATCGGCCTGCAACCTGCGCGATTTCCGAGCGCCGTGAGGTATGCAACGGTACGACCGCGTGGGCACAAGTGCCCACCCTACGCCGCCATCGGATCGGTACGCGCTGCTCACAACAAAGTAATCCCCGGCAAAGCCAGCAACGAGGTCTCGCGCATCACCTGCACGAAGTCCACCAGGCAGGCATTCCCCGCCAGCCGCTTCGGCGTCACCGCATACAGCCTGCCCGTCAGCCCCTCCGGCCCGATACGCGCCCGCGCCACGTAGCCGCGCTCCAGGTAGCCGTTCACCGCCCACAGCGGCAGCGCCGCCAGACCGCGTCCGCTGGCCACCAGCTGCAGCATCCCCACCGTGAGTTCCGTCGTGCGCCGCGGCGGCTCCACGCCGGCCGGACGCAGCACCTGGCGCACCAGGTCCAGCATGTCGTCCGGCACCGGATAGGTAATCAGCGCTTGCCCCGCAAAGTCTTGCGCAACGAGATGAGGCTTGGCAAGCAGAGGATGGTTCAGCGGCAAAATCGCCACCATCTCGAACTCGAACAACGGATGAAAGTCCACATCGGTCTCGCTCTCGTCCAGCTCCGACACGATCGCCACCTCGGCGCGGTCCTGGTGCAGCAGGCCGATCGGATCGGCCTGGAAACCGGACACGATGTCCTGCTCGACTTCCGGCCAGCGCGCGCGCAGTGCGTCCATCGACGGCATCAGCCAGTCGAAGCAGGTATGGCACTCGACCGCGATGCGCAGCTTGCCGGTGGCGTTGCTGGTCAGGCGCGCCAGGTCGCGCTCGGCCGCACCGATATGCGGCAAGACCTGCTCGGCCAGCGCCAGCAGGCGCTGGCCGGCGGCGGTAAAGGCCACCGGCGAGGACTTGCGCTCGAACAGCCCGGTGTCGTATTGCCGCTCCAGCGCCAGCACCTGGTGCGATAGCGCCGATTGCGTCATGTTCAGCAATTGCGCGGCGCGCGAGATGGTGCCGGCTTCTTTCAAGGCCAGCAGGGTGCGCAGGTGGCGCAGTTCAAGGATGGAAGTAGCCATGAATGATTTTCACGTTGAGTCGAAATTTTTTCGTTTGAATTATGCACGAGCTGCCGCGACAATCGTTAGCATTCTTCATACGATTTGGAATTATCATGATCAGGATTCATACACTCGGCTATCCGCGCATCGGTCTGCAACGCGAACTGAAGTTCGCTCTGGAGCGCCACTGGCGCGGCGAATCCGCCGAAGCCGAGCTGGAAGCGGTGGCCGCCGAACTGCGCGCGCGCCACTGGCACGAGCAGCGCGAGGCCGGGCTGGACTTCGCTACCGTCGGCGATTTCGCCTTCTACGATCACGTGGCGAACCACATCCAGTTGTTCGGCTGCGAGCCGGCGCGCTTCGGTTTCGATGGGAGCGAATCACAACTGGCCCGTTACTTCACGCTGGCACGCGGCGTCGCAAACGAGCATGCCGAGGAAACCTGCTGCGGCGGCCAGCACGGCGGTAAGCCGGCGCTGGAAATGACCAAGTGGTTCGACACCAACTACCACTACCTGGTCCCGGAGTTCGACGGGGCGACCAGCTTCGCTCTGGCGCCCGAGCGCCTGCTTGCCGAAGTAAACCAAGCCCAGGCACTCGGCCACAAGACCAAGGTGGCGCTGGTCGGCCCCCTCACCTTCCTCTGGCTCGGCAAGTCGAAGCAGGAGGGCTTCGACCGGCTCGACCTGCTCGACACCCTGCTGCCCGCCTACGTGCAACTGCTGGTGCAGCTGAAGGCCGCCGGCGTAGAGTGGGTGCAAGTCGACGAACCCATCCTCGGCCTGGACTTGCCCGGCGCCTGGCTGCTGGCGTTCGAGCGCGCCTACCATACCCTGGCCACGGCCGGCCTGCCGCTGCTGCTGGCGACCTACTTCTCGCCGCTGGAAGGCCAGCTGAGCGTGGCCTGCAAGCTGCCGGTGGCGGGCCTGCATGTCGATGGCGTGCGCGCCGCGCACGAACTGCAATCGGTGGCCGACTGGCTGCCCGATAACAAGGTGCTCTCGGTCGGCATCGTCGATGGCCGCAACATCTGGCGCACGGACCTCGACCGCGCCCTGGCCTGCCTGACACCGCTGGCCGAACGCCGCCGCGGCGAGCTCTGGATCGCGCCGTCGTGCTCGCTGCTGCACGTGCCGCTGTCCCTGCGCGAGGACGCCGCCATCGACGTCGAGCTGCGCGATTGGCTGGCCGGCGCCCGCGACAAGCTGGACGAACTGCGCATCCTGCGCAATGCCCTGCTTGAAGGCGAAGGCAGCGTGTACCGCGAACTGTGCTCCTCGCGCGCCGCGTTTGAAGCGCGCGCCACCAGCCCGCGCGTGCGCAGGCGCGCGGTGCAGGCACGCGTCACGCAGCTCCCGGCGGATGCCGACCGCCGCCCCAGTCCCTTCGCCATGCGCCAGGCCGCGCAGGCGGAACGCTTCAAGCTGCCGCTCTACCCCACCACCACCATCGGTTCCTTCCCGCAGACCGCCGCCATCCGCGCCGTCCGCGCCGCCTTCAAGCGCGGCGAACTGGCAAAAGAAAACTACGAAGCGGCGATGCGCGCCGAGATCGAACAGGCCGTGCGCGAGCAGGAAGCCTTGGACATCGACGTGCCGGTGCATGGCGAGGCCGAGCGCAACGACATGGTCGAGTACTTCGGCGAACAGCTCGACGGCTTTGCCTTCACGGCCAACGGCTGGGTGCAATCCTACGGCTCGCGCTGCGTCAAGCCGCCGGTGTTGTTCGGCGACGTCGCCCGCCCTGCCGCGATGACGGTGGCCTGGACCGCGTATGCCCAGGGCCTCACGGGGCGTCCGCTGAAGGGCATGCTGACCGGCCCGGTGACCATCCTGCAATGGTCGTTCGTGCGCGACGACCAGCCGCGCCAGGACACCGCCCTGCAGATCGCGCTGGCGATCCGCGACGAGGTCGGCGACCTGGAAGCGGCCGGCATCGGCATCATCCAGATCGACTAGCCGGCGATCCGCGAAGGCCTGCCGCTGCGCCGCGCGCTGTGGCGCGACTACCTGGGCTGGGCCGCGCGCGCCTTCCGTATCAGCGCCTCCGGCATCGCGGACACGACCCAGCTGCACACCCACATGTGCTATGCAGAGTTCAACGACATCCTGCCCGCGATCGCAGCCATGGATGCCGACGTCATCACCATCGAGACCAGCCGCTCGGACATGGAACTGCTGCGCGGGTTTGGCGACTTCGCCTACCCGAACGGGATCGGGCCCGGCGTGTACGACATTCACTCGCCACGGGTGCCGTCCGTGGACGACATCGCGCGTCTGATGCGCAAGGCGGCCCAGGTGATCCCGGCGGCGAATCTGTGGGTGAATCCGGATTGCGGGCTGAAGACGCGCGCCTGGGCGGAAACACGGGCGGCGCTGCGCAACATGGTGGAGGCGGCGAAGGTGCTGCGTGCCGAAAACGCGCTGCAAGGCAGAGCCGCGTAGGGTGGATTCTTGAACCCACCATGTCGTCGCATGCGTTTCGACCGACCGATCTTTGTACCGCGTGGGCACAAGTGCCCACCCTACGATTCGTGGCAATTCACGTTACGCAATTCGTTTGACGTCCGTAGGGTGGGCACTTGTGCCCACGCGGCATCACGGCATGCGTTTCGAACAATCACCGCACGCACCCAATTCATGCACGCGGCATTATCCCCCACCCCATTTTGGTGCATCCGTTGTGTTTCAGACACACCCAGTAGTTGAGCACGCCAATATTGGCTAGCATGCAATTTTCCATTGGAGATGTTGCGTGTTCAAACCCACTCAATTGCGCCGCGCCGTACTGCTCGGCTTGTACGGTAGCGGCGCGCTGGCCGCCTTTGTTCCCCCAGCGTTCGCCCAGACCGCCACACCTGAAGCCGCGGACAACGCCGCCATGCAAAGCGTGCACGTGGTCGGCACCCGCCGCACCGGCGCAACCTCGGCCACCGACACTGCGGTCCCGGTCGACATCATCCCGATGACGCGCCTGGCCGAGCAAGGCAGCCAGTTCGATTTGTCGCAAACGCTGACCAACATCTCCCCGTCGTTCAACTCCACCCGCCAGAGCGGTGCCGATGGTGCCGACCTGGTCGATTCGGCGGCCCTGCGCGGCCTCGGTTCCGACCAGACCCTGGTGCTGGTGAACGGCAAGCGCCGCCATACCACCGCCCTGGTCAATCTGTTCGGCGCGCGCAACCGCGGCAACACCGGCACCGACCTGAACGCGATTCCCGTCATGGCCATCCGCAACGTGCAGGTGCTGCGCGACGGCGCCGCCGCCCAGTACGGCTCGGACGCGATTGCCGGCGTCATGAACATCGAACTCAAGAAGAGCCTGGGCTGCGAAGCGGTAGCCGGCTGGGGCCAGTACAAGGAAGGCGACGGCGACAACTACCTGGCCTCGGCCTACTGCGGCATCCCGGTCGCCGGCGGCAGCTTCGGCATCACCACCGAATACCTGTACCGCGGACGCTCGAACCGCGCCGAGGACGATAACCCGCGCATCATCGGCGACAGCAAGACCGAGAACCAGACCGTGTATATCAACGGCGACGTCGCCCTCGGCGACGGCAAGCTGTATCTCACCGGCGGCGTGCAGCGCCGCGACGCGTCGAGCGCCGCCTTTGCGCGCGGCGGCCTGGGCACCGACGACATCCCGACCCGCAACTCGGCCGCCATGTATCCGGACGGTTTCGTCCCCTTCATCAACGGCGATCTGAAGGACCGCTACGCCACCGCCGGCTACCGCACCAGGCTCGGCGAGTGGAGCGGCGACTTCTCCCAGACCTACGGCTACAACCGCCTCGACTACACCATCGCCAACACCCTGAACGCCTCGGTCGCGAACCTCGACCTGACGAATGGCGGCGCCGGCATCAGCCCAAGCTCCTTCAGTGCCGGCGGCTTCGACTTCCGCCAGCTGACCACGAATGCCGACTTCAGCCGCTACTACGGCAACGTCCTGAACGGCCTGAACGCCGCCTTCGGCTTCGAGTACCGCAACGAGCAGTACCGCATCTTCTCGGGCGAACAGGGTTCGTACATCGACGCCGACGGCGTGGGCATCGGCGGCGCCGGCGGCAGCCAGGGCTTCCCGGGCTTCCAGCCAGGCGACGCCACCAAGCGCAGCCGCCACAGCACGGCCGCCTACCTCGATCTCGAAGCCGACGTCACCGAGCGCCTGAAGGTGCAGGCCGCGCTGCGCCACGAGCGCTTCTCGGACTTCGGCTCGACCACCGACGGCAAGCTGGCCGCTGCCTTCAAGCTGGGCGGCGACGTGCTGCTGCGCGCCTCGGCCAGCACGGGCTTTCGCGCGCCGTCGCTGCAGCAGGTCTACTTCTCGTCCACCTTCACCGACTTCATCGGCGGCGTGCCGCTCGATGTGGTGCTGGCGCCGAACGGCAGCGCGGTCGCCAACGCCGCCGGCATTCCGAAGCTGAAGGAAGAAAAGTCGAAGAGCTTCACCGTCGGCGCCACCTGGACGCCGTCGCAATCGACCTCGGTCACGGCCGACTTGTACCGCATCGACATCGACGACCGCATCGTGCTGTCGGGCCGCTTCGACGCCGACAACTACCCCGCCCTGGGCGCCACGCTGCAGACGCTGGGCGTGGGCCAGGCCCAGTTCTTCGTCAACTCGGTCGACACCGAAACGAAAGGCTTGGACATCACGGCCGCGCACCGCATGCCGCTCGGCGCCGGCCGCCTGAACACCTTCCTGGCCATGAACTTCAGCAAGACCGAAGTGGCCGGCGTGCACGCGCCAAGCGCGCTGGCCGGCTTCGAGGACGTGCTGCTGTCGGAACGCGAGCGCCTGTTCATCGAACAGGGCGGCCCGCGCCGCAAGGCCACCCTCGGCTTCGAGTACAGCCTCGGTAAATTCGGTTCGGACTTGCGCATCATCCACTTCGGCCCGCAGACGCTCGGCACCTTCTCCGGTCCGCCGGTGCCAAACGCCTACTACAAGCCGAAGACCTCGGCCGACCTCTCGTTCAGCTGGTCGTACAGCGAGAACACCAAACTCACGCTGGGTGCGACCAACATCTTCAACGTCAAGCCGACCACGCAGGACGAGAACGAAACCGACAACGGCTTCAAGTACGAGAGCGTGCAGTTCGGCCTGAACGGCGCGGCGTATTTTGCGCGCCTCTGGCACAAGTTCTGACGCACTGCGCCGGCGGCGTAACCGTGTCCGACTCCCGGCCCTGCCGGGATAGGCACTATAATCGGGCATGACCGAGTCGCCGGACAACCACCCTGCCATCAGCAGTACCGCCTCGCAGCAATTGGCTGGCGAGGCGGTCGCCATCCTGGAAAGCATCTCCGACGGTTATTTTTCGGTCAACCGCCAGAGCGAGATCGCGTACGTCAACCGCCAGGCCGAACGCATCCTCGAGGTGCGCCGCGAGCAGATCCTCGGCAAGACCATGGCCGAGGCCTATCCGGGCCTGGCCGGCACCGCCTTCGAGGACGCCTACGTCAGGGCCATCCGTGAAAAGACCGCCACCGAAGTCACCGCCTTTTATCCCGACCACGGCAAGTGGTACGAGGTGCGCATTTCCCCCGCCGCCAACGGCCTCACCTTCTACTTCCGCGACGTCAGCGCCGAAGTCAGGACCGAGCAGGCGCTGCGCGAGAGCGAACGCAGTTTCCGCCAGCTGGCCGAATCGATCCCGCAGATCGTGTGGATCGTCTCGGCCTCGGGCCAGGCCATCTACTTCAACCGGGTGTGGGAAGACTATACCGGGGTGCGGGTCGACGCCACCACGCCGGCCGAGGTGGCCAACGGCTTCGTCCACCCCGACGACGAAGCCGCCACCATGGCCGCATGGGACGCCGCCTATGCCACGGGCGGCGCCTTCCAGGTCGAGCACCGCATCCGTTCTAAAACCGGCGGCTACCGCTGGTTCCTGGTGCGCGCCGAACCGTATAAAAATGCCGACGGCGCGATCGAGCGCTGGTTCGGCACCTCGACCGACATCCACGAAACCAAGCTCGCCAGGTTCGCCCTCGCCGAAGGCGAAGAGCGCTACCGCTCGCTGTTCGAGACGCTGGAAACGGCGGACCGGCGCCATGCCTTCCAGCTGGCCCTGGCCGACCGCATCCGGCCCCTGAGCGCGCCCGAGGAAGTCACCGCCGCCGCCAGCGAATTGCTCGGCAAGCAGCTCGGCGGCAAGCGCGTGGTGTACGGCGAAACCGACGACGCCGGCGCCTGGATCCAGATGCTGCCCGACTGGACCGACGGCAGCATGGCCTCGATGAGCGGCGTGCGCCTGCGCCTCGACGACTTCGGCATGGCCGCGGTCGATTTGCTGCGCGCGGGCCGCAACCTGGTGCTGGACGATGTCACGCGCGACGCCGCCACGGCGCCGCATGCCGCCGCCTACCAGGCTGCCGGCATGGGCGCGGCGCTCGGCATTCCGCTGATGAAGAACGGCCGCCTGCACGCCGTGCTGAGCGTGCACCACGACCAGCCCCACCACTGGAGCGCGGAACACATCGCCATGGCCGAGGACATGGTCGACCGCACCTGGTTCGCCGTCGAGAGCGCGCGCGCCCAGGCCGCGCTGCGCGCCGAGCGCGACCAGAGCCAGCAGATCTTCGACAACATGGCCGAAGGCTTCGGCCTGCTCGACGGCGACTCGACCATCCTGCAGGTGAACGAGATCGGCGCGCGCCTGGCGCGGCGCGAGCACGCCGACCTGCTGGGACGCGATGTGTGGTCGGTGCTGCCGCACCTGGCCGGCGGCCCGCTCGAGGCGCTGTACCGGCGCGTGCGCGAACGGCGCACCCCCGAGACCCTGGAGCACGGCTACCTGCTCGACAGCGGCGCCACGGCCTGGCTCGAGGTGCGCGCCTACCCGCTGCCCGAGGGCCGGCTCGCCATCTTCTACCGCGACATCACCGAGCGCAAGGCGGCCGAGGCCACGCTGCGCGACGCCGACCGCCGCAAGGACGAGTTCCTGGCGATGCTGGCGCACGAGCTGCGCAACCCGCTGGCGCCGATCGGGGCCGCGGCCCACCTGCTGCGCCTGGGGAAGCTGGACGAAGCGCGGGTGCGCCACACCAGCGAGATCATCGGGCGCCAGGTCGACCACATGACCCACCTGATCGACGACCTNGGGGCCGCGGCCCACCTGCTGCGCCTGGGGAAGCTGGACGAAGCGCGGGTGCGCCACACCAGCGAGATCATCGGGCGCCAGGTCGACCACATGACCCACCTGATCGACGACCTGCTCGACGTCTCGCGCGTTACCCGCGGCCTGGTCGAACTCGACATGGCGCCGCTCGACATCCGCCACGTCCTCGCCGACGCCATCGAACAGGTGGCGCCGCTGGTCCAGGCGCGGCGCCACCACCTGCATTCGACCATTGCGCCGGACACCACGGTGGTCCGCGGCGACAAGAAGCGCCTGGTGCAGGTGGTCGCCAACCTGCTGAACAACGCCGCCAAGTACACCGACGAGGGCGGCAGCATCACGCTCGGCCTGGAGGTGCGCGCCGACCGCGTGCTGATCGAGGTGGCCGACAACGGCATCGGCATGACGCCCGAACTGGCGGCACGCGCCTTTGAACTGTTCGCCCAGGCCGAGCGCAGCTCGGACCGCGCCGCCGGCGGCCTGGGACTCGGCCTGGCGCTGGTGAAAAGCCTGGTCGAGCTGCACGGCGGCAGCGTCACCTGCCACAGCGCCGGGCCGGGCCAGGGCAGCTGCTTCCGCGTCTGCCTGCCGCGCCTGGACGCGCAGGGGGCGCAAGCGGGGCAGCATCGCCACAGCGGCGACGCCGCACCTGCGCCCGCACCCGCCGGCGCCGGCCTGCGCGTGCTGGTGGTCGACGACAATGCCGACGCGGCGGCGATGCTGGCCATGGTGCTGGAAGCGGCCGGCCACCGTACCGCGGTCGAACACGGCTCGCAGGCGGCGCTGGCGCGTGCGCGCAGCGAGACGCCGGACGTGTGCATCCTCGACATCGGCCTGCCCGACATGGACGGCCACGAACTGGCGCGGCGCCTGCGCGCGCAGCCGGAAACCGCCAACGCGGTGCTGATTGCCGTGACCGGCTATGGCCACGAGAGCGACCGCCGCAAGTCCTTCGACGCCGGCTTCGACGAGCACCTGGTCAAGCCGGCCGACCCGGCGCGCCTGACCGCGATTTTGGCCGCCATCGCCCGCTCGCGGCAGCGCTGACGAATTACCCTCCCGGAAACGACAACAGCAGCCGTCGCTGCCGTTGTCGTCGCCATTTCCAATGGCTGCCCTTAGCCGGCCAGGTTCACATCCTTCGCCGCCGCATCGCTGCGCTTGCCCTCGGCCACGCGCTGCTCCCAGTAATGCGCATTCGCGATCCCCAGCGCCAGCGGATCGAACTGCGGGTCCTTGCCCAGCTTCTTCTGCGCCTCGTAGTCGTGCAGGCACTTGAAGGCGACGTTACGCAGCAGGACGATGGCCACCAGGTTCAGCCAGGCCATCAGGCCGACGCCGATGTCGCCAAGCGCCCAGGCCAGGTCCGCGGTCTTGACGGTGCCGTAGACGGTGGCGGAGATGATCGCAACCTTCAGCACGAACTTCATCCACGGATGGCGCGCGTGGCGGTCGATGTAGGCGATATTCGTTTCGGCGATGTAGTAGTAGGCCACGATGGTGGTGAACGCGAAGAACAGCAGCGCCACCGCGACAAAAATCGCGCCGAAGCCCGGCATCACGTTTTCCAGCGCGACCTGCACGTAGCCCGGGCCGCTGGCCACGCCGTGCACGCCGGTGTACATCGCCACGCCGTTCGGGCCCTCCACGTTGTACTGGCCGGTAATGAGCAGCATGAAGGCGGTGGCCGAGCACACGAACAGGGTATCGACATACACCGAGAAGCCCTGCACCAGGCCCTGCTTGGCCGGGTGGCTCACTTCCGCCGCCGACGATGCGTGCGGGCCGGTGCCCTGGCCTGCCTCGTTCGAGTACACGCCGCGCTTCACGCCCCACTGGATGGCCATGCCGATGATGGCGCCGAAGCCCGCGTCCAGGCCGAAGGCCGAGCTGAAGATCAGCTTCAGCACGCCGGGCAGCTGCTCGATGTTCAGGAAGATGATGACGCAGGCGACGATGATGTAGCCGAGCGCCATGAAGGGCACGATGATCTCGGCAAAGGTGGCGATGCGCTTCACGCCGCCGAAGATGATGAAGCCGAGCGCGATCGCCAGCAGCGCCGCGGTGACGTTGCGGTCGATGCCCATCGCCGTCTGCAGGCCTTCGGCGATGGAGTTGGCCTGCACGCCCGGCAGCAGCAGGCCGGTGGCGAAGATGGTGGCAAACGCGAAGGTCAGCGCATACCATTTCATGCCCAGGCCCTTCTCGATGTAGAAGGCCGGGCCGCCACGGTACTCCTTGGCGATCTGCTCCTTGTAGACCTGGCCGAGCGTCGACTCGACAAAGGCCGAACTGGCGCCGAGGAAGGCCACCGCCCACATCCAGAACACGGCGCCGGGGCCGCCGAAGGTAATCGCGGTCGCCACGCCGGCAATGTTGCCGGTGCCGACGCGGCCGGCCAGGGTCATGGTCAGCGCCTGGAACGACGAGACGCCCTGGTCCGAACTTTTACCTTCGAACATCAGGCGCGTCATCTCGCGCACGTGGCGCACCTGCAGGAAGCGCGAGCGCAGCGAAAAATACAGGCCCACGCCCAGGCAGAGCACAATCAGGGCCGGGCTCCAGATCATGCCATTGATAGTACTGACCAACTCGTTCATCTACATCGTCCTCTTCGGTTCTGGATAATCGGCGGTTGTCGTTGACGATCAAAATGTTGCCTGATCTTCAAGCTGAAGAAGATACCGCATGGCTGAGCGAACGCCAATTCTTTTGTGCACGCCTGCCCGGATGTTCGCGGTGCGTCCTCGAAGCCGGTATCATCCGCATTCGCTCAAAAGAATTGAACTGGAGTTTCCATGGTCATCGTGACCCACAACGGCAAGTTCCATGCGGATGACGCATGGGCTTGCGCCGTCCTGCAGATCCTGTTTCCCGACGCCGCGCTGGTCCGTACGCGCGACGGCGCCGTCATCGAGGCAGCCGACTTCGCCGTCGACGTCGGCGGCATCTGGGACCCGGCCAGCGGCCGCTTCGACCACCACCAGAAAGGCTTCGACGGCGCCCGCCCCAGCGGCGTACCCTACGCCAGCGCCGGCCTGGTCTGGCGCGAATACGGCGCGCGCTGCGTCGCCGCCCTCGCCCTGCAGCACGTCGGGCGCGAACTGAAGGACAGTACGGCCCAGGAAATGGCCTACGCCATCGACGCCGACATCGTGCAATACCTCGACCTGTCCGACGTCGGCGCCGCCAAGAACGCGCCGGGCGGCTATGGCCTGTCGGCGATTGTCTCCGGCTTCAACCCAAACTGGCTGGACGAAGAACGCATCGGCTACGGCGCCCCGACCGAAGCCTACCGTTTGCAGGAATTCCGCCGCGCCATGGCGCTGCTGAGCGACATCATGGTCAACTCCGTGAAATACCGCGTCGGCGCGTTGCTTGCCGTGGAACAGGTGCGCGACGCCGAAACGCTGGAGGACGGACGCCTGCTGTATCTGCGCAACAGCGCCCTGCCCTGGTCCAGCATCGTGCGCAAGGAAATGCCGAAGGTGCTGTTCGTGATCAGCCACAGCATCGGCGAAAGGCGCTACATGCTGCACACGGTCTCGGTCAGCACGGAAAGCTTCGACGCCCGCGCCGATTTGCCGGCGCCCTGGGCCGGATTGCGCGACGCCGACCTGGCCGCCGTCACCGGCGTGCCCGACGCCACTTTCTGCCACAACGGCCGCTTCATCGCCGCCGCCAAGTCCTACGACGGGGTGCTGGCGATGGCGAAACAGGCCTTGCAGGCTGTCGACGCCGGCAACTGAACAGCGGAACAGCGGGGGTCAGGTCTGACATTCGGACACGGGCTCAGCTTTAAGGCTTGATGTCTGGTGCAAACAGACAAATTGGATCTTAAAAAATTGGGGGTGACAGACGAGCTCGTGTCCGTTTGTCAGACCTGACCCCGGCTGTTCAGACCTGACCCCGGCTGTTCAGCCGGCGGGCGGCCTGCGCCGGCGGCAACTTCCCCAGCGGCAGCAAGGCGGCCGAGCGGGCCAGGGTGCGTACCAGCGCTGCTTCGCCGAAGCGCAGGCCGTGCCCTTGCAATTGCGGCAGCGAACGCACCGGTTCCGGGGTGATGTCGACGGCGGCGCGCACCAGCAGGCGCTGCAGCGGGCGCAGCGGTGTGGGCAGGATCGCCGCCGTGCGCATGATCTCCAGGAAATCGGCCAGGATGGCGGACCCTTCCAGCGCGGTGGCGGCCAGCAGCGTTTCCCATTCGGCCCACGCGTGCGGCAGGCCGGTTGCGCCATACAGCCGTGCCGAGGCTGCCGACTCGATGAACGCCGCATCCTTTTCATGCGCGGACAAGGGCTGTGCGTAACAGTGATAGGCCTCGGTAAAGCCGAACACCGCCGTCGCCTGCACCCAGTCGAGCAGGCGCGGATCGTTCGCGTGGTAGGTCAGCCCATCGGGCGTGCTGCCGCGCACGTGGCCATGCAGGCGCACCACGCGCGCGATCAATTGTTCTGCGGCTGAACGGGGGCCATACACCGTCATCATCGCGGCAAAGCCGGTACGGCGCAGGCGCAGGCCCGGGTCGCGCTGGAAACTGCTGTGGTCCCACACGCCCGAGCGTACCGAGGGTTCGGCCAGTTCCAGCAAGACGGCGGTCACGCCGCCGACGAACAGGGAAACGGGATTGGCGAACACGCGCCAGGTGACGCCATCAACTGGCGCCAGGGCCGGCTCGCCGGCCGGCTGGCTGAAGTCGAATTCCATGCCCGGTGGCGGGCGCAGCAGATCCTGGATGGCTTGCAACATGGGGCAGACAGTTTTGTCGGTGGCGCCGCATGAAGAGCGTCGCATGGGTGTTGCCGCATCGGCGGCTGCAACGCGGCAAGCCCGCGCGAAGGCAGGCTCTCTCGCCAAAGCCGGGACCGCAAAGCGGCACAGCCCCGGTGCGGCGGGGCTGAATACCGGACACGCGTCAGGCGACTAGCAGGCGAAGCATGGCTTCGCCTGATGGATTACTTCGATGCGTCCTGGATTTTTTCGCCAGCGCGTTCGACGGCACGGCCGGTTGCGGCGGTGGCATCGCTAGCGCCTTCCTTGATGTTCTGGCCGGCTTCGCGCGATTCCTGGCGCACTTCGGCGCCGGCTTCACGCATCTTTTCGCCGGCACGGTCGGTGGCCTGGTCGATGTTCTGGCCGGCACGCTCGGCGGCATTTTCCATGTTGGCAGCGGCGCGGTCGGTGGCGGCGTCGACGCGTTCTGCGCCTTCGCGGGCAGCAGTGGCGGTGTTGGCGCCGGCGTTATCGATGGCGGCGCCGGCCTCCTGGGCAGGGCCCATGTTCGGATTGTCGTCGGCTTTTTTGCAGCCGGTGGCGACCATGGCAACAGCCAGCATCAGGGCGGGAATGGTGATTTTTTTCATGATGAGCTCCAAATCGAAAGTTGTAATTTAGATTACATCTTTCTTCTGAATCACGTCACACGATTGATGTAAGGAGTGTAACGAAACGTAAAGACAAAGGCGAGCGATGCATTTCCCGTCGTGCTCTGCGGTATGCATACGGCGCCGCACGCGCGTGATAGGATGGGCCATGGACCGCCGCACCGACTACAGGACCGCCCTGCTCATCCACACCGTCGTCAACACGCCGCTTGATGCTGGCCAGCCCTCGCCCGCGCGCGAGCTGGCAAAACTCGGGGTACCGTTCGAGGTGGCACGCCGCGTACTCACCAAACCGGGCGAGCGGCGCCATCAGTTCCCGTCGCGCGAGCTGCCGACACTGCTTCGTTCCTGAAGCGTCCTACCGGTTCATACGTCCGGCGCATCGATTTCTCATCTGTTCAGAACCAAAAGTAGGCGCGCGCGTCCAATGATGACGCCCTGATCTTTTGGAGAACACCATGAGTCAACTCGAACCGATTTCGCCGACTTCCCACACCCCGCGCCCAGGACCGGACGAGGGCCCTGCCGCCCCGGCAATCCCCGTCATCCACTACAAGACCGTGCGGATCGACGGCGTGAACGTCTTCTATCGCGAAGCCGGGCCCGCCGATGCACCGGTGCTCCTGCTGTTGCATGGCTTTCCCACCTCGTCGCACATGTTCCGCAACCTGATTCCGCTGCTGGCCGACCGTTACCGCGTGATCGCGCCGGATTATCCTGGCTATGGACAAAGCGATGCGCCGAAGCACACCGAATTCGCGTACACGTTCGCCCACCTGGCCAACATCGTCGATCGGTTCACGGTGGCGCTGGGAGCCAGCAAATACAGTCTGTACGTAATGGATTACGGCGCGCCGATCGGCTACCGGCTGGCGCTTGCCCATCCCGAACGCGTGCAGGCAATGATTGTCCAGAACGGTAACGCCTACACCGAAGGACTGGGCGCTTTCTGGGATCCGATCAAGGCCTACTGGGCGGACGGGTCGCAGGACAACCGGACTGCACTGGCCGGCCTGCTCACGCTCGAGACCACCAAATTCCAGTACCTCGATGGTATGAGCGACGCAGCCCGCATCAGCCCCGACAACTGGATCGTCGACCAGGCCTTGCTCGACCGGCCCGGCAACAGCGACATCCAGCTCGACCTGCTGCACGACTATGGCAGCAACGTGCCGCTGTATCCGGCTTTCCAGGCCTTCTTCCGCCAGCACCAGCCGCCGACGCTGATCGTCTGGGGCAAGAACGACGTCGTCTTCCCGGAGCCCGGCGCCCATCCCTACCTGCGCGATCTGCCCGAAGCGGAACTGCACCTGCTCGACAGCGGCCACTTCGCGCTGGAAGACCAGCTCGATGTGATGGTGCCGCTGATCCGCGATTTCCTCGCGCGCAAGCTCTGAGTGCAGGAGACGACCATGCCAAACACTTCCCGGTCCAAAGCCAGTGTCCTGCCTTCAGGCGGCGGCGCGATGCTGCTCGACCCCGCCGATACCCTGGTCCTGCTGCTCGATCACCAGTCCGGCCTGTTCCAGACAGTCAAGGATATCCCGGTGGCCGATTTGCGGCGCAACGTGGAAACGATTGCCAGGCTGTGCACCCTGCTGAAGATCCCGGTCATCACCACGGCCTCGGAACCCGCCGGCAGCAACGGACCGCTGATGCCGGAAATCCACGAATACGCGCCACATGCCGTCTACGTGCCGCGCAAGGGAGAGGTAAACGCCTGGGACAACGACGACTTCGTTGCCACGGTCCGTTCTACCGAGCGCAAGACGCTGGTGATGGCTGGCGTCTGGACCGGCGTCTGCGTGATGTTCCCGGCCCTCGACGCGCGCGCCGCCGGCTACGAGGTGCTTGCCGTCATCGACGCCTCGGGCGATCCCAGCGAGATGGCGTCGCGCGTGTCGCTGGCGCGCCTGGTGCAGGGCGGCGTGAAGCCGACCACGACCAACGCGCTGCTGTCGGAACTCCACCGCAGCTGGGCGCGGCCCGAGGCGGCGGAGCTTGCCCGGCTGTATGGGCTGGTTGCGCCGAATTACGCGGCGGTAGCGGAAAGTTATGCACGCGCGCAGCAAGCAGGACGGGACGCGGTGCAGACATGAAGGCGCATACCGCGAAGGGCCCGTCGCTCAGGCCTTCCCTAGCGGAAAACGCACGATCGCCGCCAGCCCACCCAGGCGTTCCGACTGGTCGAGCCTGAGCGTCGCGCCATGGCGCTCGGCAATCGCCTTGATGATCGCCAGCCCCAGTCCGCTACCGGCCGCCTCGCTGCCCGCGACCCGATAAAAGCGGTCGAACACGCGCTCGCGCTCATCCGGCGGAATGCCCGGCCCGCTGTCCTCGACGCTGACCACGGCCGCGCCCGCTTCCAGGCGCAGCGCGATGTCGACCGTGCCGCCGGCCGGGGTGTACTTCACGGCGTTCTCGACGAGGTTGCGCAGCAGGATGTGCAGGGCATCGGGCTGGCCGTTGACGCTGGCTTCGTCGGCATGCTGCAGGCCGAGGTCGATGTTCTTGGCCTGGGCCAGGCCGGTCAGGTCGCCCACGGTGCGGCGCGCCAGCTCGGCCAGGTCGACTGGCCTGGTTGCCGCGCCGTTTGCGGCCGATGCTTCCTGGCGCGCCAGCACCAGCAATTGCTCGACCAGGCGCGTAGCGCGGTCGATGCCGGCGGTCAGGCGGGCAACGGCCGTCTTGCGGGCCTCGGGATTGTCGGCGCGGTCCAGGCTTTGCGCCTGCAGGCGCAGCGCGGCCAGTGGCGTGCGCAGCTCGTGGGCGGCGTCGGCCACGAAATGCTGCTGGGCGTCGAAGGCCGTCTTGACGCGCCCGAACAGCAAGTTCAGCTCGTGCACCAGCGGACGCACTTCGTCGGGCAGGCCGGCTTCCGACACCGGCGACAAATCGTCGGCCTGGCGCGCCGCCACCTGCTTGCGCACGCGCGCCACCGGTTTCAAGGAGCCACTCACCACCCACCACACCACCAGCATCAGGATCGGCATCATCACCGCCGTGGGGCCGAGCGTGCGCAGGGCCAGGTTGCCGGCCATGTTGCGGCGCACGGCCAGGTCCTGCGCCACCTGCACGGTCTGGCCGGAAGTCTGGATCGAGAATACGCGGTAGGTGGTGCCGTTGGCCTTGACGTTGGAAAAGCCGAGCACGGCGCGCTGCGGCAGGCGCGCGCGCGACACGCTGTGGAACACCTGCACGCCATCGGGCGACCACATCTGCACCACCAGGTCGTCGTTGCCGGGGGCTTCCTCGAGTTTTTCGCGCGCTTCGGTATTCGACAACGGCGTGCTCGACCGCAGCGACAGCGCCATCTGCTGCATGTGGTAGTCGAAGATCTGGTCGGCGTCGGACAATGCCGTGTTGTAGGCGATCGAGGCTTGCGCCAGCGCTGCCAGCGTGATGGCCGCCAGCAGGAACCACAACAGGCGCCCGCGCAGCGAGTGGGTCATTCTCATGCCTTCGGCACCATGTAGCCGACGCCGCGCACGTTCTGGATCAAATCGCTCCCCAGCTTCTTGCGCAGGCCGTGGATATACACCTCGACCGCATTGCTGCTGACTTCATCGCGCCAGCTGTACAGCTTTTCCTCGAGCTGGGCGCGCGAGAGCACGGCGCCGGGGCGCGCCACCAGGGCTTCCAGCACGGCCCATTCGCGCGCCGACAGCGACACCGGCTCGCCATCGACCAGCGTTTCGCGGGTGGCGGGATTGATCGAGATGTTCTTGTATTCGAAGATGGGCTCGGCGCGGCCGGCAGCGCGGCGCAGCAAGGCGCGGATGCGCGCCAGCAGCTCGTCGAGGTCGTAGGGTTTCAGGACGTAGTCGTCGGCGCCGGCGTCGAGCCCGGCGATGCGCTGGGGCACCGAGTCGCGCGCAGTGGCCACCAGCACCGGGGTGCGGTCCTTGCGCGTGCGCATCGAGCGCAGGACATCGAGGCCGTCCTTGCGCGGCAGGCCCAGGTCGAGCAGGACCAGGTCGTAGTTCTGGTTCTGCACCAGGGCCGTGTCGGCCATTTCGCCGTCCTTGACCCAATCGACGGCGTAGTGCTCAGCCCGCAGCAGGTCGAGCACCACCTCGCCGATCATCGTATCGTCTTCTACCAGTAACAGCCGCATCTCATACCTCGTTGGGGAACCTCGATAAACCTACTACGCGTCGGACTCTTGGCCTGCGATGCTCGCTGTACAGTCCGTACAGCTGCGCTTCTCGGCCAAGACTCCTTCCGCTCGCTACGGTTTCCCGAGGTCCCGTTAAGTTAGTGGTGCGCGACAGAAGACGACACTGCACTTCTTCAGCCAATCCGCACCGGAATGAAGATTCTGTCATCCCCGCGCTGGATCAGCAAGGCTACCGACTTGCTGGACTTGCCCACCATGTCGCGCACCTGGTCGACGCTGGTGACGGGTTTGCCGTTCACCGACAGCAGCACGTCGCCCGGCGCCACGCCGGCAATCGCCGCCGCACCGCGCGCGTCCTCGATCACCAGGCCGGCGGCGATGCCGCTCTGGCGCCGTTCGATCGGCTCCAGCGGACGCAGGACCAGGCCCAGCTTGGCGCCCTTGTCGTTGGCGGCAATCTCTTCGCGCTCGTCGACGGCCGGCTTGTCGTCGGCATTCGCCAGCGTTGCGTTCAGGCGTACGATCTTGCCGTCGCGCCAGACGTCGAGCGCGACCTTGTCGCCCGGCTTGGCCACCGCCAGCGTGCCCGGCAGGTCGGCCGACCCGATGATCGCCTGGCCGTTCACCTTGCGCACCACGTCGCCGGATTTCAAACCGGCCTTTTCGGCGGCGCTGCCGCGTTCGACATTCGCCACCAGCGCGCCTTCGGGCGAATCGAGGTTGAAGGAATCGGCGAAGCCCTGGTTCACGTCCTGGATCGACACGCCCAGCTTGGCATGCTGCACCTTGCCGGTGGCGACGATCTGGTCCTTGATGCGCGCCGCGACGTCGATCGGGATCGCGAACGACAGGCCCTGGTAGCCGCCGGTCTGGCTGTAGATCTGCGAGTTGATGCCGACCACTTCGCCGCGGGTGTTCAGCAGCGGACCGCCCGAGTTGCCGGGGTTGACGGCAACGTCGGTCTGGATGAACTGCACCTGGCTGTCGTTGCCCAGGCTGCGGCCGGTGGCGCTGACCACGCCGGCGGTGACGGTCGACTCCAGGCCGAACGGCGAGCCGATGGCCAGCACCCATTCGCCGGTCTGCAGCGAGCGCGCATTGCCCAGCGGGACAGTCGGCAGGCCCTTGGCGTCGATCTTCAGCACGGCCACGTCGGTGCGCGGGTCGGAGCCCAGCACCTTGGCGCGGAACTCGCGGCGGTCGGCCAGCTTGACCGTGACCTCGCTGGCGCCCTGCACCACGTGGGCATTTGTCAGGATGACGCCGTCCGGGCTTACGATGAAGCCCGATCCGGCGCCGAAAACGGGAGCGTCGCGTTGCGAACCGCGCGGGTCCTGGAACTGACGGAAGAATTCATAGAACGGGTCGCCCGGGCTCACTTGCGGCATGCGCGCGCTGGTCTTGGTGGTGCCCATGACGCGGATGTTCACGACCGCCTTGCCGTTCTGCTTGGCGATGGTGGTGAAGTCCGGCAGGGACACGGTAGCCGCGGGCGCGCCGGCTACTGCGGGCGGCGCCTGTACCGGAGCGGGGGCGGCTGCAACGGTGGCGGGGGCCTGGGCGGTGGCGTTGTTGTGGTTGACCGCAATCGCACCGACCGCCCCGCCAATAACGCCCGCCGCGCAGAGCGCCAGCGTGAGACGTTTTGCGGTGATGGCAGTGACTGCACCTTCGTTTTGCATGGACGTACTCCTGGATGAAAGGGTTGCCGATAACGGGTTATCGCATGGTGAGTAGTGTCGCCGATCTGTCTTAGAACATGCTTAAAACTCAGCGTTAAACCTTGGCTGCTGCGCCGACGTGGGATGGATGCTTTTGCACCCGCGTATTCAACTGCGGACACGTATGTCAACTTCGTAGGGTGGGCGCCCTGTGCCCACGCGTGACGGCTACATGGTATCGGCGTGTAAAGCAGGCCAACAATGTTCACAGTTCACGCGTGGGCACGGGGCGCCCACCCTACGCCTTCGCGGACAAATCTGTCCGCTTCGGGGCGTAAAAAAGGGCGCCCGGCGGGCACCCTCTTTCGTTACTGCGCTATGCCCTTAGGCTGCTTGACGCTGTTCGATTTGCTGAACATTGTCGATGGTGCCTGCCGCATCGCCAATCGCGATCTTGCGTGGTTTCAGTGCCTCGGGCACTTCGCGCACCAGTTCGATGGTGAGCATGCCGTTGTCGAACGAAGCGGTGGTGACCTTCACGTGGTTCGCCAGCTGGAAGCGCTGTTCGAAGTCGCGGGCGGCGATGCCACGATGCAGGTAGGTACGCTGGGTCTCGTCCTTCTGCTTGCGGCCGGTCACGTGCAGGGAATCGCGCTCGGTGACGATTTCCACTTCATTCCGGTTGAAACCTGCCAGCGCCATCACGATACGGTACTGGTCTTCCGAGACCAGTTCGATGTTGTATGGCGGGTAGCTCGGCTGCGACTCGGCGCGTTGCTCGAGCAGGCTGGCCAGGCGGTCGAAACCAATGGCGGAACGGTACAGGGGGGTCAGATCGAAAGTACGCATGATTAAATATCCTCGTTAAGTTAAGCGATAAGTTGACGGACCTCATCGTGAGCATCCGTTGGAACCAATCTAATGCCATCCCATGTCATTTTCAAGACATACGAAATACGGATTTTTAATCCATTTTGCAAATTTTATTTGCATCGATGTTTCCGAGTATTTCGATGCTTTTCGGCAGGAGGTGCGTGCTACACTCGTCCGGTTTTGTCACCCGCACACATCTCAAGATGACCGCTCACAGCCCGTTTTCCTTCGCCGCCAAGTCGGCGTCCGCCCTCGCCCTCGCGCTCGCGCTGGCCCTCCCCGCACAGGCCGCCGTCCCGGCCCCGGTCGACCAGCCCTACCCCGGCACCATCGTCCTGAAGGTCGATGCCACCAACCTGTCGCAGCAGATTTTCCGCATGCGCATGACGGTACCGGTGAAGCCCGGCCCGATGACTTTCCTGTACCCGCAATGGCTGCCGGCAAACCACGGCCCGAGCGGTCCGCTGACCCAGCTGGCCGGCCTGAAGTTCAGCGCCAACGGCAAGCCCGTCGAATGGACGCGCGACCCGGTCGAAGTCTTCGCCTTTCACGTCACCGTGCCCGAAGGCGCCTTGACGCTGGACGTGGAATAC
This sequence comes from Massilia brevitalea, assembly GCF_030711405.1. Classification (GTDB taxonomy): domain Bacteria; phylum Pseudomonadota; class Gammaproteobacteria; order Burkholderiales; family Burkholderiaceae_D; genus Telluria; species Telluria brevitalea. Next base: position 103,866 of record NZ_JAULSI010000022.1, read on the forward strand.
CAGTTCCTGTCGCCGCTTGACCCGGCCCAGGGCCGCATCGTCATGACCGACGACATCATCGGCCTGCAGTGGCCATCGGTGACGCTCTACCCCGCCGGCTACGTGGCGCGCCGCATCACGGTGCAGCTGTCGCTGACCCTGCCCGCCGGCTGGCAGTACGGCACCGCGCTGGAAACGGCCACGCGCCAGGGCGACGAAGTCCAGTTCCAGCCGCACGACCTGGAAACCCTGATCGACTCGCCGCTGTTCGCCGGCCGCCACTTCAAGCAGTTCGACCTCGACCCGGGCGCCAAGGTGCGCGTGTCGCTGAACGTGGTGGCGGACAACGCCGAAAGCCTGGAAGCCAAGCCGGAACAGATCGCCGCGCACCGCGCCATGGTCCAGCAGGCACTCAAGCTGTTCGGCTCGCACCACTACGGGCACTACGACTTCCTGCTGGCCCTGTCGGACGAATTCGGCGGCGTCGGCCGCGAGCACCACCAGTCGAGCGAGAACGGCGTCAAGCCGGGCTACTTCACCGACTGGGCGCGCAGCGAAGCCGGCCGCGATCTGCTGCCGCATGAGTACACCCACTCGTGGAACGGCAAGTTCCGCCGCCCTGCCGGCCAGGACGTCCCCAACTTCAACACGCCGCTGCAGAACAGCCTGCTGTGGGTGTACGAGGGCCAGACCCAGTACTGGGGCGGCATCCTCGCCGCGCGTTCGGGCCTGGTGTCGAAGGAAGCGGCACGCAACACGCTGGCCGCCACCGCCGCCCGCTACGACAACACCCAGGGCCGCGCCTGGCGCGCCATGCAGGACACGGTGAACGACCCGATCATCGCCGGCCGCCGCGCGCTGGCCTGGAGCAACTGGCAGCGCAGCGAAGACTACTACTCGGAAGGCGCGCTGATCTGGCTGGATGTGGACACCAAGATCCGCGAACTGTCCGGCGACAAGCGCTCGCTCGACGACTTCGCACGCGCCTTCTACGGCATCGACAACGGCAGCATGCTGCCGGCCTTCTACACCTTCGAGGACGTGGTCGCCGCGCTCGACAAGGTGCAGAAATTCGACTGGGCGCCCTTCCTGCGTTCGCGCGTCGAAGGCCACGGTCCGGGCGCCCCGCTCGACGGCTTGGCCCGCGCCGGCTGGAAGCTGGTCTATACCGACACCCCGACCGACGCCATCAAGGCGGCAGAGGAGCGCAGCAAGTCGGCCGACTTCAGCTACTCGCTGGGCTTCTCGGTGCGCGCCGATGGCGGCGTCAGCAACATGATCTGGGATGGCGTGGGTTTCCGTGCTGGCCTGGCCGGCAACACGACGGTCGTGGCGGTGAACAACCGTGCCTACAAGGCCGAGGTGCTGAAGGCGGCGGTGAAGGCGGCCAAGGGCACGAAGGCGCCGATCGAGCTGCTGGTCCGCAAGGGCAATAACCTGCGCACCATCTCGCTCGACTACCACGACGGCCTGCGCTACCCGCGCCTGGAACGCATCCCGGGCACGCCGGACCGCCTGGACGCGATCTACAAGGCGCTGAAGTAATCCGGGGTCGGTGGTATGCTGAAGGCATGACTACCGATTCCTCCGATATTGAACTGTCCGGGCCGTTCCAGGCCGCGGACAGCACTGGCCGTACCCACGACGTCAAGGCGATCCGCATTTTCGACGAGGGTTACGGGATCATCGACGTGTACGTGGACTTTGCCAAACCGCTCGACGGCGGCTTGTACAAGGACACCGTGCTGGTCAAGCACATCATCGACCGCCTGCGCGCGCTCGGCTACAAGGGGCCGGATTTTGGCCACAGCGATCCGGGGCTGCAGGAGCGCAAGCTGATCGTGCTCGAGGCGCCCGAGGAATTCGCGCCGTTCGCCAAGGCGCGTGGGTGGAAGAACTTGGCCGAAGACTTCGACGAATAAGCGCAAACCGCCGGCGTCAACCGTATCTATGGACTCCACCCGTTTTGCAAGAAGAAGATTG
>NZ_JAULSI010000023.1 GCF_030711405.1 Massilia brevitalea
TGATGCCGTTATCAGGAGGGTGGAGTCCATCACATTAGGGTGGGTACTCGTACCCACCACACAGCGCAAGCCCCCCGGTCACATAACCGGGACGCCCCTCAAGCCGCCAACCCCTCCAACTGCTCCTGCAACTCCAGCCACTCGTTCTCCAGCGTCCCCAGGTCACGCACGCAGAACGCCTGGTCCGCCACCAGGTTCTTCAGCTCATCCTTCTTGTCCGCCTCATACACCGCCGGCTCCAGCAGGCGCGCGTCGATGACGGCCTTTTTCGCATTCAGCTTGGCCATCTGCTCCTCGACACGCTTGATGCGGTTCTCGATCGGCTTCTTCAGGGCCGCCAGGCGCTGGCGCTCTTCGGCGCCCAGGCGCTTCTGTTCCTTGCGGTCGGCGGCCGGCACCGGGGCAGCGGCAACCGCCTGGACGGCAACCGGCGCCGCGACAGGCTCCTTGTCCTTCGCCGTCGGCAGGCCAACGGTGCCCTTGCCCAGCTTGGTCTGGAACAGCCAGTCCTTGTAGTCGTCCAGGTCGCCGTCGAAGGGCTGCAGCTTGCCGTCGGCGACGATGATGAACTGGTCGGTGGTAGCCCGCAGCAGGTGGCGATCGTGGGATACCACCACCAGCGTGCCCTCGAACTGGGCCAGCGCCAGCGTCAGCGCCTCGCGCGTTTCCAAGTCCAGGTGGTTGGTCGGTTCATCGAGCAGCAGCAGGTTAGGGCGCTGCCACACGATCAGGGCCAGCGCCAGGCGCGCCTTTTCGCCGCCCGAGAAAGGCTTGATCGGGCTGGTGACCATGGTGCCCGGGAAGTTGAAGCCGCCGAGGAAGTTGCGCAGCTCCTGCTCGCGCACGGTGGGGGCGATCTTCGCCAGGTGCCACAGCGGCGATTCGTCGTGGCGCAGCATCTCCACCTGGTGCTGGGCGAAGTAGCCGATCGACAGGCCCTTGCCGACTGTGGCGATGCCGTTCACGGGCGCCAGTTCGCCGGCGATGGTCTTGATCAGCGTGGATTTACCGGCGCCATTCACACCCAGCAGGCCAATGCGCTGGCCGATCTGCAGCGAGAAGTTCACGCGCTTGACGATGGTCTTGGCGTCGACCCGGTCGCCGTACTCGTCCAGGATCGGATAGCCGGCATCCACGTCTTCCAGCACCAGCAGCGGATTGGGCGCCGCCAGCGGCTCGCGGAACTCGAACGAGAACTCGGCGGCCGCGCGCAGCGGCGCCAGTTCTTCCATCTTGGCCAGCGCCTTCATGCGGCTTTGCGCCTGGCGCGCCTTGGTGGCTTGCGCCTTGAAGCGGTTGATGAAGGATTCCAGGTGAGCGCGGGTACGCTGCTGCTTTTCCATGGCGCTGGCGGCCAGCACCAGGGCGGCGGCGCGCTGGCGCTCGAACGACGAGTAGTTGCCCGAGTAGCGCTTGAGTTTGCGCTCGTCGATGTGCACCACCACGTTCACGATCTCGTCGAGGAAGTCGCGATCGTGGGAAATGATGACCAGGGTGCCCGGATAGCGCTTGAGCCAGTCTTCCAGCCAGATGATCGCATCCAGATCCAGGTGGTTCGTCGGTTCATCGAGCAGCAGCAGGTCGGATGGGCACATCAGCGCCTGCGCCAGGTTCAGGCGCATGCGCCAGCCGCCGGAAAAACTCGCCACCGGCTGCTGCATCTGGTCGAGCGAAAAGCCCAGGCCCAGCAGCAACTGCTCGCCGCGCGACTGCACGGTATAGGCGTCGGCGTCCATCAGCGCGCCGTGCACGTTGCCCATCGCGATACCGTTTTCCTCGGTATGCGGCGCCGCTTCCAGCGCATCGAGTTCGGCCTGCAGGCGGCGCAGGGTGACGTCGCCGTCGATCGCGTATTCCAGCGCCGGGCGGTCGAGCGCCGGCGTCTCCTGGGCCACATAGGCCATGCGCCACTTGGACGGGAAATCGATCTCGCCGGCGTCGGCATGGAGTTCGTTGCGCAGCATGGCGAACAGGCTGGATTTGCCGGCGCCGTTGGCGCCGATCAGGCCGATCTTGTCGCCCGGGTTCAGGGTCAGGTCGGCGCCTTCCAGTAGCGGCTTGGTGCCGCGCATCAGGCTGACGTTCAGGAAACGGATCATGTGGTTCTTATTGTGCTTGCAGTTGTTCGGCGGTGAGCAGGAACACGGCATCGTCGCCGGCGCTCGTGGTCAGCCAGGTCAGGCCGAGGTGGCCAAAGGCGGCTTCCGCGTACTCGGCTTCGTTGCCGATCTCGACCACCAGGATGCCTTCCGGCGTCAGGCGTTCGGCGGCGCCGGCCACGATCTTGCGCACCAGGTCCATGCCGTCGTCGCCGCCGTGCAGGGCGATCTGCGGCTCGCGCAGGTATTCCGGCGGCAGCTTGGCCATCGACGAAGCATTCACGTACGGGGGATTGGTGACGATCAGGTCGTACTTCTTGAACGGCACGTTCTCGTACAGGTCGGACTCGATCGGGTTCACGCGGCCCTCTAACTTGTAGTCGCGGATGTTACGCTCGGCCACGGCCAGCGCGTCGGTCGAGATGTCGACCGCATCGACCACGGCGTTCTGGTAGACGTCGGCCATCATGATCGCCAGGCAGCCCGAGCCCGTGCACAGTTCGAGCACGTTCTCGACCTCGAACGGGTTGGTCACCCACGGGCTGAAGAAGTGCGGGATCAGCTCGGCGATGAAGGAACGCGGCACCAGCACGCGCTCGTCCACATAGAAGGCGTAGGTGCCGAGCCAGGCTTCGTTGGTGATGTAGGCAGCCGGCACGCGCTCGCTGGTGCGGCGCTCGATCACCTGCAGCACCTGCAGCACTTCTTCCGGCAGCAGCTTCGCATCGAGGAAGGGATCGAGGCGGTCGAGCGGCAGCTTCAGCGTGTGCAGGATCAGGTAGGCGGCTTCGTCGAAGGCTTCGGCGCTGCCGTGGCCGAAGAACAGCTTGGCGGCGTTGAAGCGGGTAACGGCGTAGCGCAGCAGGTCGCGCGGGGTGCTGAAAGGCGTGGGAGTCATGGTGTGTTCTCGCGTGTTAGCGGCTCAATGGTTATGCGGCGGCCAGCAGGTGTTCCAGCGTACGGCGGTAGACGTTCTTCAAGGGATCGATAAAGCGCAGTTCGACGTGCTCGTCGATCTTGTGGATGCTGGCGTTGGGTGGGCCGAATTCTATCACCTGGGGGCAGATGCGGGCGATGAAGCGCCCATCCGAAGTGCCGCCGGTGGTCGACAGTTCGGTGCCGACGCCGGTCTCGTCGAAGATCGCCTTGCACACCGCGTCCGACAGCGTGCCCTTCGGCGTGAGGAAGGGCTGGCCCGACAGCGTCCAGTCGAGCTGGTATTCCAGGCCGTGGCGGTCGAGGATGGCGTGCACGCGCGCTTCCAGGCCCTCGGCCGTCGAGGCGGTGGAGAAGCGGAAATTGAAGTCGACCGTCATGTCGCCCGGGATCACATTGGTGGCGCCGGTGCCCGAGTGGAGGTTCGAGACCTGCCAGCTGGTCGGCGCGTAGTATTCGTTGCCTTCGTCCCAGACTTCCGCCGCCAGTTCCGCCAGCGCCGGCGCGGCCTGGTGGATCGGATTGCGCGCCAGGTGCGGGTAGGCGATGTGGCCCTGGATGCCCTTGATCACCAGGTGGCCCGAGAGCGAACCGCGGCGGCCGTTCTTGATCATGTCGCCCAGGATGTGGCTGGAGGTCGGCTCGCCGACGATGCAGTAGTCGAGCGTCTCGCCGCGTTCTTCCAGCAGGTCGCAGACGACCACGGTGCCGTCCACGGCCGGGCCTTCCTCGTCGCTGGTGATCAAAAAGGCGATCGAACCCAGGTGGTCGGGATTGGCGGCGATGAACTCTTCGCAGGCGATGACCATGGCCGCGATCGAGGTCTTCATGTCGGCGGCGCCGCGACCGTACAGCTTGCCGTCGCGGACGGTCGGCTCGAACGGGGCCGAGCTCCACTGGTGCACCGGCCCGGTCGGCACCACGTCGGTGTGGCCGGCGAAGACCAGCACCGGCGATTCAAGACCCTTGCGTGCCCACAGGTTGGTGACGCCGTTCGATTCGATCGTTTCGCAAACAAAACCCAGCGGCAGCAGCAGCTCGGCCAGGCGCTGCTGGCAACCCTTGTCGTGCGGGGTGATCGAGTCGAGCGCGATCAGTTCCCGGGCCAGGTCGAGGGTGCGCGAGGGCTTGGCGATCATGCGGCCTCCGCGAAGATACGGCTGTATTGGTCGGCCGAAAAACCGACGTTCAGCGGGCCGGCGCCTTCCAGTACCGGACGCTTGATGACGGACGGGTTTTCCAGCATCAGTTCCAGGGCGGCGGCCTTGTCGGTGATCGACGCCTTGCGCTCGTCCGGCAGGTTACGCCAGGTCATGCCCTTGCGGTTGACGAGGACTTCCCAGTCCAGCTGATCGAGCCAGCGCGCCGCGAGTTCGCGCGGCAGGCCCTGTTTCTTGAAGTCGTGGAAGCTGAAGTCGTGCTTGTTTTCAGTGAGCCAGGTACGGGCTTTCTTGACGGTGTCGCAGTTGGGGATACCGTAGAGGGTGATGGTCATGGGCGTAATCGTGCGAGGCAAGGCGGGCTTGCGGTGTGGCGGAAATCGGGAAGGGGCGAGGATAGCACAGGCGGTGTGTGCCTGTTTAGATGATATTCTTGGGAAACTATCTATCCAGCGGGTGTGCCATGAAGCGCAAAGCGCGGTTCTTCCTGTTTGCCGGACTTTACTGGATGTTCAGCCTGGCGCAGGCCTGCACCTGCGAGCCCGGGCTGCTGGGCACGGTTGGCATACAGGCCGCAAAGGAGGTGTTCATTTTCCGGCTGGTCAGTGCCCGTGCGCTGCCTGGGCGTACGGACGACGTCAGCGGTCCGCACATCGAAGGCGAGATAGAGATCGTGGACCGGTTACGCGGCCACGGAAGCGTCAGGAAGATACGCTTTTCGACAGCATCTTGTTGCGGCGTGCGTCTCGACGTCGGTACTTACTTTGCCGGGTTTGGCGCAGCGCATGGGCCTGTTTTTAAAGCGGATTCGGGGAATGTGGTGGAGGTAGGCGCGCGGCGCGACGTGCAGCAAGCCCGTAACAACATTCATGCCTTGCTTCGCGGCGAGCGACGCCTGGATGATGTATTTCCCAAGTCGGCCAGGGAGCGGACGGACCAACAGATTGTGCCGCCACCTTGCCCGCGCGCCGATGCCGGAGGCAGGAGGTAGCGCGCACCGGCTAGCCGTCGGCAGGGTCCTTGGAGGTTCAGCTGTTGAGCGTGAACTCGGTGAAGGTCGGCGAGTCGGGTTCATCTTTCTTGCCCGTCTCGTTCGCATCCCTGGCCGGCCCGTTGTTCAGCAGCCAGAGCAGGTTGGTCGCCGAATCCGCATTCGCCAGCGCTTCTTCCTGCGTCACGAGACCCGCTTGCACCAGCGCCAGCAGCGCCGCTTCGAACGACTGCGAACCCGGCGACAAGCTCTTGTCCATCGCTTCCTTGATACCGCCGAGTTCACCTTTTTCGATCAGGTCGGCGATGTAGCGGGTGTTCAGCAGGATCTCGACCGCCGGCTGGCGCGTGCCGCCGGCCGCTGCGCGCACCAGGCGCTGCGAAACAATCGCCTTGGTCGCCGAGGCCAGGTCCTGCAGCAGGGCCTGGCGGTTCTCGATGGGATAAAAACTGATGATGCGGTTCAGCGCGTTGTAGCTGTTGTTGGCGTGCAGGGTGGCGACCACCAGGTGGCCGGACTGGGCGTAGGCCAGCGCCGCGGTCATGGTGTCGCGGTCGCGGATTTCGCCGATCAAAATCACGTCCGGCGCCTGGCGCAGCGAGTTGCGCAGGGCCATGTTGAAGTCGAGGGCGTCGCTGCCGATTTCGCGCTGGTTGACGATCGATTTCTTGTTCTTGAAGAGGTATTCAATCGGGTCCTCCAGCGTGAGGATGTGGCCAGTGCGGTGCTCGTTGCGGTAGTCGAGCATAGCGGCGATGGTGGTCGACTTGCCGGAGCCGGTGGCGCCGACCACGAGCAGCAGGCCGCGCTTTTCCATGATCAGTTCGGACAGCACAGGCGGCAGGCCGAGTTCTCCCAAGGGCGGGATGGTGGCCGGCACGAAGCGGAACACGGCCGAGATGCTGCCGCGCTGGCGGAAGGCCGACAGGCGGAAGCGGCCGAGGTTGGGCACCGAGATGCCCATGTTGAGTTCATTGGTGCGCTCGAGTTCCTCGCGCTGCTCTGGCGTGGTGACTTCCGACAGCAGGGAGAGGATGTTGCTCGGGTCGAGCTTGTTCTGGTTGATCGGGATGAGGTTCGCGTTGATCTTGATGTGGACGGGAGAGTTCACCGCGAAGAACATGTCCGACGCGTTTTTTTCCTTCATGAGTTGGAACAGGCGGTCCATGGCCATGGTGGTATCCCCGGTGATGCAAATTTGTCGATAAATCATGCGTTGGCTGGACGCGTGGGCGCTCCTGTGCCCACGCGTTCAACGCACGGTTGCACATTCGCGCAACCGTTCAACCCTTAAACCCCGCGCAGCAGCTCGTTGATGCCGGTCTTCGAACGCGTCTGCGCATCCACGCGCTTGACGATCACGGCGCAGTACAGGCTGTACTTGCCATCGCTTGAGGGCAGCGAACCCGACACCACCACCGAACCCGACGGCACGCGGCCATAGCTCACTTCGCCGGTTTCGCGGTTGTAGATCTTGGTCGACTGGCCGATGTACACGCCCATCGAGATCACCGAGTTCTCTTCGACGATCACGCCTTCGACGATTTCCGAGCGGGCGCCGATGAAGCAGTTGTCTTCGATGATGGTCGGATTGGCCTGCATCGGTTCCAGCACGCCGCCGATGCCGACGCCGCCCGACAGGTGGACGTTCTTGCCGATCTGGGCGCAGGAGCCGACGGTGGCCCAGGTGTCGACCATGGTGCCTTCGTCGACGTAGGCGCCGATGTTGACGTACGACGGCATCAGCACCACGTTCTTGCCGATGAAGGAGCCGCGGCGCGCAACGGCCGGCGGCACCACGCGGAAGCCGCCTTTTGCAAAATCTTCGGCGCTGTAGTCGGCGAACTTGGTCGGGACCTTGTCGTAGAACTGCAGGCTGCCGCCGAGGCCCGCCGCCGCCGGCATTTGGACGTTGTTCTCGAGGCGGAACGACAGCAGCACGGCCTTCTTGATCCACTGGTTGACGATCCACTCGCCGCCTTCTTTCTGGGCCACGCGCAGGGTGCCGGCATCGAGGCCAGCCAGTACCTGGGCGACGGCGTCGCGCACGTCTGCAGGGGCGGTCGATGGGCTGAAGTCCGCGCGCTGTTCCCACGCGGTGTCGATGATGTTCTGGAGTTGTTGGGTCATGATTGAATAATCTCTGTTTCAGGATGCGGTGCGCAGATTCTGGCAGAACTGGACGATGCGCGTGGCTGCTTCCAGCCCTTCGTCGACGCCCGCCACCAGCGCCATGCGGATACGGTTGCGGCCCGGATTGGTCCCGTGCGCGTCGCGCGCGAGATAACTGCCGGGCAGAACCGTCACATTATATTCGGCGTAGAGACGGCGTGCGAACTCGGTGTCGGAAAGGCCGGTCCGGCGCACGTCGGCCCACAAATAAAAGCCGGCGTCGGGCAGTTCGACGTCCATCACCTGGCGCAGCAGCGGCGTGATCAGGCTGAACTTTTCCTTGTACAGCGTGCGGTTGTCCTGCACGTGGGTCTCGTCGTTCCAGGCTGCGATCGAGGCCGTTTGCACCGGTGGCGACATGGCGCCGCCGCTGTAGGTGCGGTATAGCAGGAATTTCTTGATGACTTGCGGGTCGCCGGCAACAAAACCCGAGCGCATGCCCGGCACGTTCGAGCGCTTCGACAGGCTGGAAAACACGATCAAATTCGCATACGGCCGCTCGCCGCTGCTGCGCCCAAGCGCGTGCGCCGCTTCCAGCGCACCGAGTGGCGGCGTGGCGCCGCAGTAGATCTCGGAATAGCACTCGTCGGCCGCGATCACGAAGCCGTGGCGGTCGGAGAGCTCGAACAGCTCGCGCCAGTCGCCCTGCGAGAGCACGGCGCCGGTCGGATTGCCCGGCGAGCAGATATACAGCAGCTGCACGCGCGCCCACACATCGTCTGGCACGGTGCTGAAGTCGGGCGCGAAGTTGCGCGCCGGGTCCGAGTTCACGAACCAGGGCGAGGCGCCGGCCAGGTAGGCCGCGCCTTCGTAGATCTGGTAGAACGGGTTCGGGCTGAGTACCAGCGGGTCGGGGCGGCTGGCATCGATCACGGCGTGGGCAATCCCAAACAAGGCCTCGCGCGAGCCGTTCACCGGCAGCACCATGGTCGCCGGGTCGAGCGCCGGAATCGCATAGCGGCGTTCGAGCCAGCCGGCAATCGCCGCGCGCAGCGGCTCGCTGCCGATCGTGCTCGGGTAGTTGGCCAGGCCGGCAATCGCGTGGGTCAGGGCTTTTTCGATAAAGGCGGGCGTCGGGTGCTTGGGCTCGCCGATGCCGAGGCTGATCGGCGCGTAGTCCGCATGCGGCGTGACGCCGGCAAACAGTTCGCGCAGCTTCTCAAAAGGGTAGGGGTGGAGTTTGTCGAGATGTGGATTCACGGCGGTCCCGGGGCAATGCGAAAAGAACCATTATAGCGCCGATAAAAAGGAGGCCACGTTAGGTGGCGCGCTCGCGCCAGGCGCCCGGATTCACGCCGGCCCACTCCTTGAACGCGTGGGTGAACGCGCTTTGTTCCTGGTAGCCGAGCAGGAAGGCGATGTCGGCCAGCGACAGCTCCGGCTGGCGCAGGTAATCCTGGGCCAGCGCATAGCGGGCGCCGTCCAGCACACCCTGGAAGCTGGCGCCGGCCTCGCTGAGTTTGCGCTGCAGGGTGCGCGGCGACAGGTCGAGTTCCTGGGCGATTGACGCCAGCCGCACCCGGTCGTGCGCCAGGTTGCGGATGATGGCGGCGCGCACCCCGGCGACGATGGCCGGCGCACCCGGTTCGCGCTGGCCGAGCAGGCGCTCGGCGTGCTGCTGCAACACCGGGTACAGCGAGATGTCGGCGTTCGGCACCGGCAGCGACAACAGCGCCGCGTCGAATTCGCCGCAGTTGGCCGGCGCATCGAACACGGGACGGCTGCCGAACACGCGCTCGTATTCGCCCATGTCCGCTTCGCCCGCGTGGGCAAAGGAGACCTGCGCCACCGGCAGCACGCCGCCCGCCAGCCAGCGCCCGAAGGTCTGGATGCCGGCAAACACGCTCTCCACCAGGTGGCGGCCGGCAGTCGGGTAATGGCTGATCCACTCGTAGCGCGCCGTGGCGCCGCTCACCGTTACCTGCGAGCGGCCCAGGTCGTGGGCCAGCGCTTCGTAGCGCATGGTCTGTTCCAGCGCCTGGCCGATGTCGCGGCAGGCCAGCAGCACCAGGCCGTACACGCTGTAGGTGCCGAGCTTCACGCATTCGCCCACGTGCAGGCCGAAGTGCGGATCGTTTGCGAGTTCGGCGCCGGCATCGAGCAGGCGGATGTAGTCGGGCGCGGACAACGAGTCGGGCAGGGGCGCCAGGCGTTCGGGCGCCAGCCCGGCGGCGCGTGCCAGGTCGGCAGGCGCCACGCCGCGCGCGGCGGCAGCGTCGAGCAGCGGCTGCAGGTAGGAGCCAGTCACCCGCTGCGACGGGTTGTCGGCGACTGGCGCAATCGAACAAGGCTTTGTCATAAAGGAGCAATACGGCGGCTGGCTTCTCGCATACGCTTCGCGAATGTTGAAAGAGTATAAAGGGAAACCTGCATGAAACGGTGGAATGGCTGGGGCGACGACACGGTCGATGTAGCGCTGGGCGACGAGGCGTTGGCCTTCCTTGAAACACGTATCGGCAGCGGAACGGCGTCGGTGGATGCCGGCTTCGACGAGGCCTGCGCGTCGATCGGCGCGGGCCGCCTGGCGCCGCATCCGCTGGTCGACACCACACCCGCCACGCGCGCCCTGCATGCGCTGGGCCAGAGCCTGCCCGACTGGCTGCGCCTGCGCCACGGCCGCCTGGGCGCGGTGCCGGACGGCGTCGCCTTTCCCGAAAGCGCCGAGCAGGTGCGCTCGCTGCTGCTGCACGCCCAGCGCTGTGGCGCGGACGTGATTCCCTACGGCGGCGGCACCAGCGTGGCCGGCCACGTGAATGTGCCCGACGCCGCACAACCGACGCTGTGCATCGACATGCGGCGCATGCGCAGTCTCATCGCGCTGGACCGCGAGGCGCAGTTGGCCACCTTTGGCGCCGGCGTCACCGGCCCCGACCTGGAAGCCCAGCTGCGCGCCCATGGCTACACGCTTGGCCACTTCCCGCAATCCTTCGAGTATTCCACGCTGGGCGGCTGGGTGGTCACGCGCTCGTCCGGCCAGCAGTCGCTGCGCTATGGCCGCATCGAGGGGCTGTTCGCCGGCGGCCGGGTGGAAACGCCAAACGGCACGCTGGAGATCCCGACTTTCCCGGCCTCGGCCGCCGGCATCGATTTGCGCGAGATGGTGCTCGGTTCCGAGGGACGGCTGGGCATCCTCACCGAAGCCACCGTGCGCGTCTCGCGCCTGCCCGAGTACGAAGCCTTCCACGCCGTCTTCTTCCCCAATTGGGAGCGCGCCGAACGCGCCGTGCGCGAACTGTCGCAGGCGCGCCTGCCGCTGTCGATGCTGCGCCTGTCGAACGCGGTGGAGACCACGACCATGCTGGCGCTGGCCGGCCACGCCAGGCAAGTCGGCCTGCTGGAACGCTACCTGGGCTGGCGCGGCTGCGGCGCGAACAAATGCATGCTGATGATCGGCGTGACCGGCGACAGGGTGCAGGCCAAGGCGGCCCTGCGCGCCGCATTGCGGCTTGCCGGCGGCGTGCACATCGGCCGCGCCCTGGGCGAGCGCTGGCGCCACGGGCGCTTCCGCAACGTCTACCTGCGCAATACGGCCTGGGCCTACGGCTACGCCATCGACACCGTGGAGACGGCCGTCGACTGGCCCGGTGTGACACGCGCCATGCAGGCCGTCGAAGCCGCAGCCGACGAGGCGTTTGCCGCCCACGGCGAGCGGGTGCACGCCTACACCCACCTGTCGCATATCTACCCGCAAGGCGCCAGCGTGTACTCGACCTTCGTGTACCGCTTGAGCGGCGACTTCGAGACCGACCTGGCGCGCTGGCGCGATCTGAAGCAGGCCGTGTCGAACGCCATCGTCGCCAGCGGCGGCACCATCAGCCACCAGCACGGCGTGGGCGCCGACCATGCGCCCTGGCTGGAAGCCGAAAAGGGCGAGCTGGGACTGGCGGCAATGCGCGCGCTGTTCCGCGAGTTCGACCCGGAAAGGCGCATGAACCCCGGCAAGCTGGTGCTGCCATGAACGCGGGCGGCCATGCGAATTGGCAGGGCGGATGGCGGGCAAGCCTGCCCGAACTGCTGACGCGCGAGTGGGACGTGCTCGTGATCGGCGGCGGCATCACCGGCGCCGGCATCCTGCTCGAAGCGTCGCGGCGCGGCCTGCGCGCGCTATTGGTCGAGGGACGCGACTTCGCCTGGGGCACGTCGAGCCGCTCGTCGAAACTGGTGCACGGCGGCCTGCGCTACCTGGCGCAGGGCCACGTCAAGCTCACGCGCGAAGCGGTGCGCGAACGCGAAGCCCTGCTGCGCGATGCCCCCGGCCTGGTCGAGCCGCAGCGCTTTGCCTTTCCCGACTACGGCGCCAGCAGCCGCAAGCGCCGCACCATGCTGGCCGGGCTGGCGCTGTACGACTTGTTCGCCGGCCGGCGCGAGCGGCATTGGCAGGACGCGAGCGAATTTGCGCTGCTGGCGCCGAACGTGGCGCGCGCAGGGCTGGCCGGCGGCATCGTCTATACCGACGCCAAGACCGACGATGCGCGCCTGGTGCTGCGCACGCTGCTGGAAGCGCGCCGCCACGGCGCTGCCGCCGTCAACTACATAACCGTGCGCTCGCTGCTGAAGGATGGCGACAAGGTGACCGGCGCCGTGCTGCGCGACGAGGCGGACGGCGCCGGCCTGTTCGAGGTGCGCGCGCGTCTGGTGATCGACGCCGGCGGCGTCTGGGCCGGGCAGCTTGCCACGGGCGGGCCGCGCCTGCGTCCGCTGCGCGGCAGCCACTTGCTGCTGCCATCCTGGCGCCTGCCGCTGGCGCAGGCGATCAGCCTGATGCACCCCGTCGACGGCCGTCCGGTGTTCGCCTTTCCCTGGGAGGGCGCGACCCTGGTCGGCACCACCGACGTCGACCACCGCGACGGCCTGGCGCTTGAAGCGGCGATCACGCGCCCGGAACTCGACTACCTGCTGCAAGCCTTGCAGGCCCAGTTCCCGGAGCTGGCATTGCAGGAGACCGACGTGATCGCCACCTATGCCGGCGTACGCCCCGTGCTCGACAGCGGCACGGGCGATGCGCCGTCGACGCTGGGCCGCGAGCACGCGATCTGGTGCGGCAAGGGCCTGGTCAGCGTCACCGGCGGCAAGCTGACCACCTTCCGTGCGATTGCGCTCGACGTGCTGCGCCAGGCCAGGCCCCAGCTGCCCGGCTGGAACGATGCGCTGGCGCCTTGCCCGATCTACGCGCCCGTTGAAACACCCACTGCGCCGCGGCGCATGCCGGCGCCGCTGCTGCGCCGCCTGACCGGCCGCCATGGTCCGCAGGCCCAGGCCCTGGTCGATGCGGCGCAGGACGGCGAGCTGGAACACATCCCCGGCACCGAAACCCTGTGGGCCGAGCTGCGCTGGGCCGCGCGCGCCGAGGCGGTCGAACACCTGGACGATCTGCTGCTGCGCCGTACCCGCATCGGCCTGCTGCTGCGCGGCGGCGGGGCCGGCCACATGGACCGCATCCGCGCCATCTGCCAGGCCGAGCTGGGATGGAACGACGCGCGCTGGGAGCAGGAGCAAGCCGCCTACACCGCGCTCTGGTCGCGCCACTACAGCCTGCCGTCCGCCGCAAGCAACGAACCAATTACCGCAGCATGAAGATCGACCCCCTGATCCTCGCCATCGACAACGGCACCCAGAGCGTACGCGCCTTGCTGTTCGACCTGCGCGGCGACATCGTTGCCAAGTGCCAGGTGCCGCTGGAAGCCTATTTCTCGCGCCAGCCCGGCTGGGCCGAGCACGAGCCGGACGATTACTGGCAGGCCGTGTGCCGCGCCTGCCAGGGCCTGTGGACCCAGCCCGGCGCCGAGCGGGCCGCCGTGCGCGCGGTAGCGGTGACGACCCAGCGCGGCACCGTGGTCAATCTCGGCCGCGACGGCCAGCCGCTGCGCCCGGCCATCACCTGGCTCGACCAGCGCCGCACCGACACCGTCCCGCCGATCGGCCCGTTCTGGCGCGGCGCCTTCCGCCTGGCGCGTGTCAGCAATACCATCGACTACTTCCGCAGCGAGGCCGAGATCAACTGGATCCGCGCCCACCAGCCGGACGTGTGGGAGGCAACGGATAAATTCCTGCTGCTGTCGGGCTACCTGAACTGGCGCCTGTGCGGACGCTTCATCGACTCCAGCGGTGGGCAGGTGGGTTACCTGCCTTTCGACTACCGGCGCCACCGCTGGGCATCAAGCCGCGACTGGAAGTGGCAGGCCCTGGCCGTGGAAGCGCGCATGCTGCCCGAGCTGGCGCCGCCCGGCACCCGGCTGGGCGCAGTCGATGCGGCGGCAGCCGATGCCACCGGCATCCCGCAGGGTACGCCGCTGTTTGCCGCCGCCGCCGACAAGGCCTGCGAAGTGCTGGGCGCTGGCTGCAACGAGCCGCACGTCGGCTGCCTGAGCTACGGCACCACGGCCACCGTGAACACCACCAGCCGGAAGTACGTCGAGGTCACGCCCTTCGTGCCGCCTTACCCGGCCGCCATCCCCGATGCCTACAGCACCGAGGTGCAGGTGTTCCGCGGCTACTGGATGGTCAACTGGTTCAAGGAGCAGTTCGGCCACATGGAGCAAAGCCGCGCGCTGCTGGAAGACGTGGCGCCGGAAGCCTTGTTCGACCAGCTGGCCGAATCGGTGCCGCCCGGCTCCATGGGCCTGATGCTGCAGCCCTACTGGACGCCCGGCATCCGCGTGCCGGGGCGCGAAGCGAAGGGCGCGATCATCGGCTTCGGCGACGTGCACACCCGCGCCCACGTCTACCGCGCAATCCTGGAAGGGCTGGCCTACGCGCTGCGCGAAGGGAAGGAGCGCATCGAAAAACGCAGCGGCGTAAAGATCACCGAGCTGCGCGTGTCCGGCGGCGGCTCGCAAAGCGACGCGGCGCTGCAGCTCACGGCCGACATCTTCGGTCTGCCGACCGCGCGCCCGCACGTGTACGAAACCTCGGGCCTGGGCGCGGCCATCGACGCCGCCGTCGGGCTCGGGCTGTATCCGGATTTCGCCAGCGCGGTAGCGGGCATGACGCGGGTGGGAAGGGTGTTCGAGCCGATCGAAGGCAATCGCGCCATCTACGACCGGCTCTACAAGGAGGTCTACAAGAAGATGTACCGGAATTTGCAGCCGCTGTACCGGAAGATCGCCGACATCACCGGCTATCCTGCGCAGGTATGAGTGCACCCGATCGGTGATGGATCGATTCCTGCCAAGCGTTAGAAGAATGCTTTCGACCTCGATGAGCGATGTAAGAAGTCTCTGATATACTCAAGCAGTGCAATTTAATGCATTTTGAGTTCAATCGGATCGAGAGCAGGTATATGGAATGCCATATCGAGATAACGACTTCGATTATGCATTTGCAGATGCGCCGCCTCCGGTATCCCTGCGTTTTCCAGTCGATATCGCCCGCCATACCCTGAGTAGCTGGCCGACTTTTCTCTATGACCTGGTCCCGCAAGGGAATGGGCGTCGCTTTCTGCTCGAGCGACTGGGCCTCGGCGATCACCAGGCCGCGGACTTGCCATTGCTGTGTGCGGGGGCGTTCAATCCCATCGGTTGCCTGCGGATCAAAGAGGCGGTCGAGTATTACCGCAACCATGTCGAACGACATGCTTCAATCGGCGAGGGTTTTGAACTCGACGATATGCTCGCTCGCGGTCCTGAATTTCATGAAGAGATGATGGTGCATGGAATGCTTGCGGCGGGAGGTACTGGTGTGCAGGGCGTTGCACCGAAATATCTGCTGACCGAAGCGAAAAATGGCCGCTGGTATCCCGACGCCGCGCTTGTCGATGAGGATGCGGCAGTTCATTACATCGTCAAAAGACCGCGTGGCCCCAAGCCCGAGGATCAGAAAGTGCTTCGAAATGAAGCAGCCTACATGCAGGTTGCACATCTCATGGGCTTGCGGACACAGGCGCTTCCGGAACTGCGCGGCGACATGCTGTTCGTTCCGCGTTTCGACAGGCAGGTAAGCGGCGTCCAGGTGCGCCGGTTTCACCAGGAAAGCGCGGCGTCGATTGCAGGATTGGCGGGATTTGGATTCCAGGCCAATCAATTCATCCTGGTCGACGCCATCCGGCGCGTCGTCGATTCGCCGCTCGAGGAAACCATCGAGTTCATCCAGCGCGACATATTGAACCTGGCAATGATGAATACAGACAACCACGCGCGCAACACCGCTGTGCAAACGGTCGAAGGCGTCACGCGGCTGACGCCACTGTTCGATTTTGCCCCGATGTACCTCGACCCGGAAGGAATCGTGCGCTCTGCACGCTGGTATCACCGTGAAACGAAAAAAGAAATCAGCCACTGGCAGGATGTCTTGCCGCATTTATTGCTGCCCGAAGCCGAGTACCTGGAAGTGATGAAGTCTCTCGTCGCGTTCGGCGAGAAGCTGTCCGATCTGCCGGGTCATATGGAAAGCGCAGGTGTGGACGCCGATATCATCGCGTTTCTCCGCCCGAGTATCGCGGCGCAACAAGCGCAACTCTCAGCACTGAGGTAGTCATGGCCAAGCGCAAAGTATTGGATAAGGCGAAAGCCCGGGAAAAACGCGATCAATTGCTCGCATCGGCAGCAGCGGCCCGGCTATCGTTGACGGATGGCGTGCGAACCATGCGGGAAATCGCAGGGATGACCCAGGAAGAGTTCGCACGGCATCGGGGAGTCAGCGCACGTGCCATAAAAGCGCTTGAACTGGGCCAGGGCAATCCGACCGTCGCCCTACTGAACCGAGTAGGAGAATTCTTCGGCCTGGAGGTTGCGTTCGTACCCAAGAGGCCACCTCCGGAACCCGATGGCGTCGGTCACCGCGTTCACACAACAGAGACGGCATTCGCGGCAACCGATTCTCAACTGGTCAACATCGACTTGCTGCAACAACAGGTAAAGGAAATGGCGCGATTGAACAGCCAGCTTGAAAACCTGGGATCACTAAATGCCCGACTCGAAGGTATAGAACGCCTGGCTACGGAGCTGGAACAACTCCGTACCTCGAAAGGCAGCTGACACGCTTGCGCGTTACCGGGGCACGACACCGGCGATACAGGATTGCCCAGCCGTCGTCAGGATAGCGCCGGCTCCAGGTGCGCACTGCCGGTGCGCACCGCACGCACCCCATTGCGCCCCGCATCCTTGACCGCATACATGGCGCGGTCGGCGGCCACGAAAAAGCTCTTCAAATCGTCGAGCTGGGTCGGCACGATGGTGGCCACGCCGAGGCTGACGGTCACCCATTCCGACGTGGTCGAGCCCGGGTTCGGGATGTGCAGCGATTCGATGTGGGCGCGGATGGTTTCGCCGAGCGTGGCGGCGGCCTCGAAGCCGGTTTCGCCGAACAGCAGCACGAATTCCTCGCCGCCGTAGCGCGCCGCGATGTCGGTGGCGCGCAGCGCGTGCGACTGCAGCGCCATCGCCACCTGCTGCAGGCAGGCGTCGCCGGCGGCGTGGCCCAGGCTGTCGTTGTAGCCCTTGAAGTGGTCGACGTCGAGCACGATCAGCGACAGCGGCTGGCTGCTGCGCACCGCGCGCTGCCATTCCTTTTCCAGGAAGGTGTCGAAGTGGCGCCGGTTCGGGATCTTGGTCAGCGGGTCGGCCAGGGCTGCGCGCTGCAGGGCGTTCTCGGACTGCTTGTGGTGGGTGATATCGTGCAGCAGGGCGACGAACAGCGGCTGGTCGGCCAGCATCGGCGTGAGCGTGAAGTCCATTGCGCGTACATTCCCGTCGCGCTGGCGGATCAGCACTTCGCGCGCGCCGCGGCAATCGCGCGCAAAGCCCTGGCTGGCTGCGGCGCCGGCCATGCTGCGGCTGAAGATGTCGAGGTATTCCTGGGCCACCGAGGGCGCCAGCAGGCTGTCGAGGCGGATGCCGGCCAGTTCGCCGGGTCCGTAGCCGAGGTAGCGGTCGCAGGCCGGATTGGCATACTGGATGCAGCCGTTGGCCTCGATGATCATCAGGCCTTCGTCGATGCTGTTGACGATCAGGCGCAGGCGCTCGGCCTGTTCCTGCTGCGACAAACTGGTGCGGCGAAACTGCAGTTGCGCGCGCACGCGGGCGCAGACTTCCGCCAGCCGCAGCGGCTTGGGGATATAGTCGGCCGCGCCGATGTCGAAGGCGGCGACGATATCCTCGGTCTCGGTACGCGCGCTCATGAAGATCACCGGGATGTTGCAGGTGACCGGATGCGCCTTCAGGCGGCGGCAGACCTCCATGCCGTCCATGCCGGGCAAATTGATGTCGAGCAGGACCAGGTCGGGCAGGGCGCGCTGGGCGATGCCGAGCGCGCGTTCGCCGGAATTGGCGACAAAGGTCTGGTAACCCTGCTGCAGCATCATGGACCGCAGAGCCCCCAGGTGAGCGGGAGCGTCATCGACGACGAGGACGGCGGCCTGGCGCGGAGTGGCAGCCGAGACCTGGGCTAGGGTGGGCATGGACGGACGGAGGGCTTGATCTTGTTTAAATTTTACGCCGAACCCAGCGTAAACGGTAATATTTGTTGCCAGTAGGATAGTTTCTCTATGCTCGCGCGGGAAGCCGCAGGCGATTCATCCTTCGAATTTACCGGTTTGGCGAAAAAGATGGACGCCAAAGGCGTCCATGTGTCGCACGCTTGCAACTGCCGGCTTGCGGCCGGCATCCGCCTACAGCGCCGCGGCGATCAGCTGGCCGAGGATGGCGATGCCTTCGCGGATGCGTTCCGGCGGCACCGTCACGAACGACAGGCGCAGGGTATGCGTTTCCGGGTTGGTGGCGTAGAAGGGCGCGCCCGGCACAAAGGCGACGCGTGCGGCGATGGCCTGGTCGAGCAGCTTCATGGCGTCGATCTGCTTTGGCAGCGTCACCCAGATGAACATGCCGCCTTCCGGCCTGGTCCAGCTGACTTCTCTCGGGAAGTGCTGTTCCATCGCGTCGAGCATGGCCTGGCACTGGTTGCCGTACAGGGTGCGGATGGTCGGGATATGGCGGTCGAGGAAGCCGTCTTTCACCACGTCGTAAACCACCATCTGGGTCAGCTGGGCGGTGTGCAGGTCGGCCGCCTGCTTGGCCAGCTCGAGGCGGCGCACCAGCGGCAGCGGGGCGCACACGTAGCCGAGGCGGATGCCGGGCGTCAGCACCTTCGAGAAGGAGCCCATGTAGATCACGCCTTCCGGGTTCATCGCCACCATCTTCGGCATCGGTTCGCCCTTGTACGACAGCGCGCCATAGGGATCGTCCTCGATCAGCGGCAGCTGCAGGCGCGCGCAGGTTTCCACCAGCTCCAGGCGGCGCTCGATCGAGAGCGAGCGGCCGGTCGGGTTCTGGAAGTTCGGCAGCGAGTACAGCAGGCGGGCTCCCTTTGCAACAGCTTCGATCGAGGACGGCACCAGGCCGTGGTCGTCGGTGTCCACCGAGCCGAATTCCGGGCGGTAGACCGAAAAGGCCTGCAGCGCGCCCAGGTAGCTCGGGGTTTCCACCAGCACGCGGCTGCCTTCGTCGATCAGCACCTTGCCGATCAGGTCCAGCGCCTGCTGCGAACCCGAGACCATCAGGATCTGCTCGGGCAGGATCTTCGTCCCTTCGGTCGAGAGGGAATTTGCGATCCATTCCTTCAGCGGGCCGTAGCCGTCGGTCGGGCCGTATTGCAGGGCGACCTTGCCGGTTTCGGTCAGCACGCGGTCGTAGGCTTCCTTCATGCGCTCGACCGGGAAGGTGGCCGGCGAAGGCAGGCCGCCGGCAAACGAGATGATCTCCGGACGCTGGGTGATCTTCAGGATTTCGCGGATAAAGGAGCTTTGCAGTCCCTGCGCGCGCTCGGAAAACTGCCACTGGATGGGATTCGGGTTCTCGATTTTCATGCTGGTCTCGCGGTCGTTGGAAGGCGCGCGCCGGGTAGGCTGCGGTGAAGACCCGGCCGGGTAGGCCGGGCCGTGAAGGGAGGGCGGGCGATCAGGCCAGTTCGACGATCATCTCGATCTCGACGCAGGCGCCGCGCGGGATCTGCGCCACGCCGAAGGCCGAGCGGGCGTGCTTGCCGGCGTCGCCGAAGACTTCGCCGAACAGTTCCGAGGCGCCGTTGGTCACCAGGTGCTGGTCGGTGAAGTCCGGGGTCGAGTTCACCAGGCTCATCAGCTTGACGATGCGCTTCACGCGGGTCAGGTCGCCGCCGCAGGCATCCTGCAGGGTGCCCATCAGGTCGATGGCGATGGCGCGCGCGGCGGCCTGGCCTTCTTCCAGGGTCTTGTTCTTGCCCAGTTGGCCGGCGTTGACCGAACCGTCGGCGTTCTTGGCGATGTGGCCCGAAATGAAGACCAGGTTGCCGGTCTGGACGAACATGACGTAGGCGGCGGCCGGGGCAGGGGCCGATTGCAGGGTGATGTTCAGTTCGGTGAGTTTGTCGTAGACGGACATGGGTGTTCCTGTTGCGGTGAATGAGAGCGGTATTGTACGACTTGCCAGCTGTGAAAGACACAATTTGCACTGCCAGCTTGCATCGGCATGCTTGGCCGTGGCCGCGCCGGATTGGGAGCGGGAGGCAGCCCCGGCTTGTCTGTCCGTCATCATGTTTCTTGGTGTTATCATAACGGATTGCCGCGAACCGGCTCGCCAAGTGAAGGACTGGACCATGACTGCAGTGCTTGCGCTCAAGCTTACCCTGGTTCCGCTGCTGATCTACCTGGTCACCCTGGCCGGACGGCGCTGGGGACCGGCGGTGGCCGGCTGGCTGTCGGCCTTTCCGATCGTGGCCGGGCCGATCCTGTTGACGCTGGCGCTGGAACAGGGGCAGCCCTTTGCGGCCAGCGCGGCCGAGGGGACCTTGCTGTCGGTGCTCGCGATCCTGGTGTTCTGCGTGGTGTATGCCTGGGCTTCCGGCCGCTGGCGTGTCGCCGGTGCGATGCTGCTGGCCCTGTCGGCATGGGGCCTGGCCGTGGCGGTGCTGCAGACCCTGCGCTTGCCGCCCGGCGTGGCCTTCGTGCTGGTCTGGTGCGCCTTGCTGCTGGCGGTGCGCCTGTTCCCCCGTGCTGCCCCGGCTGCCAGCGGCGTGCGCCGCAACGACCTGCCCTGGCGCATGCTGGCGGCGGGTGCGCTGGTGCTGCTGGTGACGGCAGGCGCAGCCAGCATGGGTCCACGCCTGTCCGGCTTCTTCGCCATGTTCCCGGTAATGGGGTCGGTGCTGGTCGGCTTTGCCCATGCCGGCAGCGGCCGGGCGAGCGCAGTGGCGCTGCTGCGCGGGATGGTCTGCGGCTTCTTCGGCTTTTCCGTGTTCTGCGTGACGCTGGCGATGCAGTTGCGTCATGGCGGGCTCGGTTCCGCCTTTGCGCTGGCGCTGGGCTGCGCACTGGTGGTGCACGTGGCGGCGCGACGCATGCTGGCGGGGCCGGCCATTCCCCCCGCTTCCGTGGCGCGCGGCTGAGCGTTGTTGACGCCACTTTGCGCCGCCCCTTGAAATCCCTGTTGCCATCCCCATATCGCAGCAATCCGTTCAACCTGTATTTCCAAGAGGAATAAGATGGCTGTCGCCGAAAAAGAGACCCTTGGCTTTCAAGCCGAAGTAAAACAGCTGCTCCAGCTGATGATCCACTCCTTGTACTCGAACAAGGAAATTTTCCTGCGCGAACTCATTTCGAACGCTTCCGACGCCGCCGACAAACTGCGCTTCGAAGCGATCAACAACGATGCCCTGTACGGCAACGACCACGAACTGAAGATCCGCGTCAGCTTTAACAAAGACGCGAAGACCGTCACGATCTCTGACAACGGCATCGGCATGAGCCGCGACGAGGTCATCTCGCACCTGGGCACGATCGCCAAGTCGGGCACCAAGGAATTCTTCAGCAAGCTCTCGGGCGACCAGAAGGCTGACGCAGCCCTGATCGGCCAGTTCGGCGTGGGCTTCTATTCGGGCTTCATCGTCGCCGACAAGATCACCGTCGAAACCCGCCGTGCCGGCGCCGACGCCGCTGAAGGCGTGCGCTGGGAGTCGGGCGGCGAGGGCGAGTACAGCGTCGAGACCATCGAAAAAACCGGCCGCGGCACCGACGTCATCCTGCACCTGCGCGACGGCGAGGAAGAGCTGCTGTCGAACTGGAAGCTGAAAGGCATCATCCGCAAGTACTCGGACCACATCTCGCTGCCGATCCTGATGCAGAAGGAAGAGTGGGACGAGGAAGCGAAAGCGACCGTGCTGAAGGACGAGTTCGAGACCGTGAACCAGGCCAGCGCGCTGTGGGCCCGTTCCAAGTCGGACATCACCAAGGAACAGTACGACGAGTTCTACAAGCACGTCTCGCACGACTTCCAGGAACCGCTGGCTTACACGCACAACCGCGTCGAAGGCCGCAGCGAATACACCCAGCTGCTGTACGTGCCGAGCCACGCCCCGTTCGATTTGTGGGACCGCAACAAGCGCGGCGGGATCAAGCTGTACGTCAAGCGCGTCTTCATCATGGACGACGCCGAGCAGCTGATGCCGACCTACCTGCGCTTCGTGAAAGGCGTGATCGACTCGGCCGACTTGCCGCTGAACGTCTCGCGCGAAATCCTGCAGGAGTCGCGCGACGTGCGCGTGATCCGCGAAGGCTCGACCAAGCGCGTGCTGGGCATGCTGGAAGAGATGGCGAATTCGGAAGAGCAGGAAGGCAAGGACAAGTACGTCACCTTCTGGAAGGAATTCGGCCAGGTGCTAAAAGAGGGCATCGGCGAGGACACGACCAACAAGGACCGTATCGCTAAGCTGCTGCGCTTCGCCTCGACCCATGACGAATCGGGCGAGCAGACCGTGTCGTTCGAGGATTACATCGGGCGCATGAAGGAAGGCCAGGACAAGCTCTATTACGTCACCGCCGACAGCTACAGCGCCGCCAAGAACAGCCCGCACCTGGAAATCTTCCGCAAGAAGGGCGTCGAAGTGCTGCTGATGGCCGACCGCGTGGACGAATGGATGCTGTCCTTCCTCACCGAGTTCGAAGGCAAGGAACTGGTGTCGGTGGCCAAGGGCGGCCTGGACCTCGGCAAGCTGGAAGACGAAGCCGAGAAGAAGGAACACGAAGAGACCGAGACCCAGTACAAGGAGCTGGTCGAGAAAATGAAGACTGCGCTGGCCGACAAGGCCAAGGACGTGCGCGTGACCTTCCGCCTGACCGACTCGCCGGCCTGCCTGGTGGCGGACGAGCACGAGCTGTCGGCGAATCTGGTGCGCATGCTGAAGGCGGCGGGGCAGAACGCGCCGGAGTCGAAGCCTATCCTCGAGATCAACCCGAACCACCCGCTGGTGACGCGCTTGAAATACGAGGATGCCGAGGGTGCGCGCTTTGGCGACTGGTCGCATATCCTGTTCGACCAGGCGATGCTGGCCGAGGGCGGCAGCCTGGCGGATCCGGCGAGCTTTGTGAAGCGTTTGAATGAGATGCTGCTGGCGAAGTGATTGTTGCCGGAGCGTGAAGTGAAGCCGGGCTGCGTGCCCGGTTTTTTTGTTGTTCAACGGCGGGTGGGCTTGGTGTAATGGGGCTGTTGCCTGTTACGGTATTGGTGCGTTGAATCCGCGTGGGCTCAAGAGCCCACCCTACGGGACACGTTACGTATCCGGGTTTCGTATGATCTCGCTGCTAACGGTGACCGTACGGTGGGCACCCCGTGCCCACGCGGATCACGCACACCACTAACGGCCCACGCAACAGCGCCACCAACTGCCGCACGCCGTTTTAAAACCGCGCCCCAACACCCACCGGCCTGATCCACCCCGCCAAGCGCTCGAACCCCACCTGAAACCAATGCTTCCGATGCTCAGTCAACTGTCCCACGACCCAAGTCGTCATGATGATCAGGACACTCAAGGCAACTATATCGACGGCACTGCGCGCATCATGCCGATACAGATGCAGCCACAACCCCATCACCAGCGCATGCACCAGATACAGCGTAAACGTGTACGACGCCAGCACCCGTAGCGGACGTTCAAAACGCAGCAGGCCCGCAAACCCCGCCCAGCGCGCACACCAGAAATTCCCCAGCACCAGCAGACACACGATGTAATCGCCCAGGAACCGGTCCGCACTCCTGAGCGGCACCGCCGGAAACGGCCAACTCTCCCGCGCCCACATGCGCAGGAACACATCGCTCCCGCTCAGCTTGAACAGCGCCAGTAACACCAGGCTTGCCACCCACCCCGCCAGCGCCACGCGCCTGCCGACTGCGTGCGATTTCAGCCAGTGATACAAGCACACGCCGCTGGCCCACACCGGCAGCAGCAGCCACAGCTTCGGCCCCACGAACAGCAGCAGCGACCCCACTGCCACCACCCGCCCGGCCCCGCGCAAATAGAACGCCGCTCCGAACAGCACGTAATACCAGACCTCGTATCCCAGCGACCAGTAAGGCCCGAGCAAGGGCGGCGGCTCGGAAATCGTCCACAGCTCGCCCATGAACAGCAGGTGCAGCGGAACATACAGCCAGGGCTTGGCGACTTCGTACAGTTGGCGCGCCGGCACCCGCCCGGACCAGACCAGGGCAAAGGCGGCGGCAAAGGCCAGCAGCAGCAAGGGCAGCGCGACCGAATAGATGCGCGTGGCGCGCGCGATGGCGTAGGCGCGCAGCGAGGGGTTCTTCTGCTCGGTGGTGTAGGCGATGACGAACCCGGACAGCACGAAGAACACGATCACGGCCTCGCGTCCCAGGTTCGGCACCCAGGCGTCGGCGCCGCGGGTGATCACACCATACGGCCCGTAGTGGCTGGCCACGACCAGCACGGCCGCCAGCAAGCGGCAGCAGTCGAGGTAGAGCGACAGCGGACGGTTGAGGGAGGCTGGATGAATGGCCATCTGGGCGCCTGTTGGGTAGTCAGGGCATCATACCCCATGCCGCTGCGCCCGCCCGGAGCCGCCCGTTCAGGTGCGCACATCGGCCCGCAATTGGGCGCAGAAGTCGAGCAGGATGCGCTCGCCTTCGGGCCAGTCTCCATGGCCGCTGTCGGCGTTCACGTGGCCGGCGGCGCCGATCTCGATGAAGCGTGCACCCCAGGCATCGGCAAAGGCGCGCGCCCGTTCGCGCGTGACGAAGGGGTCGTCGCTGCTGTACACGACGATGCAGGGGAAGGGCAATTTCATCATCGGCACCGGCGCGAAGCCGTTGGCGTCGATCGGGTAGGACGCGGCTTCGACGTCGCTGGGCGCCACCAGCATGGCGCCGGCAGCGCGCAGGGGCGAACCGGAATGCGCCCAGTGCGCGGCCAGGATGCAGCCCAGGCTGTGCGCCACCAGGATCGGCGCGCCCTGGCTGGCGCCGACGGCCGCATCGAGTTCGGCCACCCATTCGTCGCGACCGGGGTCGTTGAAGTCGCGGTGCGCGACACGCCGCAGCTGTGGGTAGCGTGCTTCCCACAGGGTTTGCCAGTGCTGCGGGCCCGAATTCCACAGGCCGGACAGGGTGAGGACGTCGCAATCCATTGAACACTCCGCTGGTTGTCGTTCACGCCATTCTACCGGCGGCGACGCGGATGTGCCGCGCCCATCACGGCGCCGTGCCGATCAGAGTGCGGTGCGCAGGGCGAACAGCTCCGGGAACAGCACCACGTCGAGCATCTTGCGCAGGTAGCTCACGCCCGCCGTGCCGCCGGTGCCGGTCTTGAAGCCGATGATGCGCTCCACCGTGGTCACGTGGCGGAAGCGCCAGAAGCGGAAGGCGGTCTCGAGGTCGACCAGCTTCTCGGCCAGCTCGTACAAGGCCCAGTGCCGGTCCGGGTCCTGGTACACCGCCAGCCAGGCCGCCTTCACCGAGTCGTCGTGCTCGGTCGGCAGGGTCCAGTCGCGGTTCAGGCGCTCGGGCGCGATGCTAAAGCCGCCGCGCGCCAGCAGCATCACGGCTTCGTCGTAGACCGAGGGCAGGCGCAGTTCGCGGTCGAGGATGGCGTGCGCCGGCGGGTTCTTTTCGTGCACCGCCAGCAGGTTGGCGTTCTTGTTCCCGAGGATGAATTCGAGCTCGCGGTACTGGTGCGACTGGAAGCCCGACGAAGCGCCCAAGTAGGGCCGGATCGCCGTGTATTCGGACGGCGTCATGGTGGCCAGCACGTCCCAGGCATGCACCAGCTGGTCCATGATGCGCGCCACGCGCGCCAGCATCTTGAAGGCGGGAGACAGTTCGCCGGCGCGCAGGTGCACGCGCACGGCCTGCATCTCGTGCAGCATCAGCTTGACCCAGAGTTCGCTGGTCTGGTGCTGGATGATGAACAGCATCTCGTTGTGGTTCGGCGAAAGCGGGTGCTGGGCCAACAAAATCTGTTCCAGCCCCAGGTAGTCGCCGTAGCTCATCGACTCCTTGAAGTCCATCTTGGCGCCGTGCCACTCGGCCGGCTTGTCTTTCATGTCGCTCATGGTGGGTCTCGGGTCAATGCGTCAGGTCACTGCGCCGCGTTCGGCGCGCACGTCGTAGTCCTCGCGGTCGAGGATATCCTTCAGGATCTCGACGGCGTCCCACACGTCCGCATACGAGGTATATAAAGGCGTGAAGCCGAAGCGCATGATTTCCGGCTCGCGGTAGTCGCCGATCACGCCGCGCGCAATCAGCGCCTGCATCACCGCGTAGCCGTGCGGATGGGTGAAGCTGGCCTGGCTGCCGCGGCGGGCATGCTCGCGCGGCGTTACCAGTCCCAGCGGGTGATCGGCGCAGCGCGCCTCGACCAGCGCGATGAACAAATCGGTCAGGGCCAGCGACTTGGCGCGGATCGCCGCCATGCCCGTTTCCTCGAACACTTCCAGCCCGCACTCGACCATGGCCAGCGACACCACCGGCTGGGTGCCGCACAGGGCGCGGCCGATGCCGTCGCAGGGTTCGAAGCCGTGGGCCATGGCAAACGGCCTGGCATGGCTCCACCATCCCGACAGCGGATGCTGGAACCGGGCCTGGTGGCGCTGCGGCACCCAGATAAAGGCTGGCGCGCCCGGGCCGCCGTTCAAATACTTATAAGTGCAGCCGACCGCGAAGTCGGCCTCGGCGCCGTTCAGGTCGACCGGCACCGCGCCGGCCGAGTGGGCCAGGTCCCAGACCACCAGGGCGCCGTTCTGGTGCGCGTGGCGGGTGAGGGCGGCCATGTCGTGCTGGTAGCCGGTGCGGTAGTTCACGTGGGTCAGCATGACGACGGCGCAGTCGGCGTCGATGGCGGCCGGCAGTTCCTCCACCCTGTCGACCAGGCGCACGCTGTAGCCGCGCTCGAGCCAGGACGTCAATCCTTCGGCCATATAGATA
Organism: Massilia brevitalea; assembly: GCF_030711405.1. Lineage (GTDB taxonomy): Bacteria > Pseudomonadota > Gammaproteobacteria > Burkholderiales > Burkholderiaceae_D > Telluria > Telluria brevitalea. The sequence goes on from NZ_JAULSI010000023.1 coordinate 26,534, forward strand.
TCGGTCGGGAAGTTGCTGCGCTCGGTGACGATGACGCGGCGCGCGGCAGTGTCGCCTTCAGCCTGCATGCGCACGGCGGCGGCCAGGGCCTTGAACAGGTTCAGCGAGGTGGTGTCGGTGACCACGACTTCGCCGGCTGCCGCGCCGATCAGCGGCGCCAGGCGCTGCCCCAGGCGTTTCGGCAGATCGAACCAGCCGGCCGTGTTCCAGCTCTTGATCAGGTCTTGCCCCCACTCGCGCGCCACCACGTCCTGGGCACGGGCCAGGGCCGCGCGCGGGCGGGCGCCGAGGGAATTGCCGTCCAAATAAATGACGCCGGCGGGCAGGTCGAAGCGTTCGCGCAGCGGCGCCAGCGGGTCTTGGGCGTCGCGCGCCAGGCAGTCGCTACGGGTGAGGGTGGGTTCGCTCATGGTCATGGAGTCTCGGTTGTATAGGCAGATGGCCGTTCGGCGGGCAGTGTAGCAAGACCCCGGGAAAAATATTTCAAATTTTTTTGCATTCAACTCTAAAGTTCCGCCAGGCCATGCCGTAAAGGAGTCAGAGCGCTGAAAAAGATGACCAAAAATATTTCAAAAATATTTGCCGACAACCCTAAAGTTCTCGAAAACGCTGCCGTTAAGGAGTCAGAGCGCTGCGAAAGCGCAACGGAAGCAAAAAAAGTTGCGACAGGAAAACGTTGCAACACAGCATGCCGAACCACAGTCCAAACGCCTCCTTTTCATAGGAGCGCATCTCCCATCCGCAAGGGTTTGTCAGACAAACTCCTACGGATGCTGTCGTCTTTGGAGGACACGAAATACAGTGTCTCTCTGATTCCGTAAATATTGCTCTACAGTCAGAATCTATCTCACTGGCAACACGCACTGCTGCCAGAACCTAAACAACGGAGAGTGGAAAATGACTGCAAACGACATGATGGCTGAAATCCGCGACGCGAACCTGAGCTACCTGATGCTCGCGCAGCAGATGATCCGCGCCGACAAGGTCACCGCGATTTTCCGCCTCGGCATCTCGGCCGACATCGCCGACCTGATCGAAGGCATGAGCAACGCGCAGATCCTGAAGCTCGCCGGCGGCAACATGATGCTGGCCCGCTTCCGCTTCGACGATACCGCCATCCTGTCGATGCTGACCAGCCATACCAAGGACCGCGCCCTGGCCCAGTCGCACGCCGCCATCCTGATGGCCGGCCAGCCGGCCGAAGAAATCGCCTGATGCGCTACTCGGCACCGGTCCTATGGTGTAGGATAGCCGGGACTGTTGCCGGAGCTGTAGGATGACCAAAAAAAGCGTCGTATCGGAAGCGCAAGAAATCCAGCTCGCCATCGAGCTGATCCAGCTGGGAGCACGGCTCCAGTTGCTGGAAACCGAGGTCTCGCTGTCGCGCGAGCGCCTCATCAAGCTGTACAAGGAACTGAAGGGCGTATCGCCGCCGAAAGGCATGCTGCCGTTCTCCACCGACTGGTTCCTGACCTGGCAGCCGAACATCCATTCCTCGCTGTTCCTGAATATCCATAACTTCCTGGTCGATAATGCCGGCGCCGGCGGCATCCAGGCGGTGATGAAAGCCTATCAGCTCTACCTCGAGCAGATGCCGGCCTCGCCCGGCGAAGAACCCCTGCTGTCGCTCACCCGCGCCTGGACCCTGGTGCGCTTCTACGGCAGCGGCATGCTCAAGCTTGCCCTTTGCGAAAAGTGCAAGGGCAAGTTCGTGGTGAATACGCTCGATTTGAACAGTGGCTACCTGTGCGGCCTGTGCCACATGCCTTCGCGCGCCGGCAAGACGCGCAAGGCCAAGGACGCCGCCCTGCAGGCCGCCCTCGATGCCGAGCAGGCCGGTAGCGCATCCGACGCCTGAGCGGGTGTTCCTGAAGGCCCAGCCGCTACCCGGAGGCGCGCCATGAGCGCGCTGCGCATCCTGCGTGCGCCTGCCGTCCAGGCGCTGCTGTGCCAGGTGGCCGCATTCCCGCTGACGCTGCTCGCCGTATTCCTGCTGGCCCGCGCCGGCAACGCTCCCTCGTATCTCACGGCTGCAATTGCCCAAGGCATCTTTGCCGCCGTCCTCACGGCCTGTCGCCGCCTGGCGCGCTGGTGGCTGGCGATCGGTTTCCTGTTTCCGCTGGCTCTGCTGGGCGCCAGCCAGTTCGCGATTCCGCCCTGGCTGTTCCTGGTCATCTTCCTGTTCATGCTGGTGCTTTACTGGTCGACCTTCCGCACCCAGGTGCCGTACTACCCGTCGGGAAAGGCAGCCTGGGATGCCGTGGCCGAGCACCTGCCACAGGATCGGCCGGTCTCCTTCATCGATATCGGCAGCGGCCTCGGCGGGCTGGTGCTGGATATGGCGCGGCGCCGCGCCGACGTGCGGGCAACGGGAATCGAACTGGCGCCGCTGCCCTGGCTGGCAAGCTGGCTGCGTGCCAGATTCACCAATAGTCGCGCCACATTCCTGCGCGGCGACTACGAGCGTCTCGATTTCGCCAACTACGACGCCGTATTCGCCTACCTGTCGCCGGCCGCCATGACCGCTCTCTGGCGCAAGGCCAAAAAAGAGATGCGGCCCGGCAGTATGTTAATGAGTTACGAGTTCGCTATTAACGATTCCACACCGACCTTATCTGTCTATCTACCGAACACTGGTCGAACTCTCTACATATGGCACTTTTAGGCGACAATCGCCGCTGTTTTACTTGCTCCAGGGCCATTCTCCCGCTATTGTTCCAGCTGTTGTAGTTCCCTACGTAAATATTTTTTCTGAGATACAAAGTCTCGGATTTCGTGGATCGTCCAGCCCGTCCGGGCCCTTTCTGGAGCAGTGCCTTGTTAGTCATTATCGGTTACGTCGTTATCTGCGCGTGTGTGTTCGGCGGCTTCGTCGCAAGTGGCGGACACATGGCTGCGCTGTTCCAGCCGCTGGAACTGGTGATGATCGGCGGTGCAGCGGCAGGTTCGATGTTCGTCGGTAACAACGGCAAGGCGCTGAAGGCCACCATGAAGGCCTTGCCGACCGTGTTCAAGGGTTCCATGTACACGAAAGAGATGTACATGGAGCTGATGTCGCTGCTCTTCGACGTGCTGTCGAAAGTGCGCAAGGAAGGCCTGATGTCGATCGAAGGCGACATCGAGTCGCCGGAAGCGAGCCCGCTGTTCTCGAAGTACCCGCTGGTGCTGGCCGACCACCACATCGTCGAATTCATGGCCGACTACCTGCGCCTGATGGTGTCGGGCAATATGGACGCCTTCCAGATCGAAAACCTGATGGACAACGAGATCGAGACCCACCACCAGGAAGGCCACGTGCCGGCCCACGTGATCGCGAAACTCGGCGACGGCTTGCCGGCCTTCGGTATCGTGGCGGCGGTGATGGGCGTGGTGCACACCATGGAATCGGTGGGTATCCCGCCGGCGGAACTCGGTATCCTGATCGCCAAGGCGCTGGTCGGTACCTTCCTCGGTATTTTGCTGGCCTATGGCTTCGTCAGCCCGCTCGGCAGCGTGCTGGAACAGAAGCTGGAAGAATCGACCAAGATGTTCCAGACCGTGAAAGTGACGCTGCTGGCCAGCCTGAACGGCTACGCCCCGGCCCTGGCCGTGGAATTCGGCCGCAAGGTGCTGTACTCGACCGAGCGCCCGACCTTTGCCGAGCTCGAAGAGCACATCAAGAAGTCCAAGGGCAAGTAAGACCTCTCCCCTCTAACCTGAACCAAGCGAATACCCATGGCCGATGAAGGAATGCGCCCGATTATCGTCAAGCGGATCAAGAAATCCGGTGGCGGACATCATGGCGGCGCCTGGAAGATTGCCTACGCCGACTTCGTGACGGCGATGATGGCCTTCTTCCTGTTGATGTGGCTGCTTGGCTCGACGGCCAAGGGTGACCTCGACGGCATCTCGGAATTCTTCAAGACCCCCTTGAAGGTGGCGATGTCGGGCGGCTCGGGCTCGGGCGACAGCTCCTCGGTGATCAAGGGCGGCGGCACCGATTTGACGCGCCGCAATGGCCAGGTGAAGAAGGGCGACACCCCGCCGGAACACAAGACCTATGACCTGAACGCCGCCAAGGCCCAGGTCGAGCGCGCCGAAGGCGAGCGCCTGCGCGGCCTGAAGGCCAGGCTGGAATCGGTGATCGACGCCAACGAAACGCTGAAGAAATACAAGAACCAGCTGCTGCTCGACATCACCAGCGAAGGCCTGCGCATCCAGATCGTGGACGAGCAGAACCGTCCGATGTTCGCCATGGCGAAAGCCACGCTGCAACCCTACACCGGCGACATCCTGCACGTGCTGGGCATGGTGCTGAACGACGTGCCGAACCGCATCGGCCTGTCCGGCCACACCGATTCGACCCCGTACTACAGCGACGCCGGCTACAGCAACTGGGAACTCTCGGCCGACCGCGCCAACGCTTCGCGCCGCGCACTGGTGCAGGGCGGCCTGGCCGACGACAAGATCCTGCGCGTGGTCGGGCTGGCCGCGGCCGCGCCGCTCGACCGCGCCGACCCGTTCAATCCGATCAACCGCCGCATCAGCATCATCGTGATGAACAAGCGCACCGAAGACGCCGTGATGCGCGACGCCGCCACGCTCGACGTGCCGGCAGCGGATGGCGAGGCCGCCGCCCAGGCAGTGACTGCAGCCACCACCAAATAAGCCGCCCGCGACAGGACAGGAGGACCATAATGACAAGAAAAAAGATACTCGGCTCGCACGTCAAGCGGCTGCTCTCCGGCGTCTCCGCCCATGGACGCCGCCACCTCAGCGAGGTCGAGACCGACCTGCGGCAGACGGAATTGCTGCTGGAAGAAGCCATTGAGAAATTGACCAGCAGCTTCCTGGCCATCCATAGCGCGGTCGGCGAGCGCCAGGCCGCAATCGACCGCCTGCTGGCCGGCGGCGAGCCGAGCGAAGCGGACAGCGCCATGCTGGCCGCGATGTCGTCGGAAATCGGCAACCACGTCAACACGGCGGTGACCAGCATGCAGTTCCAGGACATGACCAGCCAGCTGATCGAGCGTACCCTGAAGCGCGTGACGGGCTTGCGCGACTTCCTCGGCACGCTGGACGAACACGGTTCCGACATTCATCCGGAAACAGGCAGCGAGGAAATCGTCGAGCGCCTGGGCAGGGTCAGCATGGCGCTGGCGATCCAGTCGCTCGAGCTGCGCAGCGTATTGCGCAAGTCGGTCGAACAAAAGCATCTCGAAAGCGGAGACATCGAACTGTTCTGACAGTTCGGTCCAACCATAACCATCACCCGGCAGTGCCCCGGGCAGTCAAAACAGCAGGAGCAAAACATGGCTAAAACAATTCTCGCGGTCGACGATTCGAGCTCGCTGCGCCAGATGGTGGCGTTCAGCCTGAAGGCGGCAGGTTACCAGGTGGTGGAAGCGGTGGACGGCCAGGATGGCCTGGACAAGGCGCGCCAGCAGGTGGTCGACCTGGTCCTGACCGACCAGAACATGCCGCGCATGGACGGTTTGTCGCTGATCAAGCAACTGCGCGGCCTGCCTGAGTACCAGAAGGTGCCGATCCTGATGCTGACCACCGAATCCTCGGACGAAATGAAATCGAAAGGCCGTGCGGCCGGCGCCAACGGCTGGCTGGTCAAGCCGTTCGACCCGCAGCGCCTGATCGAGGTCGTCAAAAAAGTGATCGGTTGATGCGCATGCATCGCCCACCGCAACGGAACTTGTCATGACGATCGACATCAGCCAGTTTTACCAGGTCTTTTTCGACGAGGCCGAAGAGCTGCTCGCCGAAATGGAACGGCTGCTGCTGGCGGTCGACGTGGCCGCGCCCGACGCCGAAGACCTGAACGCCATCTTCCGCACCGCCCACTCGGTGAAGGGCGGCGCCTCGACCTTCGGCATCACCGACATGAGCGAAGTCACGCACGTGCTCGAATCCCTGCTGGACCGCATCCGCAAGGGAGAGATGGCGCTCACCAGCCAGCACGTGGACGCCTTTTTGGCCGCGAAAGACACCCTCAAGATGCAGCTCGACGGCCACCGCAACGGTGCGCGCGTCGACCAGGACACGGTGGCCAACGTGCGCATGATGCTGCACGATCTGTCCGAAGGCCTGGTGCCGGCGGCCTCGATCGTGGCCCCGTCGTTCCTGCACGCCGAACCGAAAGCCCAGACCGGCGAAGGCGCGCACCGCTACAAGATCGAGCTGCCCGGCGTCGAACAGCGCGACGTGAATGCGCTGGTGGACGAACTCGGCCTGATGGGCCGGGTCTCGGTGACGCCGCTCGATGGCGGGCGCAGCGCGCTCATCATTACCACCCATGAAAGCCTGGACGACATCGTCGCCATCTGCTCGTTCGTGCTGGACCCGAACGACCTGAAGATCTTCGAAGCGCCGCCGCTCACGCCTGAACAACGCGCCATCGAGGCCGCCGAGCGTGCGCGCATCGAGGAAGAGCAGGGCTATGGCTTCTTCGATCCGGCCGACGACGTGGTGGCAGTCAGCGCCGAGCAGTCCGACGACGAGCGCGGCTATGGCTTCTTCCAGCCGATCGAGCAGATCCGCGCGCTGGCCGGCATCGATGCACCGGGCGCCAAGCCGGTGGTTGCCGTGCATGCGGCTGTCGCGGCCGTCGATCACGAAACCGAGAAAAAGGCCGCCAAGAAGGATGAAAAAGGCGCCGAATCGTCGTCGATCCGGGTGTCGGTGGAAAAAGTCGATCAATTGATCAACCTGATCGGCGAACTGGTGATCACCCAGGCCATGATCGAGCAGCGCAGCGGCGGGCTGGACCCGATGATGCACGAGCGCCTGCTGTCTTCCGTTTCCCAGCTCACCCGCAACACGCGCGAGCTGCAGGAAGCGGTAATGTCGATCCGCATGATGCCGATGGACTTCGTGTTCTCGCGCTTCCCGCGCATGGTGCGCGACCTGGCCGGTAAACTCGGCAAGAAGGTCGATTTCATCACCCACGGCGCCGCGACCGAGCTCGACAAGGGCCTGATCGAGCGCATCGTCGACCCGCTGACCCACCTGGTGAGGAACAGCATCGACCACGGCATCGAGATGCCGGAGGCACGCGCTGCGGCGGGTAAATCCGAAGCAGGGCGCCTGTTCCTGTCGGCCGGCCACCAGGGCGGCAATATCGTCATCGAAGTGGCCGACGATGGCGCCGGCCTGAACCGCGAGCGCATCCTGGCGAAGGCTGCGCAGAACGGCCTGGCCGTGTCCGACAGCATGAGCGACAGCGAAGTCTGGCAACTGATCTTCGCGCCCGGCTTCTCCACGGCCGAGATCGTGACCGACGTTTCCGGCCGCGGCGTCGGCATGGATGTTGTCAAACGTAACATCACGTCCATGGGCGGTTCGGTCGATATCCGCTCCGCGCGTGGCTTCGGCACCACGATTTCGATCTCGTTGCCCTTGACCCTGGCCATCCTGGACGGCATGACCATCCGCTGCGGCGAAGAAATCTATATCCTTCCACTAGGCTACGTCGTTGAATCGCTGCAGCCGCGCCGCGAAGACATCCGCGACATCGCCGGCCGCGGCCAGGTGCTGAAGGTCCGCGGCGAATACCTGCCGCTGATCGCGCTGCACGCCGTGTTCGACATCGCGCCGCGCTCGAGCGACCCGGCCGACGGCATCGTGGTGATCCTGGAATCCGAAGGCAAGCGCGCCGCGCTGCTGATCGACGACCTGGTGGGCCAGCAGCACGTGGTGGTGAAAAACCTGGAAGCGAACTACCGCAAGGTCAACGGCATTTCCGGCGCCACCATCCTGGGCGACGGCGGCGTTTCGCTGATCCTCGACGTGGCCGCCCTGGTGCGTTCCTCGCGCCAGGTGGCCGACGAGGCGCTGGCCTCTTAATACAATCAATAGCAAGGAAACAACATGTCCATTACCCAAGCCGCCCAATCCCAGGGCAACGACGCCGGTCTCGAATACCTGGCCTTCACCCTGGGTTCGGAAGAATACGGCATCGACATCCTGAAAGTGCAGGAAATCCGCGGCTACGAAGCCGTGACCCGTATCGCGAATGCGCCGGAATTCATCAAGGGCGTGATCAACCTGCGCGGGATCATCATCCCGGTGGTCGACATGCGCATCAAGTTCAAGCTCGGCGAGCCGACCTACGACCAGTTCACGGTCGTCATCATCCTGAACATCGGCGGCCGCGTCATGGGCATGGTGGTCGACAGCGTTTCCGACGTGACCACCTTGACCCCGGACCAGATCAAGCCGGCTCCGGACATGGGCACCGCCTTCAGCACCGATTACCTGATCGGCCTGGGCACGGTGGATGAGCGCATGCTGATCCTGGTCGACATCGACCGCCTGATGTCGTCGCCGGAAATGGGCCTGATCGACAAGCTGGCAGCGTAAATCCAACAACGGCACCGGGCAGCGCATGACGCGGGCTTCGTGCCTGCAACCAACTAGAAGGTAAGGCAAGTGCCGTTACACAAATCTGACACGGTCAAGGAATTCGACTTCACGCGCGGCGACTTCGAGCGCGTGCGCGCCCTGATCTACCGCCAGGCCGGCATTTCGCTGGCCGATTCCAAGCAGGAAATGGTTTACAGCCGCCTGGCGCGGCGCCTGCGGGCGACCGGCATCCAGTCCTTCGCGAAATACCTCGACGACCTGGAAGCAGGGCGCATGAGCGACGAATGGGAGTCGTTCACGAATGCGCTCACGACCAACCTGACCTCGTTCTTCCGCGAAGCCCACCACTTCCCGCTGCTGGCCGAACACGCCGCGCGCCTGCGCGGCCGCCCCGGCGAACCGCTGACGATCTGGTGCTCGGCCAGCTCGACCGGCGAAGAGCCGTATTCGATCGCCATGACCCTGTGCGAAGCCTTCAACACGCTGACGCCGCCGGTGCAGGTCATCGCCACCGACATCGACACGAATGTGCTGGCCACTGCCAGCGAAGGCGTGTACGGCGACGACCGCGTGGAAAAGATGTCGCCCGAACGCCTGAAGCGCTTCTTCCTGCGCGGCAAGGGCCGCCACGAAGGCATGGTGCGCGTGCGCCCGGAGCTGCGCCAGCTGGTCACCTTCCGCCAATTGAATTTGCTGGCCGACAGTTGGCCGGTAAGCGGGCAGTTCGACGCCATCTTTTGCCGGAATGTCATGATTTATTTTGACAAAGAGACCCAGCGCAAGATCCTGGCGCGCTTCGTGCCGCTGATGAAGCCGCATGGGCTGCTGTTTGCCGGCCACTCCGAAAACTTCCTCTACGTTTCCGACGCGCTGCGCTTGCGCGGCAAGACTGTCTACGAACTCAACGACCGCCGCGCCTGACGCGCTCGCGTACCCCGGAAACCCCATGCATTCGAATAATCAGTTCGCCACCAACGTCTACTATGACCGCATCTTCGATGTCGAAGCGGCCAAGATTTTGCCGGGCGAGTATTACTACACCGGCAAGAACATGCTGATCGTGACCGTGCTCGGTTCCTGCGTGTCGGCCTGCATCCGCGACCGCGTGACCGGCCTGGGCGGCATGAACCACTTCATGCTGCCCGACGGCGGCGGCGATGGCGGCAGCCCGGTGTCGGCCTCGATGCGCTACGGCACCTTTGCCATGGAAGTCCTGATCAACGACCTGTTGAAGGCCGGGGCCCGGCGCGAGCACCTGGAAGCCAAGGTCTTCGGCGGCGGCGCCGTGCTGCGCGGTTTTACCGCCATGAATGTGGGCGAGCGGAATGCCGCCTTCGTGATGCAATTTTTGAAGACGGAACGGATTCCGGTACTGGCCGAAGACCTGAACGACATCTACCCGCGCAAGGTGTATTTCTTCCCGAAGACGGGGAAGGTGTTAGTAAAGAAATTGATGCAAACCCAGAACGATACGCTGGCCAAGCGCGAGCTCGACTATGCCAAGCGTCTCAAGGTCGAGCCCGTTGGCGGCGAAATCGATTTGTTCTGACCCTGAAAGGAAAGACGATGACAATCAAGGTCCTGATCGTCGACGACTCGGCACTGATCCGCAGCGTGATGAGCGAGATCGTGAATTCGCAAGCCGACATGGAAGTCGTGGCCACCGCGCCCGATCCGCTCGTCGCCCGCGAACTGATCAAGAAACACAACCCCGACGTGCTGACCCTCGACGTCGAGATGCCGAAGATGGATGGCCTCGACTTCCTGGAAAAACTGATGCGCCTGCGTCCGATGCCGGTATTGATGGTGTCGTCGCTGACCGAGCGCGGCTCGGAAATCACGATGCGCGCGCTGGAACTGGGCGCGGTCGACTTCGTTACCAAGCCCAAGATGTCGATCCAGACCGGTATGCGCGAGTACACCGAGCTGATTACCGACAAGATCCGCGCCGCCGCACGTGCGCGCGTGAAAGCCCGTACCTTACAACAACAAGCCATGCCTTCCGCCCTGCAAGCCTTGCGCAGTCCCTTGATTTCTTCGGAAAAGCTGATCATCATCGGCGCCTCGACCGGCGGCACCGAAGCGATCCGCGAATTCCTGATGCAGATGCCGTCCGACTGCCCCGGCATCCTGATTGCCCAGCACATGCCGGAAGGGTTCACGACCTCGTTTGCGCGCCGGCTCGACTCCTTGTGCAAGATCAGCGTGTCGGAGGCGGCCGGCAACGAGCGTATCCTGCCGGGCCACGCGTACATCGCACCGGGCCACTCGCACCTGCTCTTGAGCCGCTCGGGCGCCAACTACATGACCAAGATCGAGCAGACCGACCCGGTGAACCGGCACCGGCCCTCTGTGGACGTGCTGTTCCGCTCGGCGGCAATGGCGGCTGGCAAGAATGCGGTCGGCGTGATCCTGACGGGCATGGGGAAAGACGGCGCTGCTGGTATGCTTGATATGAAAAACGCGGGCGCGCACAATTTCGCCCAGGACGAGGCTTCGTGCGTGGTGTTCGGCATGCCGCGCGAAGCAATTGCCATCGGCGCGGTAAACGATGTGGCGCCCTTGCAGGCCTTGCCGGGCCTGGTGCTCGGGCAGTTGGCGGCGCAAGGTGGCCGGGCGTTGCGGGTTTGATGCGCTTTCTCCGCTTTTGCGCCGGTTTTGTCGCCGTAGGGCAACAAAAATGCTATCCTTGAGGTTGCTTGTTGGAGCGCCTCAAGCCACACTAACCATAGTAAAAGAATCAACGGAGTAATTCATGGCTGACCCAAAGATGCGTTTCCTGGTTGTTGACGATTTCTCGACGATGCGCCGCATCGTCCGGAACCTGTTGAAAGAACTGGGTTACGCCAACGTCGACGAAGCGGAAGATGGCGTCATGGCGCTGACCAAGCTGCGCAGCGAGCAGTTCGACTTCGTCGTCTCGGACTGGAACATGCCCAATATGGACGGGCTGACCATGCTGCAGCACATCCGTGCCGACCCGGCGCTGAGCAAATTGCCGGTGCTGATGGTGACCGCGGAAGCGAAGAAGGAAAACATCATCGCCGCCGCCCAGGCTGGCGCCAGCGGCTACGTGGTCAAGCCGTTCACGGCCGCCACGCTCGACGAGAAGCTGAACAAGATCTTCGAGAAGATGGAAAAGGCCTGACATGGCAGAGCATTCGCTTGAATCGGCAGCTTCGAACGAAGAGGTCCTGAGCCGCATCGGCCACATGACGCGCGCGCTGCACGACAGCCTGCGCGGCCTGGGCCTCGATAAACTGATCGAAAAGGCGGCCAGCGACATCCCGGATGCGCGCGACCGCCTCGATTACGTTGCGCGCCTCTCGGAACAGTCCGCCAAGCGTGTGCTCGACGCCACCGATGCGGCCGGTCCTTTGCAGGACGGCATCGAAAACCGCAGCACCGCGCTGCGCGGCGAATGGCAAGCCCTGCTGGACAATGCCGGTAGCGGCGACAGCGACTGGCGCGCCCTGGCCGAACGCACGATGGCCGCACTGGCCGAGTCCGAGGGGGCCGCTGTCGCCACCCGCGGCCAGCTGATGGATATCATGATGGCCCAGGATTTCCAGGACCTGACCGGCCAGGTGATCGGCAAGATCACCTCGATCGCGCAAGACCTGGAAAAGCAGCTGGTGCAGGTGCTGGTCGATTTCGCCCCGAGCGAAATCAAGCGCGAGCTCGATACCGGCCTGCTGAACGGTCCGCAGGTCAAGCCGGAAGGCAAGTCGGACATCGTGGCCGACCAGGGCCAGGTCGACGACCTGCTCGACAGCCTGGGGTTCTGACCCAGGCGGCATCCAGCCGCCCGATTGCGCATTACCTGAATCATTCGCGACCGATTCCATGCACCACAAAAATTATATTGTTCGCGAACCGCTGCTCGATGGCGCCCAGCGCGTCATCGGCTACGAGCTGCTCTGGCAGCAAAAGGGCGGCCATCCCGTCCTCGATGCCGACCTGGAGCAACTGGTCGGCTTCGTCGCCGAGCACGTCCAGCACGAAGAACACGGCTGGCTGCTGCGCGACAAGCTCCTGTTCCTCGACGCCGTGCCGGCCATGCTCTCGACCGACGCCCTGTTTGCGCTGCCGCCCGAGCGCACCGTGCTGAGCCTGCAGGCGCGTACCCTGATGGACCCGAACACCCGCGCCGCCGTGCAGGCCGTGCGCGCCGGCGGCATCGGCATCTCGATCCGCGGCCTGGAAGTCGGCCACATCACCAAGGCGCTCGCACCCTACGCTTCGCACGTCGAGATGCGCTTTGCCGGCATCAACGTGGCCGAGCAGGCGCGCACCTATGCCGCCGCCAAGGGGGCCAGCTTGCGCATGGTCGGGCGCCCGGTCAGCAACTGGATCGACTACGACGCCTGCGCCACGCTCGGCCTGGAAGCCTTTGTCGGCAAGCTGCACCTGACCCCGCGTCCGGGCAACCCGGTCAAGGGACTGAATCCGACCCAGGCCATCATCCTGCAGCTGATGCAGATGGTGCAGAACAACGACGACATCCCCAAGCTCGAAGGCGTGCTCAAGCGCGACCCGGCGCTGACCTATAAACTCCTGCGCAACATCAACTCGGCGGGGTTTGGCGCCGGACGCGAAGTGCAGTCGATCCGCCAGGCCATTGCCCTGATGGGCTATGCGCCGCTGTACCGCTGGCTGACCCTGCTGCTGGCCAGCGCCAGTACCAGCGGCTATTCGCCGGTGCTGATGGAAACGGCCGTGGTGCGCGGGCGCCTGACCGAGCTGCTGGGCCTGCATGCTTTGCCGAAGGCCGAAGGGGAGAATTTGTTCGTGGCGGGCATGTTCTCGCTGCTGGACCGGCTGCTGGGGCTGCCGATGAAGGAAGTGCTCGATACGATTCCGCTGCCGCCGGAAGTGGTGAAGGCCTTGCTGACGCGTGAAGGCATGTACGGGCCTTACCTGGCCCTGGCCGAAGCCTGCGAGCTGAGTTCGAACCTGGTCGGTTCGCTGGCCGCTGGCCTCAACCTGAGTCCGCTGGAAGTGAACAAGGCGCATTTGTGCGCGCTGGCCTGGGCGCAAGCCGTTACCGCATAGCGGTTGTAGTTCGTAGGGTGGGCATTCGTAGTGCTGGCATTTAGCCAGCCCTACTGCCCACGCGGTACGGAGGGACCGCAGAGACCACATGTCCGGGAGCCGATACGCATGCGTTAGGCAGTGAGTTTCAGCCGCGTGTACGCAAGCGGTGAGACCGCGTGGGCACAAGTGCCCACCCTACCACGTCAACGGCAACGTCGAGGTCAACAACAACGGCAACGGCAACGACGACGGCAACGTCAACAACAGCGTCAAATTCAACAACGGCCTCAACTCCGCCGCATTTCCATGCCGATCCGGTCGTAGCGGCACCCCACCTGCACCTGCTCGCCGAGCAAATAGCTGCGGAAGGGCCGCAGCATGCGCACTTCGAGGTCGGCCACGATCGCCAGGGCCGGGCCCAGCTGCAAACGCACGTTCTTCAATTTCTGCCCCACGTGCAGCCTGCGCGCAGCCTCCGGCGGAGCGTGCATGCCGATGCCGCCGGTAGCAAAATCGCAGAGCGGCAATTCGATCTGCCGGTCGGGCAGGGTGATGGTGGCGGCGAACTGGTCGGCCAGCGCGGTGTCGGCACGCGGCGTTGCGCGCCGGTTCAGCACCAGGCAGGTGTCCGGAAATGGCAGGCTGAGCTGGTGGGGCGCGGCCGCGGCAGTACCCCAGTCGCCGTCGAGCTCGAACTGCAGGCGCGCGTCCCTCGCCAGCAGGGCGACGAAGGTGGCCGGCCCGGCAGCGATAACGGCTGCGCTTGGTAATTCCAGTGTGAAACGGGGGGGCATCGGCGGCCACGGCAACGATGCGCGCCAGCGGCGGCGCCGCCGCTGCAGCTGAGCCGGCCGGGTAGACGGTCAGCATGGCGCCGGCCTCGGCCAGCGCCATCAGCGCTTCGCCGATGTCGAAGGGGTCGCGCATGTCGTGCGCGTTCTTGTGCGCGATGCGCTCCAGCGGTGCGGCAGGAGGAGATGAGAAAGAGTCGGTCACGTTGGCAATCCTTGCGTCGGTGTCCGGCCGGGACGGCGGATCGCCATCAGCATACACCGCGCCGCTGGCTGTTGCAGATAATAAATGCGCTTCTAATAATACTTATCTGAACAGCGAGGGCGCGGGCAGAGGCGGAGGCGCGTCAGATCTCGAGGTTGTCGATCAGGCGCGTGGTGCCCAGCTTGGCTGCCGCCAGCACCACCAGCGGCGTGCCTTGCGCCAGGTCGCCGGCCGAAGGCGGCTGCAGGTCGATGCGCTTGCGGATCGAAATGTAGTCGGGCTTCCAGCCGCGCTGCGCCAGTTGCGCCATGGCGTCGCGCTCGACCGAGAAGGTGTCGAGGTGGCCAGCGCGCATCTCGCCCGCGACAAAGTTCAGGGCCTGGTACAGGGCCGGCGCTTCGGCACGTTCTTCGCTTGAGAGATACATGTTGCGCGAAGACAGGGCGAGGCCGTCTGCCGCACGGAAGGTTTCGGCGCCGATGATTTCGGTCGGCAGGGCGAACTGGCGCGCCATGTTGCGCACGATCATGAGCTGCTGGTAATCCTTCTTGCCGAACACGGCTACGCGTGGCTGCACGCAGGAAAACAGCTTGGTTACCACGGTGCAGACGCCGTTGAAGAATCCCGGGCGGAATTCGCCTTCCAGCGTGTTGCCCAGCATGTCGGGCGGCTGGACGCGGTATTCCTGGGGCTCCGGATACAGGTCTTTCTCGGTCGGCGCGAACAGCACGTACACGCCTTCTTTTTCCAGCTTGTCGATGTCGGCCTGGAAGGTGCGCGGGTATTTGTCGAAGTCTTCGTTCGGGCCGAACTGCAGGCGGTTGACGAAGATCGAGGCGACCACCGGGTCGCCGTGCTTGCGCGCCAGGCGCATCAGCGACAAATGGCCTTCGTGCAGATTGCCCATCGTCGGCACGAAAGCGGTGCGCAGTTGGCCGCGCAGCTGGTCGCGCAGTTCGTCAATGGTGGAAATGATTTTCATGGTGTGTGGATACGTGAGTGATGATGCCGCCGGCCTGCTTCAGGCCGGCGAGTACGCCAGGCGCACATAGATGGGCGCGAACGGTTCGGCCTGGGTAATCTCGACCAGGGTTTCCTTGGCCAGCTCGAGCAGGGCAACGAAGTGCACGACCACGATCGGCACCGATTCCTGGCCCGCGAACAGTTCGCCGAATTCGACGAAACGCTGCGCTTGTAGTGTACGCAGGATGGCCGACATGTGCTCGCGCACCGACAGTTCCTGACGCCCGATACGGTGGTGCTGGGTGAGCTTGGCCCGGCGCAGCACGTCGAGCCAGGCGCGCTGCAGGTCGTGCGGCGCCACCTGCGGCAGCACCACGGCCAGGCCTTGCTCGACCGGCAGGGCAGGACGCTGGAAATCGCGCCCTTCCTGCGGGATCGTGCCAAGGCGCACGGCGGCCAGCTTGATCTGCTCGTACTCCAGCAGGCGGCGCACCAGTTCGGCGCGCGGGTCGCCGGCGTCCTCGATCAACTCGTCCTGGCGCTTCGGCAGCAGCATGCGCGACTTGATCTCGATCAGCATCGCCGCCATGAGCAAATACTCGGCGGCCAGTTCCAGGTTGCTCTTGCGGATCTGCTCGACGTATTCCAGGTATTGCAGGGTCACCTGCGCCATCGGGATATCGAGGATGTTGAAGTTCTGCTTGCGGATCAGGTAAAGCAGCAGGTCGAGCGGGCCTTCGAAGGCGTCGAGGAAGATTTCGAGGGCGTCGGGCGGGATGTACAGGTCGTTGGGCATGCGCAGCAGCGGCTCGCCGTACAGCCGCGCAATGGCGGCTGCCGCGGCATCGTCGAGCGCAGCTTCGGTAGGCGGCGCGACGGAGCTGTCCGATGCGCTGTCTGGCGCCGTAGCCAAGGCCGCGTCCGGCACTGCCTCGGCCGGCGCGTCCTGGCCGGCCTCGTGCGCTGTCATGTCCCCTGGACCTTTGGCCTTAGAACTTGCTCTGGTACGGGTAAGCCTGCTGGCGCAGGCGCGATTCTTCGACGCGCGCCTGTTCGTCCAGAGAAATCGGCAGCTTGTCCCAGAGCAGGCTGCGGCCTTCTTGCTGGCGCTCTTCCATGCCAGGGGTCTTGGACTTCAGTTCGTCGATGAACTTGGTGTGGTCGGAAACGTAACCGGTGAATTTAGGCATTGTCTTGCTCTATAAAAAGAAAGCCGGGACGGCGAGGCTGATTGTTCTGCCCGGCGGGCCCCGGCGTCAAGGGTTATGGATGCAGCGCGTTCAGCTGGCGGGCGATGATGTCGTGGTTCAACCACAGCACTGGTGCAATCTTTTCCGATGCGCCATGGAACATCAGCGGGCCGGCGCCTTCCAGCACCAGGCTCGACAGGTGATCGGTGATCAGGGCCTTCTTGTCCTTGTGCAGGCCGGTGATGGCTTCCGAGGTGCCGATCATGACCTCGGCCAGGGCCGGGGTGTTGTCCATCGGCCAGGCTTCGAAGTTGCGGAACTGGGCGCTGGTGACGTCCTGGTTGTATTGCTCGATGGTGTCGAGCAAGGACTGCAGCGAGGTGCCGTCGCCCAGCAGGTCCTGGCAGATTGCCCATTGCTGGTCTGCCCACGCGCCGCCGCCCTCCTTCTTCAGCGCGGTGAGCAGCGGGAACAGCGACAGTTCCACGCCCACGAAGATGTCCGACGAGTTCGTGCGGATTTCCGGGCAGTTGAACACCGTCGCCGTCACGCCCGATTTCCAGGCGGCTTCGGCGATGCTTTCCAGGCGCATCTTGGCGTAGCCTTGGGTGTAATTGGTGTAAGTCTGCCACTGGTACTCGCCGCCGATCAGGATCTCGGTGCCGTGGTAGCCGTAGGCGGTGTAGCGGACTTCGCCGCCGGCTTTCGTCACGCGCTCGCGGATCGGGCTTGATGCATCGATCAGGTACTTCAGCGTGTTGGCGCTGACTTCGTCGAAGTTCATCAGGATCAGCTTGCCCAGGTCGCTGTCGAGCAGGGCGCGCGAGGACATGAAGCGCTCGCCGCGGCCTTTATAGATGCGGTTGGCAATCGCCAGGAAGGCCTTGATGCGTGGAATGCCGCCAGCCATGGTGTGGGCGAAGAAGACGTTCGCGCCTTCCGGCACCAGCTTGTCGACTTCGGCCATCACTTGCGCGGCGGACTCGGTGAAGCGGCGCACGCCGGCTTCGCGGCAGCGCTCGATCTTGTCCCAGTCCAGCTTGTCTTCTTGCCAGCTTTTCAGCGTGATACCCGACAGCATTTCGGTCGGGTTCTGCTCGCCGTCCGGGGCGTCCATGTCGAAGCCGGCCATCAGCGGCACGTTGATGATGCGTCCGCCCAGTTTTTCCTCGGCTTCGGCGTGTTCTTCAGTGGTGAGGGCGCGCAGGGCGCCATTGTCGTCACGGCGGCCGACGGTGATGCCGACGATCGTCATGCCAGCCGCGCGCGCCTCATCGATCAGGCCGTTCACATAGCCGCGGCCGAACAGTTCGCCGAACAGGACGAAGACGTCGCCCTTGCGGAACACGTTGGCTTCTGGAATATGGCGGAGGGGATTCAATTCGGTCATTTTATTATCTGCCTATCAAAAGAGTTTGTAGGGGGCGTCTCAGGCGCGAAGTTTCTGAATAAAAACACGGCATTATAACGCCGCCTCGGCCCGTGGAAAGCGGATTTCCAGGGGCCGAGGAGCAGGTGAGCGGCCCTGTTATAACGTGGATTGGGCCGTCTCTTGTTGTCGGATCTTAGCGGATGCGCATGCCCGGGGTCGCGCCCGGCATCGGGTCGAGCAGGTAGAGACCCGGGTTCGCCTTTTCGTCGGCGCTCGATGCGCACAGGACCATGCCTTCGGAAATGCCGAACTTCATCTTGCGCGGCGCCAGGTTGGCCACCATCACCGTCATCTTGCCGATCAGGTCTTCCGGCTTGAAGGCCGACTTGATGCCCGAGAACACATTGCGGTGACGGCCTTCGCCCACGTCCAGCGTCAGGCGCAGCAGCTTGCCGGCGCCTTCCACATGTTCGCAGTTGACGATCCTTGCCACGCGCAGGTCGATCTTGGCGAAGTCGTCGATGCTGATTTCGGGCGCCAGTTCCTCGATGGCGTCGGCTGCCGCAGGGGCCGCCAACGCGCCAGCCGGGGCTGCATCAACGCTTTCGGCTGCGGCTGCCGGTTCCGGGGCCGCATCCGACGCCGGGTTGGGCGCCGGCGTGGCGACGCCCGGCCGCTCGAACAGATTCTCGATCATCTTGGCATCCACACGCTGCATCAGGTGGCTGTAGGCGCCGATGCTGCGGCCGAGCATGCTGTTGTACGCAGCCTCGCCCTGGGTATCAAGCCAGGTATGGCCGGCGTCGCCCAGGAATTCGGCCACGCGCGCCGCCACCTGCGGCAGTACCGGCGACAACATGATGGTCAGCTGGCGGAACAGGATCAGGGCGACCGTGCAGACCTCGTGCAGCTCGGCGACTTTGGTCTCGTCCTTGGCCAGCAGCCAGGGCTTGTTCTCGTCGACGAACTGGTTCGTGACGTCGGCGATTTCCATGATCTCGCGCAGGGCGCGGCCGTATTCGCGTGCTTCGAAGGCGGCGCCGATCGATACCTGGCGCTCGGCGCCATCGACGGTCAAGGCTTTCGCGATCCAGGCCTTGGCGTTATCCGACAGTTCGGACGCCAATTTGCCGTCGAACTTCTTGGCAATAAAACCGGCGCAGCGGCTGGCGATATTCACGTACTTGCCGATCAAGTCGCTGTTCACGCGGGCAACAAAATCGTCGCCGTTGAAGTCCAGGTCCTCGACTTTCGCATTCAGCTTGAACGCCAGGTAATAGCGCAGCCATTCCGGGTTCATGCCCAGTTCCAGGTAGCGCAGCGGCGAAATGCCGGTGCCGCGCGACTTCGACATCTTTTCGTTGTTGACCGTCAGGTGGCCATGCACGGCAACTTTCAGCTTGTCGATGATCGGGTGGCCCGAGAAGTTCAGCATCGCCGGCCAGAACAGCAGGTGGAAGGAGACGATGTCCTTGCCGATGAAGTGGACCTGCTCGGCGTCCGGGTCCTTCAGGAAGGCGTCGAAGTCGAGGCCGTTCTTGTCGAAGTAATTCTTCAGCGAGGCCAGGTAGCCGACCGGCGCGTCCAGCCAGACATAAAAGAACTTGCCCGGCGCATCAGGAATCGGAATGCCGAAGTAGGGCGCGTCGCGCGAAATATCCCAGTCGGCCAGCTTTTCGCCGGCTTCGCCCAGCCATTCCGAGACCTTGTTCACCATTTCCGGCTGCAGGCGGCCCGGGGTGTTCAGCCACTCCTTAAGGAAGGTGAAGCAGCGCGGGTCGGACAGCTTGAAGAAATACTGTTCAGACGGTTTCAGGATCGGGGTCGAGCCGGTGAACACCGAGAACGGGTTGATCAGTTCGGTCGGCTGGTAGGCGGCGCCGCAGACTTCGCAGTTGTCGCCGTACTGGTCCTTGGCGTGGCAGGTCGGGCACTCGCCCTTGATGTTGCGGTCGGCCAGGAACATGCCTTTCACCGGATCGTAGAAACGGTCGACGGTTTTCGTCACGATCAGGCCGGCATCGCGGAGTTGACGGTAGATGCCTTGCGAGAGCGCGACGTTTTCCGGCGAATCCGTGGAATACCAGTTGTCGAAGGCGATGTGGAAGCCGTCCAGGTATTGCGGGCGGCCGGCGGCGATCTTGGCCACGAATTCCTGCGGGGTGATCCCTTCCTTTTCGGCGGCGATCATGATCGGCGTGCCGTGGGTGTCGTCGGCGCAGACGAAATGTACCTGGCGCTCTTGACCACCATCGCGTTGCATTCGCTGGTAGCGGACCCAGATGTCGGCCTGGATGTATTCCATCATGTGGCCAATATGGAAGGCGGCGTTGGCGTAGGGCAGGGCAGTGGTGACGAACAGCTTGCGGGTCATGGGCTAAGCGCTAAGGAAAGGATGAAAGAGAACATTTTACCAGCGGATGTCCACAAACGCATGGTGGGTATTTCAGGGAGCTGCCGCGTTTTGATGCCCCCGCCCGAGGCGACGCCTCGTTTTTTGCTACACTGCGCGCATCACATTGGAGAAATACATGAGCATCACTGCAGACGACGTCAAGACCGCCCTGTCACAGCTTGTCGATCCTAATACCGGCAAGGACTTCGTGTCTTCGAAATCGGTCAAGAATATCCAGGTCGAGGGCGCCGATGTCGCTTTTGACCTCGAACTCGGCTACCCGGCAAAAAGCCAGGTCGCGTCGTTGCGCGCGGCCGTCGTGAACGCCGTCAAGGCCATCCCGGGCGCCGGCAACGTCAGCGTCAGCGTGCAGACCAGGATCCTGTCGCACGCGGTGCAGCGCGGCCTGAAAGTCATGCCGAACGTGAAGAACATCATTGCCGTGGCATCGGGCAAGGGCGGCGTCGGCAAGTCGACCACCGCCGTCAACCTGGCGCTGGCATTGGCTGCCGAGGGCGCCAGCGTCGGTGTGCTGGACGCCGACATCTACGGCCCATCGCAACCGATGATGCTGGGCATTAACGCGCGTCCGGAAAGCCTGGACGGCAAATCGATGGAACCGCTGGAAAACCACGGCGTGCAGGTGTCCTCGATCGGCTTCATGATCGACCCCGACGAGCCGATGGTCTGGCGCGGCCCGATGGTCACGCAAGCGCTGCAGCAACTGCTGGAGCAGACCAACTGGCGCGAACTCGATTACCTGATCGTCGACATGCCGCCAGGCACCGGCGACATCCAGCTGACCCTGTCGCAGAAAGTGCCGGTCACCGGCGCCGTGATCGTCACCACGCCGCAGGACATCGCCCTGCTCGATGCGCGCAAGGGCCTCAAGATGTTCGAAAAGGTCGGCATCCCGATTATTGGTGTCGTGGAAAACATGAGCACCCATATCTGCTCGAACTGCGGCCACAACGAAGCGATCTTCGGCCATGGCGGCGGCGAAAAGATGTGCAAGGACTTCGGCGTCGACTTCCTGGGCGCGCTGCCTTTGACCATGTCGATCCGCGAGCAGACCGATTCGGGCCGCCCGACCGTGGTGGCCGATCCGGATGGTCCGGTAGCGTCGGTCTACAAGCAGATTGCGCGCAAGGTGGCGGTGAAAGTCGCGGAGCGTGCCAAGGACATGAGCAGCAAGTTCCCGAGTATCGTGGTCCGGAACGACTGATTCATTAAAACCCTGCAATAAAAAAAGGCGCCATTCATGGCGCCTTTGCATATCTGGAGGGCGTCAGCTCGCCGCCGTCTGCCTGCCCAGGATGGTGACGCGGTCGCACCATTCCTGGAGGATGTCCTCGTTTGCGCCCTGCATGACGCGCAGGCGGTGCTTCTTGAGATGCTCGCGCTCGTAGGCGCTGTCCTGGAGTTCGACTTCCAGGCAGCGCTCCTTGCCGCTGATAATCCTGGCGCTCGCGCCGGCGAAACTGCCTTGCCAGGTGCCGGCGCTGCCGACGCTCAGGCCGCGCCCGTCGCGGTCGGCGGCGATGAACCAGTTGATGCGGCCTTCGTTTTGATTGCCGGCGCGGAACTCGCCGCGCATGCCGGCTTTGTCGAGCAGTGCCGTGATGCGCTCCTCTACCTGGCGCCGCAGCGCGGCCAGGCGTTCCTTTTCCGCCGCCGCGGCCTCCGCCGCCACAGCCGCCTGGCGGTCGCGCTGCTGCTGGATCAAGGCTCGGCCGCGCGTCCGGATCTCGCCCTCGAAGGCGGAGCGGGCCTCCTGCACGCGCGCGGCAATGCCTTTCCACTGCGCCTGGAACTGCTCGATCTCGTGGTTCCTGACATTATCGAGGCAAAGCTTGACGCTGTCCGGCCCGCCGGTCGCAAGCTTCAGGCCCGCATAGTCACAGGGCACTTCGTGGGCGCCGCGATGCTCGAACCTGATGTCGGAAAACCCGGATGGATAGGAGTCTGATCTGCCGCTAGGCAAGGTTATGCTGACGTATTGACCATTCACCATGGCGCCGGCCGTGTCAGGGGTATAGACGGACTTCGTGTGCTTGGTAATCTCGCCAAGGTGGAACTGGTGCAGCGGCCAGGTGTTGTCGAAGCTGCGCGCCTTTTGCCATGGCGCCTTGGGGCCGCCGCCGCTACGCAGGAAGCGCAGCGGCTTGCGCCCGATCACGCGCACCATCCCTGCCTTGAAGTCGATGTGCAGTGCGAAACGCCGCCCTTCCCAGACCCATTCCTCGCCGCTGGCGATCGCCGCCTTGCTGGCCCCGGTCTGGATTTTCCAGCTCGACGATTTGTGCGGCAGGACAATCGCCAGGAAGGCAAGGGCGCCCAGGACCTGCCATTCGAGGTCGCTGACGTACCGCAGGTTGCCGGTGAAGGCGATGCCGGCCAGACGCAGGAAGAGGACCAGCACGGCCAGCACGGCCAAGCGGCCGGCCACCGGCCCGGCAAAGTGCGCCACGGCACGGTACAGCAGGAAGGGGCCGACAAAGGCTGCGATGACATGGCGCGGCGGTCCGTTGTACAGCTCATGCGTATACGCATATTCGCCGGCGTAGTAACCAAGGCCGGCGGCGACGGCCAGCTGGAGCAGGAACTTGATCATGCTTGTTGCCATATGAAAGATGGGACAGGACGGGCTGCGGGGCAGGGCAGCGCGTTCATTGCCCAAGGTCCTTCAGCACGGTCTGGTAAGGGCCGGCCTGAGGCGCCCGCCCAGCACGCGCTTCCCCGGCATACCAATCCAGGTAGCCCAGCATCTTCCCGGTTTTGAAACTAAGCAACAGCCCGTCCTTGCCGGCCCATCGGATGGCCTGCAGCGCCGTGGCATCCGAGGCGAGGGCGGCGCTGGCCTGCCGCTTGGCGCTGTCGATGGCGGCGCGGACCCTGGGCCAGTTCTCCAGCATGGACTTGGCGTTGGCCGCGGCAGCGCGGCCCTTCATGAGGCCGGAAATCATCGGCACCAGCACGCCGCCGCAGTCGACTACAGTGCCGCCGACGCCGTTCGTTGGCGTCTGGTAGCCGACCAGGCTCGCCGCCTGCAGATCGACCGCGGTGCGGCTTTTCTTGCGGCGCTGCAGGTAATCGGCCAGGAAGGCGGTCGGCGCGAAATCGGGGTTCTGTGCGCAGCGCGCCAGGGCGTCGAGCTGGCCGGCCACCGGGACCAGGGCGCTGATCGACTGCATCAGTTCCTTCTCGCGCTGCCACCCGTTCAGCCGCTCGCGCACGCGCGCATCGTTCAGCAGGCTGGCTTCGGTCTGCAGGCGGGTGCCGTTCTCGGCCAGGCGGTATTGCTGGGAGTGCAGCAGGTAGAACTGCGGCGCCGCGCCGTTGGCCCGCTCTGCGCGCCAGCAGCTGAAGGTGACGAAATTGGCCCCGGCGCCGGACAGTTCGTCGAGGTCGGCGTAGGCCTGGCCGCTCCCCAGGTTGTTCGTGCAGCCCCGGTGAAAAGGTTCGTAGCCGGCGGCGCCACGCACCACCTGGTCCATCGCGCGGCGCCAGGCGCTCCCTGGCTGCGCGTGGGCCTGCGCCGTGGCCTCGGCGTCGGCCTGGGTCGTGGCCCAGCCGCCGTCGGGCCGGAACCATTTGATGTCGCCGTCGGTGCATTCCAGGGCGCCGGGCCTGGCCATGTCGCAGCGGAAGGTGGTCTGCTCTGCGCCCAGGCGGGCGATCTTGTTCCAGAAATAGTTGGTCTTGTTCTGGGAAATGGCCAGCGCGATGCGGGTCCAGTCCTGCACCGTGGCGGCGGCGCCCCCAGGCAAGACATAGCCGATGTCCGACAGCGGCAGCGGCTGCGCCTGGCGCGTGGGATTCACCAGCACCAGTATCTCGCCCTTGCGGGTGGCGACCACGCCGTTCGGCAGCGCGACCGGCTGGTCTTCGGGCAGCTCGCGCAGCGAGGGCAGGCCGTTGACGGTGTAGGTGACCGGCTGCTGCCCTGGCTGGCGCGGCGCGATGCCGAGCAGGGTATTGATGGTGACGGGCGCCGGCGCCGCCTGCGCGCCGAGGCTGGCGGGCGGCAGGCCGAGGGGGAGGGCGCCGACTGCCGGGCTGATCGGCAGCAGGGCCATGCTCTCGGCCGGCAGGGTGGAGACGATCTTGCCGCTGCCGTCGTCGCGCATGCCGCGCAGTACGCCGTTCGAAGCCAGCGTGATGTCGACGGCATAGGCAGCCAGGCGCTGGCCGGCGTCGTACTGGGCCCAGAAAGCGTCGGCATCGTTCTTCACCAGGCCCTGGTGCGCCCGGGTGTACAGGGTGCGCACCAGGGTCTCCAGGGCTTGCCACTCCGTGGCCGATTCGATGGCGGGCAGGTCCGGGAAGCGCGGGTGGCGCGCCGGGGCAGCGCGCCGCAGCGTGACGTTGCCGCCGACCGTGAAGACGGCCGGTACCGAAGCGCTGGCGGACGCGCCGCCAGCGGCGGGCGCACCGGGTTGGCCGGGCGCCCCCGGCGCCGCGCAGCCGGACAGGACCAGGATCAGGATGGCGGCCGCTGGAGCAAGACGGGCAGGGAAGGGCAGATTGGTCATGGCCGCTTTCCTGCTCAGGAGCCCGGCTTCGGCTCGGGTTGCAGGGCCTTCTTGATGCTCGCCTCGCGCACGCTCGTCTTCGGCTCGATGGCGTGGAAATCCATCGTCAGCAGGGGCTGGCGCGTTTTCGGATCGGTCACGGCGATGCCGTCGACCACCAGCAGCGCGTTGTACTGCTGTTTTTCCGGACGCGAGGCCAGGTCGGCGATGTGCCCGAAGTAATAGCCCGGCAAGTCGACCGTGCTGGACGGATTGCTGCGCAGCTTGCTGAGGCTGGCTTCGAGCTGGCGCGCTTCGTCTTCATTCTTCGGGATGTACCAGCGCAGCTCCTCCGCCACGCCCGTACCGGCGAACTCGACCATCCAGGTCGCATGCTCGTTGTGCTCGTGCTCCTTTGGCTTCGACCAGCCATACGCCATGTCGCCACGGATCCCGGTACTGACCGGGTAGCCCTTCTTCGCGGCGTCGTAAGGGCCGATGCTCATCAGGGAGTCGCGGTCGAGATACAGCGCGTAGTGCTTTTGCTTCTTCGCCTCGACATAGGCCGCGTCGAGCTCGGCATGTTTGGTCTTGACGATGTCGGCGCGCTTGAATGCGTCTTTCTCTGCCCGCACTTCCGGCAAGAAGTCGTAGGCCAGCAAATCATAATCGCGCTGCGCGCCGGCCCAGAACACGTTGCGGTACAGCGTTTCGACCGCCGTCGTTTCGGCCTGGTCTTTCGTGCGGAAATCCTTCGACTGGTCGAGCACGATATAGCGCTCGAACGGCAGCAGCGGCTGGCGCGGCAGCAGGATGCCGCCCTGGTCGTCGATTTCCAGGCCGTTGCTGGTGAGCTTGCGCTCGGCTTGTCCCGAAGCTTGTTCGGCAGGGGCGGCGTTGTCGGCGCCCTCTTTTTTGCCGCAGGCGGCGAGGGCGAGCAGCAGGGCTGCCAGGGCGAAGGTCGAAAGTCGGGTCGAGGTCATGGCTGGTCGAAACGGATAATTATTCATACCGACCATTATTCAATGTCATCTATGCAATATCCATAGTACGTATGGCCTATGGACAAACCAAAAGTTGCTGTAGAAAATTATCTCCAATACAATCAACTTGATCCCGGGGTAACGATTCGCGGATTTTCGCCCTTCACGCCCTGCACCGATGGATAATTCAAGCAAGCTGATTCTCGATATCTACGATATCGCCCAGGGCACCGCGCCGACCGCGTGCAACGACGAGATCCTGCGCCGCTTCCGCCGCGATTTGTCGTTCGAATCGGCGCTGATCGGCGACCTCGGGATTTTTGGCGAGCGCATGATCCCGACCGGCGCCTACCTGCACAACATGCCGGCCGAACGCATCAGTGCCCGCCAGAGCACGCTGGGCGAAGAGCTGATCCTCGTCAACGGCACCATCAAGACCAGCGATCCGGCGCTGGCGGCCTCGTTCCGCCAGCGCGGCCGCAGCGTCGCCACCGATATCGAGCGCACCGCCACCGACCCGCACGTGCTGGCCTATTGCCGCAAGTACGAAACGGCGCATTCGCTGACCTGGGTCTCCGACCGCCTGGTGCAGGACCGGCTGACGGTGATTTCCTTCTGGCGCGCTCAGCGGCGCCAGGCTTTCCTGGGCAACGCCGAGCAGATCGTCAACCTGGCCATGCCGCATTTGCTGCAGGCGCGTCAGATCAATGTCCGCCTGAACGCCGCGCGCCTGCACCTGCATGCCGCGGTTACGCTGCTCAGCTCGCCACAGGGACGGCTGTATTTCGCGGTCGAGGAAGCGATCGCCCTGATGCAGGAGGAGTGGCCGGAGTGGTCGCCGCCCTTCCTGCCGGGCGCCTTGCTGGCCGCGCTCAGGAGCCGCCCGGGGATGGACTACGCCGGGCGCCGCCTGCACATCCGCGCCAAGCTCGAGCAGGCGGTGCTGACCTTGTCGGTGACGCGCCGCAGCGAAAGCGTGCACGGCCTGACTGCGGCCGAGCGGCGCTGCGCGGTGCTGGCGGCCCAGGGCCTGCAGTACAAGGAAATCGCGGCGCGTCTGCTGGTGTCGCCGAGCACCGTGCGTAACCAGCTCAGCAGCGTCTACCGCAAGCTCAACATCAAGAACAAGACCAGCCTGGCCCGCGTGCTGGAGTTGGGCGAGGTCGACGGCTAGCCGTGCAGGAACCGGGACGGCGCGACGCATCCGGCCGCCGGCAGTTATGCTCATGCCTGATCTTTTATCGGGAGGAAGGCATGAGCACGAAGTACAAGGCACTGGTCGTCGGCGCCAGCGGCATCATCGGCAACGCGCTTGTCCGCGAATTGAAGGAAAGGCCGGACTGGCAGGTACGCGCCTTGCCGCGCACCTTCGTCGACGGCGTCGAGACCATCAAGGCCGACCTGACCGATGCCGCCGCCACCGCGCGCGCCCTGGAAGCCGCGCGCGACACCACCCATGTATTCTACGCCGCACTCAAGGGCGGAGCCGACCTGCTCGACGAAGAGCGCATCAACGGCGGCATGCTGCGCAACCTGCTGGACGGATTGAAAACGGTCGGGGCGCCACTCCAGCGCGTGGTGCACTACCAGGGCGCCAAGGTCTACGGCGTGCACCTGGGCCCGACGCGGGCGCCTTTCTACGAAGACGACCCGCGCCACATGACGCCGAATTTCTATTACGTGCAGGAAGACCTGCTGCGCGAGCGCGGCGCCGCCGGCGACTTCGAATGGTCGATCCTGCGCCCGGACGTGGTGGTGGGCGACATCGCCGGCAACCCGATGAACATCGTGATGGTGATGGGCGTGTTCGCCGCGCTCAGCAAGGCGGCCGGTGTGCCGCTGCGCTTCCCGGGCAGCAATAACGTGTATAACGGCGTGCTGGCCCAGACCACCGATGCCGACTGGATGGCGCGCGCCAGCCTCTGGGCCGCGCTCGACCCGGCGGCCAGCGGCGAAGCCTTCAACCTCGTCAACGAACCTTTCCGCTGGGAGCGTGTCTGGCGCCGTGTGGCCGCCGCCTTCGACATGGAAGTGGGCTCGCCGCAGCCATTCTCGCTGGCGAAACAGATGCCCCTGAAGGCCGAGGCCTGGGCGCGCCTGGCCGGCCAGCATGGCCTGCAGACGCTGCCGTACGAAAAACTGGTGGGCTGGTGGTTCGGCGACTTTGTCTTCCATACCGAGTTCGACATGGTGTCCGACATGGGCAAGATCCGCCGCGCCGGGTTCACCGAGGCGGTCGAGACGGAAGCGACGATCGTGCGCGCGATCGAGCGCCTGCGCGCAAGCAGACAACTGCCCTGAACCGAGGCTGGGCGCCGCGGGAAGGAGCCAACCCGTCTGCATCCCCCGGGCAGAGGCACGCCTGTCGCGTATGCACCGCAGGTGCGGGCAGACCTGTGCTGCTTTGCGCCAGAATAAGTCTGGTAGGAAATTTCCTGCATAAACTGCCACTTGGACTCACTCCCCAAGACGGCCACGTGCCGCCCAGCCTCCATGAATCCTACCAGCGCGCGTTGGAGCGGCCGTTACCTGGCTGCTACCCACTGGTTCATCCCCGCCGCCCTGCAGCAAGAGGCGGCGGTCCTGACGCGCGCCGAGAACGTGGTCAGCGCGGCGCTGCTGGCCGCCACCGCCGGTCCCTTCTATGCGCTGGCCTATTACCTGCTCGGCTACAAGGGCGCCGTCACCGAGATCCTGCTGTGCTGCGCCGTCATGCTGGCTTCGCCGCTGCTGCTGCGCGTGAGCGGCAGCATCGGCGCCGCGCGCGAACTCTTCCTGTGCGCGCTGTTCTTCAATTTCACCTGGCTCAGCTATAACCTGGGCGGCATCAGCGCTCCCACCGCCAGCTGGCTGATCACAGGCCCGCTGGTCGCCACCTTCCTCGGCGGCATCTGGAGCGCGCTGTTCTGGCTGGCGATGAGCTGCGCCGCGGCCGCCCTGATTTACCTGCTGGCCGCCGCCGGCCACGTGCTGCCGGTGCAGGCGGTGAGCGACATGGCCATGCTCTACCTGGTCTGCCACCTGGGCCTGTTCGTGGTGGTGCTGGCCTTTGCGCTGCTGTTCGAGCTGACCAAGACCCAGGGTTTCGTCAAGCTGGAGCAGGCCGTGCGCACCATCAACGAGCTGGCCATCCGCGACGAACTGACCGGCGTGCACAACCGCCGCTACCTGATGAACCTGATCGAACGCGAAAAGGAGCGCAGCGACCGCAGCGGCCGCGCCTTCTGCCTCTGCCTGCTCGACATCGATTTTTTCAAGCGCATCAACGACACCTACGGCCACAGCGCCGGCGACACCGTGCTGCGCGCCTTTGCCCAGACCGTGCAGACCCTGGTGCGCGGCAGCGACTGCTTCGGGCGCTACGGCGGCGAGGAATTCCTGCTGATGCTGCCCGAGACCCCGGTGGCCGATGCCCGGGTGCTGGCCGAGCGCGTGCGCGCCGCGATCGACAAGCTGCGCTGCAGCGACGGCCCGAGCGAGATCGCGCTCACCGTCTCGATCGGCGTGGCCGAGTACCGGATGGGCGAGACCATCACCCAGGCCATCGGGCGCGCCGACGAGGCCCTGTACCTGGCCAAGTCGAGCGGGCGCAACCGGGTGGTCTGCCATGGCCAGGACCAGGAACCCGATGGCCTGGCGCCGCCGGCAGGGGAAGCGCGGCCCGAGCGCGACCTCGGCGCCAGCATCGGCCGCATGCTCGACGGCATGCATTGCGACCAGCTTACCGGCCTGCTGAACCGGCGACTGCTGCGCGACCGCCTGCGCCACGCCATGGACCGCGCCGACCGCAACCGCCGCCTGGTGGCGCTGCTGCTCCTGAACATCAACAAGTTCAAGGAGGTCAACGACGCCCTCGGCTACGAGGCCGGCGACGCACTGCTGGTGCAGGCCGGCGGCATCCTGCGCGGCTGCCTGCGCGACTGCGACACGGTGGCGCGCTGGAGCGGCGACGAGTTCGTGGCGCTGCTCGAAGACCTGGGTTCCGAGATGGATGCGCGCCAGGTGGCCGAGAAGATCCTCGACCGCTTCGGCCTGCCGCTGGCGGCCAGCGGGCGCGAATGCTTCATCACGCTGTCGGTGGGCGTGGCCCTGTATCCGGCCGAGGACTGCGACCTCGACGCGCTCTTGAAACGCGCCGACATCGCCATGCGCAGCGCCCGCGCCTGGGGCGAGAACAGCGTCCAGCTGTATTCGAGCGCCGCCACCGCGCCCCAGAGCGAACGCCTGGCCCTGAAGAACGGCCTGCGCGACGCCCTCACGCGCGGCCAGCTGTTCCTCGAATACCAGCCGCAATGGGACCTGGCCACGCGCCGCATCGTCGGCGTCGAGGCGCTGCTGCGCTGGCAGCATCCGGTGTACGGCCGCATCGACCCGGGCCGCTTCATCCCGCTGGCCGAGGAAACCGGCATGATCGTGCCGATCGGCGACTGGGTGCTGCGCACCGCCTGCGCCCAGAACCGCGCCTGGCGCGACGCCGGCCTGCCAGCCGTAAAAACCGCAGTGAATTTTTCGGCGCGCCAGTTGCGCCATCCCGACATCGCTGCGCGCGTGCTGGACATCGTCGCCGCCAGCGGCCTGGCGCGCGGCAGCCTGGAACTCGAGATCACCGAGGGCGTGCTGATCGACGACCTCGACGGCAACCGGCGCGTCATGAGCGAGCTGCGCGCGGCCGGGGTGCTGGTGTCGATCGACGACTTCGGCACCGGCTATTCGAGCCTGAACTACCTGTCCGAACTGCCCGTGGACATCCTCAAAATGGATGGCCTGTTCGTGCGCCGTCTCGGGCAGCACCCGCGCGCGCGTCCGTATGCGATCGCCGACGCCATCGTCGGCATGGCCCACAGCCTCGACCTGAAGGTGATCGCCGAAGCGGTCGAGACCGACGAGCAGCTGGCCGACCTCGACGCCATGGGCTGCGACGAAGCCCAGGGCTACCTGTTCGCGCGCCCGCTGGCTCCCGAGCAGGTGGCGGTGCTGCTGGCGCAGCAGGGCCTGCATGGCAGCCCGGCCGCGGTGCCGGCCCTGGCCTGATCTTTCCCGATCCTCTCATTCACCCTTCCAGGAGTACATCGTGCATGAAGAAACGCTTGACTTCGGGCGGGCCGCCGACATCGCCGGACTGACCGCCTGCGGCGCCCTGCGCGGCAACGTGGCCCAGTTCGCGCAGCCGCGCGGCCCCGACCTGATCCGCCGCACCGAGGCGCTCGACGCCTGGTGCACGCTGCGCGCCGCGCACGGCCTGTGGCAGTACGCGCGCGCGGTGGACGGCGCGCCCGGACCCGAGGCGCGCGTGCGCGAGGAGGGCGATGCGGCGGTGTGCGAGGCCGCGCCCGGCGTCAACTTCGCCTCCCAGGATTACCTGTCGCTGGCCTCGCATCCGGCGGTGCGCGAGGCGGCGCAGCGTGCCCTGCTGGTGTCCGGCCCGCACAGCGCCGGTTCGGCCGTCCTGCTGGGGAACAGCAGCGCGTCGCTGGCGCTCGAGCAGTCCCTCGGCGCGCTGCTGCGCTGCGCGCACGTGACGCTGTTCCCGACCGGCTGGGGCGCCGCCTTCGGCCTGATCACGGCGCTGGTCGGGCCGCGCGACTATGTAGTGGTCGATGCCCTGGCCCATGCCTCGCTGCGCCAGGGCGCCGGCGCGGCCACGCGCAACGTCGCGCTGCACCGCCACCTCGACACCGGCCACGTGCGCGAAGTGCTGGCGGCGATCCGCTTGCGCGACCCGGACAATGGCATCCTGGTCGTCACCGAAGGCCTGTTCAGCATGGACAGCGACGTGCCCGACCTGCCGTTGATGCAGCACCTGTGCCGCGAATACGGCGCCACGCTGCTGGTCGACGTGGCGCACGACCTGGGCGCGCTGGGGCCGGGCGGCAGCGGCAGCATCGGCGAGCAGGGCATGCTCGGCAAGATCGACATCGTGATGGGCGCCTTCTCGAAGACCTTTGCCTCGAACGGCGGCTTCGTCGCCTGCGCCTCGCGCGCCGTGAAACGCCAGTTGCAGCTGTTCGCCGGGCCGCACCTGTTCTCGAACGCGCTCTCGCCGGTACAGGCGGCCACGGTGCTGGAAGCGCTGCGCATCGCCGGCGGCAGCGAAGGCGATGGCTTGCGCGCCAGCCTGCTGCGCAATGCCGTGGCCCTGCGCGCCGGGCTGGCGGAAACCGGCCTGCGCTGCCTTGGCCTGCCGTCGGCGATCGTGCCGGTGTGGATCGGCAGCGAGCCGGTGGCGCGCCTGGCCGGACGCACGCTGGCGCGCGCCAACGTGCACGTGAACGCGGTCGAATTCCCCGGCGTGCCGCTGGGCGCGGCGCGCCTGCGCCTGCAGGTGATGGCCGCGCATGGCGCCGGGCAGCTGCGCCACGGCGCGCGCCTGGTCGGCGCCGCCGTCAACGGCGCCGGCGCCGCACTCGGCGTGGAGCCCGAACGCGGCCCCGGGCGCCGGGAGCGCAGCCGTGGCTGAAGCCGCCGAGCCTGGCGGCGCCACGCTGCTTCATCGCCTTGCTCACCACGCGGCGCACAGCCCCGAACGCGTCGCCTTGACCTTCCTGCACGAGAACGGCGAGGTCGTCGATGTCTCCTACCGCCAGCTGGCCGCGCGCGTGGCCGCACTGGGCGCGCTGCTGGCGCGCCGCGTGGCGCCGGGCGCGCGCGCGCTGCTGCTGTATCCGCCGGGTTGCGGCTTCGTGGTCGCCTTTTTCGCCTGCCTGGCGGCCGGCGTGGTGGCGGTGCCGGCCGCGCCCGCGCACCGCCGGCGCGACGTCGAACGGCTGGCGGCCCTGCTGGCCGACGCCCAACCGGCCATCGTGCTCGGCGCGCCCGAGGCCGAGGAAGCCACGCGTGCGGCGCTGGCGCGCGCCGGCTGCGCGGCGCCGCTGCTGTGCATGGACACGGGCGATGCATTCACTGCCGCGATGGCTGCCGCTGCGGCCGATGCAGCGCAACTCGCGCTGCCGGACCCCGGCGCGCTCGCCTTTCTTCAATATACCTCCGGCTCGACGGCGCAGCCGAAGGGCGTGGAGATCACGCATGCGAACCTGGCCGCCAACGTCGCCGCCATCGGCCAGGCCTTCGGCTTCGGGCCGCGGACGGTGATGGTCAGCTGGCTGCCTCCCTTCCACGACATGGGCCTGGTCGGCAGCATCGCCGCGCCGCTGGCGCTGGGCTTCCGCTCGGTGCTGATGTCGCCCGGCGCCTTTCTGCGCCGCCCGGCGCTGTGGCTGGAAACGGTAACGCGCTACCGCGCCACCTGCAGCGGCGCGCCGAATTTCGCCTGGGACCTGTGCGTGCGCCGCATCGTGCCCGATGCGGCGGCGCAGTTCGACCTCTCGTGCCTGGAGGTGTTGTACAACGGCGCCGAGCCGGTGCGTGCGGCAACGCTGGAGCGCTTCATGGCGGCGTTCGGGCCGTGCGGCCTGCGCCGCGGCGCACTGTTTCCCTGCTACGGCATGGCCGAGGCGACGCTGCTGGTGGCCGGCGGGCCGCTCGGGCGCGGGCCGCGCATCCTGGCGCTGGACGGCGCCGCGCTGGAACGCGGCCAGGTGCGCGCGGCGGCGCCAGGCGATGCG
Organism: Massilia brevitalea; assembly: GCF_030711405.1. Taxonomy (GTDB): domain Bacteria; phylum Pseudomonadota; class Gammaproteobacteria; order Burkholderiales; family Burkholderiaceae_D; genus Telluria; species Telluria brevitalea. The sequence continues at coordinate 59,901 of NZ_JAULSI010000023.1, forward strand.
ATGGCGCGGGCCGTGGTCGGCTGCGGTCCGCTGGCGCCAGGGGTAACGGTAGCCATCGCCGATCCCGATACGGGAGCCGCGGCCGGCGCCGGCCTGGTGGGCGAAATTCGCATCGGCGGGCCGGGCGTGTCGCGCGGCTACCATGGGCGCCTGACCGACGAGCCAGCGCAGGCGGCGCCCGGCGCCATGCCCCTGCTGCGCAGCGGCGACCTCGGCTTCCTGCACGAAGGCGAACTGTTCGTCACCGGACGGCGCAAGGACCTCATCATCGTCAACGGCCGCAACCTGTATGCCCAGGACATCGAGGAACTGGCCGAGCGCGCAGGCGGAATGGCGGCGCCGAACTGCTGCGCCGCCTTCGGTATCGAGGACGGCGAGGGCGAACGTCTGGCGGTGGTAATCGAGGCCAGCCGCGCGCTGGCGCGCAGCGGCGACGTCGAAGCGCTGGGCCGGCGCATCCGCAGTGCGGTGGCCGCGGGATTGGGCGTTCCGCTGCATACGCTGGCGTTCGCGGCGCCGGGCGCCTTTCCGCGCACGACCAGCGGCAAGGTGCAACGCGCGCGCTGCAAGGCCTTGTTGGCTGCCGGCGCGCTGGCGCTGGTGCGCCCACGCGCGCAGTCCATCCCGCAGGGCGGGGAGACGTCCGGGACAGGCAGCGCGGCGCGTGCCGACACCATCATCGCCTGGCTGCGCCAGTACGCGGCGCGGCGCATCAATTCGGCGCTCGACGACGAGCGCCGCGCCATGGCGCCGCACCTGCTGCTCGACCTCGGCAACCATGGCCTGTTCGGCCTGCAGGCGCCGTTCGAGGCCGGCGGCCAGGCGCTGGCGAGCGCCGACCTGGTGCGGGTGATGGCGCAGCTGGCCGCCATCGACCTGACCCTGGCCACCGTGGTCGGCGTGCACAATGGCCTGGGCCTGCGCCCGCTGCTGCGCTCCGGCGGCGCGGCGCTGCACAGCCGCTGGCTGCCCACCCTGGCCGCCGGCCGCCAGCTGGCCGCGTTCGCCATGAGCGAGCCGCAGGCAGGCTCGAATCCGCGTGCGATCGGCGCCCGCGCCCTGCGCGTGGACGGCGGCTGGCGCCTGAGCGGCGACAAGCACCTGATCGGCCTGGCCTCGTGGTCGGGCGTGCTGAACGTGTTCGCGCGTGCCTTCGATCCGGCGGGCAGGGCGCTTGGCACGGTGGCGCTGCTGGTGCCGGAGGACGCGCCGGGACTGGTGCAGGGCCCGGAAGCGCTGACCATGGGCATGCGCGCGATGGTGCAGAACGCGCTGCGCTTCGACGACGTATTCGTGCCCGACGAGCAGGTGCTGGGCGCGCCCGGCGCCGGCATGGAGGTGGCGCAGGACGCGATGGCCTTTGCCCGGCTCGGTATCGGCGCCCTGTGCGTGGGGGCGATGCAGCGCTGTGCCCAGCTGATGGCGCGCTACGCGGCGCGGCGCGACGTTGCCGGCGGACGGCTGCTCGACAACCCCGTCACCGCTTTGCGCCTGCACGAACTCGATTGCGCGATCGGCGCGGCCGGGGCGCTGGTGCAGGCGCTGGCGCGCGCACTGGACGCGGCGGACGGCGCGAACAGTGGCGCGATGGGGGGCACGGTGGGTCAAAGTACCGCGAGTACCGCGCTCCAGGACGCCTGCAGCGCCTGCAAGTGCGTGCTGTCGGAACTGCTGTGGAGCGCCGCCGACAGCCTGATGCAGTTGCTGGGCGGGCGCGGCTACCTGGAAAACAACATCGCCCCACGCCTGCTGCGCGATGCGCGCGTGCTGCGCATCCTGGAAGGGCCGAGCGAAGCGCTGTATGCCCACCTGGGCGCCCTGGTGCGCACGCCGGGCAATCCGCTGGCGCGCACGGTTGCCGGACTGTTCAGCGCCCCAGCCCTGGCCGACAGCCTGGCGCGCCTGCCGGCGGCGGGGCAGGGCCAGTGGCAGGACTGGCGCAACGGCGAGTTTGCGGCCTGGACCCTGCTGGCCGCGGCCGCCCGTGGCGAGGCGGCGGCCTGGGCGGCGCGCCGGCTCGATGCCCTGCGCGAGGCCATCGCAGCCGAGCGGCCGGCCGCCGGCGCTTGCCCGTCCGCCGCGGCGCTGCTGGCGCGCGTACAGGGCTATGCGCTGGCGATCGGGGACGTCGAGCAGGCCCTGCCCGGCGCCGCGCATGCGCTCGATCCGTTGCTGGGCCGCGACGGGATCGAGGGGGGCGGGGCGGACCGGGCGCTGCCGGCTGCTGCTGCGCCCATGTCCACACCCGGGCCAGCATCTGCATCCTCGGTCGAGCTGGTGCGCGCCTGCCTGCTGAAATGGCTGCGCGAAAGCGCTGCCGAACCGTTCGATGGGGGAAGGGTGCACTTGTCGACCGGCACCCTGCGCTGCCAGCCACAGGTCGAGGTCGGCATCGACGCCGCGTTCGGCGACCTCGGCATCGATTCGCTGGCCTCGGTGCCGCTGGCGCTCGAGATCGAGGCGGCCAGCGGGGTGAGGGTGGGCGCCGAACTGCTCTACGATTACCCGACGGTGCGCACGTTGGCGGCGTATATTGATGCACAGCGCGATGCACAGCGTGATGCACAGCGCGAGGCATGAGGCATGAAGCGATGGTGGCGCGCCCGCGACGGCCGGTGCCGCGCGCCGTCCATAGCGGAGTAAAATAGCCCCTTTACCATTTCGCTTTTCGCCATGACCGTCCGCACCCGTTTTGCCCCCAGCCCGACCGGCTTCCTCCACCTCGGCGGCGCGCGCACCGCGCTGTATTCCTGGGCCTATGCCCGCCACTTCGGCGGCACCTTCGTCCTGCGCATCGAGGACACCGACCTCGAACGCTCGACGCCGGAAGCGGTGCAGGCCATCCTGGACGGCATGCAATGGCTGGGCCTGTCGCACGACGAAGGCCCGTTCTACCAGATGCAGCGCATGGACCGCTACCGCGAGGTCGTGAAGGGCATGCTGGAAGCCGGCACCGCCTACCTGTGCTATTGCTCGCCGGAAGAAGTCGAAGCGATGCGCGAGCGTATGCGCGCCGCTGGCGAGAAGCCGCGCTACGACGGCACCTGGCGTCCGGAACCGGGCAAGACCCTCCCGGCCGTGCCGGAAGGCGTGAAGCCGGTGGTGCGCTTCAAGAACCCGGAGGGCGGCGAAGTCACCTGGAACGACGTGGTCAAGGGCCCGATTACCATCGCTAACAAGGAACTCGACGATCTGATCATCGCGCGTCCGGACGGCACCCCGACCTACAACTTCTGCGTCTCGGTCGACGACTGGGACATGGAGATTACCCACGTGCTGCGCGGTGACGACCACGTGAACAATACTCCACGGCAGATCAATATCCTGCGCGCACTCGGCGCCGAGCTGCCGCAGTACGGCCACCTGCCGATGATCCTGGGCCCGGACGGCCAGAAGCTGTCGAAGCGCCATGGCGCGGTCAGCGTAATGCAGTACCCGGAGCAGGGCTTCCTGCCGGAAGCAATGCTGAACTACCTTGCGCGCCTGGGCTGGAGCCACGGCGACGACGAGATCTTCTCGATGGAGCAGTTCACCGAGTGGTTCAACCTGGAACACCTGACCGCCTCGGCGGCCCAGTTCAATCCGGAAAAGCTGGCCTGGCTGAACAACCACTACATCAAGCTGGCCGACAACGAACGCCTGGCCGATCTCGCGCGTCCGAAGATGGAAGCGCAAGGCGCCGAGTTCGACGGCGCGCCGGCGCTGCCGACCGTGCTGGCCTTGCTGAAGGAGCGTACCAACACGATCAATGAACTGGCCGATGCCGCCATGCTGTTCTATCGCCAGCCGCAGCCGGATGCGGCCCTGCTGACCCAGCACCTGACCGATGCCGTGCGTCCGGCGCTGGCGACGTTTGTCGAGCGCTGCCAGACGGTGGAGTGGAACAAGGCCGCCCTGGCCGCGATGCTGAAGGAAGTGCTGGCCGCGCACGGCCTGAAGATGCCGCAGATCGCCATGCCGCTGCGCCTGCTCGTGACGGGCCAGCTGCAGACGCCGGCCATCGACGCGGTGCTGGAACTGTTCGGCCGCGAGACCGTGCTGGCACGCGTGAGCAAGGGCCTGTAATCGGTCTTACAGGGCGGGGGCATGCGGTTCGCAAAGGGGTTTCAAACCACGTTTCTAAGAAGGTTTCAAACAAGGTTTGTCCGCACGCAAATCGGCATTTGCGAAATGCAAGAACCCCCGCTATAATGCTCGCACTTCAGCAGCACACGGTAACACAGCAGCAAGGTGATACAGTGAGCGAGATAGTGAAATACGGGGGTATAGCTCAGCTGGGAGAGCGCTTGCATGGCATGCAAGAGGTCAGCGGTTCGATCCCGCTTACCTCCACCACTCTGAAGTGTAGTTTGTAGTGTGTAGTTCCAGGGTCCCCATCGTCTAGAGGCCTAGGACATCACCCTTTCACGGTGAGTACCGGGGTTCGAATCCCCGTGGGGACGCCAAGCGATTGGCAACTGGCTGGTAGTAAAGAAGCTGCGCCAGCGGCAGCAGTAGTAGAAGTAAATGCAGTATGTTATAGTGTTGTTTTCCCGTAGGGGGTATAGCTCAGCTGGGAGAGCGCTTGCATGGCATGCAAGAGGTCAGCGGTTCGATCCCGCTTACCTCCACCACGTCGGAAAACACGTTATAGCAGTCCAGGGTCCCCATCGTCTAGAGGCCTAGGACATCACCCTTTCACGGTGAGTACCGGGGTTCGAATCCCCGTGGGGACGCCAAGCGATTGGCAACTGGCTGGTAGTAAAGAAGCTGCGCCAGCGGCAGCAGTAGTAGAAGTAAATGCAGTATGTTATAGTGTTGTTTTCCCGTAGGGGGTATAGCTCAGCTGGGAGAGCGCTTGCATGGCATGCAAGAGGTCAGCGGTTCGATCCCGCTTACCTCCACCACGTCGGAAAACACGTTATAGCAGTCCAGGGTCCCCATCGTCTAGAGGCCTAGGACATCACCCTTTCACGGTGAGTACCGGGGTTCGAATCCCCGTGGGGACGCCAAGAGTTTGGCAGCAGTTAATAGTATTAACTAAGCCGCACAGTAGTAAAGCAGTAATCGGAACAGTTTTAGGTCCCCATCGTCTAGAGGCCTAGGACATCACCCTTTCACGGTGAGTACCGGGGTTCGAATCCCCGTGGGGACGCCAAGAATTTGGCAGCAGTTAATAGTATTAACTAAGCCGCACAGTAGTAAAGCAGTAATCGGAACAGTTTTAGGTCCCCATCGTCTAGAGGCCTAGGACATCACCCTTTCACGGTGAGTACCGGGGTTCGAATCCCCGTGGGGACGCCAATAGTGCAAAAAGCCGCCTTGAGCGGCTTTTTGCTTTTCCAGGTGCCGGAACACGCCCGGTCTGTTTCACCAGCGCGGCGGCGGCAAGCCGTTCAGCGAATACCCATACTGCAGCATCTGCAAGGCCAGCGGCGATGGGGCGAAGAATTGCTGTCCGGGCGGGAATCCGCCGAGCATTCCAGGATGTCCGTTCCCACCCAGCCCACCAAGCCCGGCAGGCCCTCCAAACGCGCCGCTTCCTCCAAACGCACCGATACCGGCCAGCCCCGGCAGGTTCGCGAGCGCCGCATTGCCGACCACCCCCGGCCATGGGCCAGGTTGCTGCGCGGGATTCAGGGGCAGGCCCAGCGCCACCAGCGCATCGGGCATGCCGTGGCCGATGCGCGACTGATCGGCCAGGCTGACCCGGCGCGCGCTGAGGCGGATGATCTGGAACAGCCGGTCGACCCGGTCCGGCGAGCGCGTTCCGCCCAGCCCCTGGAATTCCGGCCGGTGCGCCAGGATCAGGGCCGCCAGCCCGGTGATGTGCGGCGCCGCCATCGAGGTGCCGTCCCAGGCCGCGAAGTTATTCGGCGGCACCGACGAGACGATCGCCACCCCCGGTGCGCAGACGTCGACCTGCGGTCCGAAGCAGCTGAACTTGGCGCTGTAGTAGCCCTGCGCATCGGCATCGGGACTGACGGTTTCGGTGTGATAGCTGTCGGCCGGGAATTCGCCGAGCTTGCCCAGCGCCGCCACCGCCAGCACGTTCGGCGAGGCGGCGGGATATTGCACCGGCCCACCCGAATTGCCGGCGGCCGCGATGCAGGCCACGCCGGCCTGGCGCGCACGCACGATCTGGCGTTCCAGGGCTTCCGACGCCGCGCCGCCGCCCAGGCTCATGTTGACGACGTCGATCCCGTGTTCGATGCAGTACTCGAGCGCCTCGATCAGCTGGCTGACCTGGCCGCCCGGGAAGAGCTTGCAGACATGGATCTCGGCCTCGGGCGCAAAGCCGCGGATGCCCCAGGCCGGATCGCTGGCCGCGATCACGCCGGCGCAGTGCGAGCCGTGGCCCAGCGTGTCCTCGCTCCAGGTGTTCGGGTCGGTGCGCTTGTTGATGATGTCGAAGCCGGCGTGGATGCGGTTCAGGTTGCCGTGGCTGAGCGCCGCACCCGAGTCGATGACGGCAATCTTCACGCCCTGGCCGCGTAAGTGGGGCGGCAATTGATCCAGCCGCATTGCGCGCGCGCCCCAGCCGAGGGCGTTCTGGCGCGGGAAACCCTGCAGCGACGGCGATTCGGACAGCGCATGCAGGGTGACGATGTTCGGCTCGTCCATGCTGAGGTCGGGATCGCGCTGGTAGAAGCTCCAGTAGTCGGCGCGCGGCTTCACGTACAGGCCGCTGATGGTGCGCGGATCGTCGCCGTACAGGCGCAGCTGGACCATGCCGTTGGCGTCGGTAACGCCCGAGGCCGGCAACATGCCGCCGAACAGGGACACTTCCGCCTCGGGCAGGGGCTTGCCCTCCTGGCCGGCCACGGAAATGATGACGTCGACGGCGGGGCCACTGTACGGCGTCAGCGAGGACACCAGGTCGGGCCGGCGCAGCATCGGGTCGAGCAGCTGCAGGTGCTGGTCGCGCTCGACCAGCAGGCGCCCGCCGCCGCGCCCGTTCAGGTCCGCAGCCTGGCGGTCGGTCATGCGCGCCACCAGCACGCCTTCGCTGCTGCCGCCGTCGATGCCGGACGATTCGAGCGCGCTGCGGGGGGCGATCTTGTCGACCACGTCGATGTCGGGGCTGGCCTGCAGCGCCTGCTCGATGGTCGACAGGGACAGCGGCGCCAGGCCCGCGGCTTCCAGGCCCAGCGTGCCGAAGCCGCCCAGCGGCCGGCGCGACGCGACCAGGTATTTTTTCTTGCGTTCGGCCACGGTGCGGCCGCGCGGTTCGCGTGCTGCACCATCGATGCCGGCGGCGCCACCGGCGCCGTCGGGGCCATTCGGCTGGCCGCCAGGACCATTCGGCTGGCCGGCGTGCTCGGGACCATCGCCGGGCCCGCCTTGAGGAGTTTTCGGCATGTCGTTTTTCCTTTCGTTCGTTTTTGTCGGGCCAGCCACGTCGGCCGCATCAGAACAGCGACAGTGGGCTGTCGGGTTCAATCATCAATTGGTTGCGGGTGCGTTGTTTCAGCTGTTCGGCAGTCGCCGGGTCGGTTTCGACAACGACGGTATGCGGCGGCCCGGCGCTGGGACCAATGGTGTCGACCAGGCGTACCGCCGGGTCGTTGTGGATGCTGGCGATGAAACTGGCGAGTGCGCCGTCATCGTTGGCTGCGCGCACGATGTAGCGGGTCGGCCCTCCGGAACTTGGCATCGGCATATCCTCCTGTTCAAACCTCCCACCCGCAGAGGATGTGAAAAAATCGCCATGGCTGCGTTGCCTCGTCTCGCCGTACGCTCGTACTGTCTTCGACTCAGCCCGGCAGGCCGTATCCCTTGCCCTGACGGATTTTTCACATCCTCCCAGGCAGGAGGCACCCGGTAGCTTGCTGCAATGAGCGGCGAACGCGGCGGCTGGCCGCTTCCGCCGCCGGCAACCATCAATGCATGGTTTGCTGGCCGCCCAGCTGGGCCTGCTGCGCCTGCTGGGCATATGCCGCATACGGATCGACCGACTGCGGCAACATGCGGCCCAGCTGGCCGGTCAGTTGGCCGGCGATGCCGCCAATCTGGCTGCCCAGCTGCTGGTTGCCGAACTGGCCGCCAATGAAGCCGCCGATCGGCTGCGCGAACTGGCCGGCCAGGCCGGTCAGGTCCGTCAGCCAGCTCTGTGGTGCAATCTGGCCCTGCCCGCCTGCCTGTTGTGCCAGTTGCGCCTGCTGGGCATAGGCTGCGTACGGGTCGACGGACTGCGGCAGCATGCGGCCCAGCTGGCCGGTCAGTTGGCCGGCCATGCCGCCAATCTGGCTGCCCAGCTGCTGGTTGCCGAACGCGCCACCGATGATGCCGCCAACCGGCTGCGCGAGCTGGCCAGCAAGGCCGGTCAGGTCGGTCAGCCAGCTCTGCGGTGCAATCTGGCCACCGGCCTGTACCTGGGCTTGCGCCTGGGCCGACAGCTGGCGCTGCAGTGCGACGGCCTGCTGCTGCACCTGTTGCAATGCCTGCTGCAATTGCTGCTGCTGGGCCTGGAGCTTCTGCAACTGCTGGACCAGCGGATGCTGCTGCTGTTGCTGTACGCCGCCCTGGGCATCGACGGATTGCGGCAGGAAGCCGCCGATGCTCTGCAGGCCGCCGCTGACGATGCCGCCCAGGTTTGGATTGCGGGTCACCTGGCCAATCACGGCGCCGGCGGGTTTGGCCAGTTTCCTGACCCAGCTGCCCAGGCCTTGCGGGGCAAGCTGATCGACCTGTCCCTGCTGTTGCAGTTGCTGCAGTTGTTGCAGCTGCTGTAGTTGCTGCAGCTGTTGCAGTTGTTGCAGTTGCTGGGCCTGCTGCGGATCCTGCTGCTGGCCGCCGTAAGCGGCTGTTGGATCGGCGGCGAACGGCGACAGGCTGCCGATGAGGTCGCCGGCAAACTGGCCGATGCGGCTGCCCAGATTCGGGTTGCCGAAGATGTCGCCGACACCGCGTCCGACGGCGCCGCCGGCCGGTGCCCCGAATAATCCGCCCAACAGGGATTGCGGGGCGATCTCGGGCTGGCCATATCCGAACTGCTGGAATTCATTCATGCTCGACTCCTCCTGTGTAATGCGGCTGCCGGCAACAACGCCGACGGTTGGCACGCGACAGCGTGCCTGGCTGATGTGAATTTTCCTGGCCCGCGTGCTGCAAGCGGCCGCGTACGTGGTATCCGCGCGCCGCGTAAGGCCGGCGCGTGGACAAAGAGCAGGGGCGAATTGGTATTCGCCTTCCTGCGGCTATGGATTGGACCGGGTGCCTGCCATGAAGTTTGAGCCGATTCGGCACCATGCCCGGTTTGCGCAAAGCAGTTTGCGCTGGCGCAGACAAGCGGCAGTCATGCCGAATGAATGGGTTAGAATGGCGCGCTTTCCCGCAGTAATCCCTCGGTATTCCTCTTTGAACATGTCCCTGAATCCACCCCAGACCACCCTGACCATCTTCTGCAAGGTCGTCGACAACTATGGCGATATCGGCATCTGCTGGCGCCTGGCGCGCCAGCTGCGGCACGAGCACGGCGTCGCCGTCACCCTGTGGGTGGACGACCTGCAGAGTTTCCGCCGCATCTGCCCGGAAGTGGACACAGAAGCCGCGCTGCAGGAGGTGCAGGGTGTGCGGGTGCGCCACTGGCTTGGCCAGGACGGCAGCTACACGCCCGCCGAGGTCGACGACATCGTCATCGAGTTCTTCGGCTGCGACCTGCCGCCGGGGTATGTGGAGGCGATGGCGCAGCGCAGCCCGCGCCCGGTCTGGCTGAACTATGAGGGCCTCAGCGCCGAGGAGTGGGTCGAGGGCTGCCACCGCCTGCCGTCGATGCACCCGCGCCTGAAGCTGACCAAGCACTTCTTCTTCCCCGGCTTCACGAACAAGACCGGCGGCCTGCTGCGCGAGCGCGCACTGGGCGCCGAAAGGGGCGCCTTCCAGTCCGAACCCGGCCGGGCGCACGCCTTCCTGCGCGGGCTGGGACTGGGGAAGAGCGAGATCGAGGCATTCAAGGTGTCGCTGTTCTGCTATCCCTTCGCCCCGGTCGAAGCGCTGTTCCAGGCCTGGGAAAAGCATGCCGGGCCGATCGCCTGCCTGGTGCCGGAAGGCGTCGCGGCGGATGCCGTGGCCGCCTTTTTCGGCAGGCCTGCCGCGGCCGGCGACTGCGCCACGCGCGGGGCGCTGACCGTGCGCGTGCTGCCTTTCGTGGCCCAGCCCGATTATGACCGCCTGCTCTGGGCCTGCGACCTGAACTTCGTGCGCGGCGAGGACTCCTGGGTGCGGGCCCAATGGGCGAACCGGCCCTTCGTCTGGCATATCTATTTACAGGACGAGAATCTGCACCACAAGAAACTGCGCGCTTTCCTCGACGTTTATGCCGAAGGGCTCGACAGCTTGCGGGATGTTTCCCTGCATTGGAACGGCGCCGGTCCGGGCCTCGCCGGCGAGCAGGACTGGCAGGCGCTGTGGCTGGCGCTGCAAGCCGAACTGCCGGCCATCGCCGAGCGGGCAGGGACGTGGGAAGCGCGGATGCAGGAGAACGGCGACGTGGCCTCGAACCTGCTCGGCTTTGCCGCTTCACTTCGTTAGGCGCGCCGCACATTACATGATATGATGCTCGGTTACTGCAACCCCTTTTTTCGATCATAATTCATATGAAACCCGCAAAAGAAATCCGTGTCGGCAACATCATCATGGTTGACGAGAAGCCTTTTATCGTGCTGCGTTCCGATGTCAACGGCTCGAGCCGCACGGGCTTCACCTACAAGTGGAAGATGAAGAATCTTCTGACGAACGCTCCGCTGGAAAACGTGTTCCGTGGCGATGACAAGTTCGACGTCGTCGTGCTGGACAAGAAGCCGGTGACCTACTCGTACTTCGCCGATCCGCTGTACGTCTTCATGGACGAAGAGTACAACCAGTTCGAAATCGAAGAAGAGAACCTGGGCGACGCGCTGCACTACCTGAAAGACGGTATGGAATGCGAAGCCGTGTTCTACGACGGCAAGGCGATCTCGGTCGAACTGCCGACCATCATCGCACGCCAGATCGTGTACTCGGAGCCTGCAGTCAAGGGCAACACTTCGGGCAACGTCCTGAAGGAAGCGAAAATCGAGAACGCCATCGAAGCCCACCAGCACGTCGTGATGGTGCCGCTGTTCGTCAGCCAGGACGACATCATCGAAATCGATACCCGCACCAACGAATACAAGAAGGTCGTTCGTAACTGATCGATCACGCTGTCAAGAAAAACGCTGCCCCTCACGGCAGCGTTTTTTTTCGTCCCTGCCCGGCGCGGCAGGCGCGTCTTACGCCCATGGCGCTGCTATTCTATTGCTCTAATAACATAAAGGAGTGGAAATGGATCGTAGGGACTTTGTTCGGATCGGCATGGCTGCCGGCGCCTTGGCCGGCACGGCAGGAGCGGCCTCGGCGGTCACGCCCAAGCCCAGGCCGCGCGCCGAAGCGGACCTCCTCGAAGCGGGCGTGCGCGAACAATCGGCGGCGATGGCGGCCGGCACCATCACTTCCCAGGCCCTGGTGCAGCGCTACCTGGCCCGCATCGCCGCCATCGACAAGGCCGGCCCGCGCCTGAATGCGGTCATCGAGACCAATCCCGAGGTCTTGAAAATTGCCCAGGAACTCGACCGCGAGCGCGCCGGCGGCAAGCTGCGCGGCCCGTTGCACGGCATCCCGGTGCTACTCAAGGACAACATCGCCACCGGCGACCGCATGTGCACCACCGCCGGTTCGCTGGCGCTGGACGGCGTGCGCGCCAGCCGCGATGCGTTTGTCGCGGCGCGTTTGCGTGCGGCCGGCGCCGTCATCATCGGCAAGACCAACCTGTCGGAATGGGCGAACATGCGCTCGACCCATTCGGTGAGCGGCTGGAGCGCGCGCGGCGGCCAGACCCGCAACCCCTACGCCCTCGACCGCAACCCGAGCGGCTCCAGCTCCGGTTCCGGCGCGGCCATTGCCGCCAGCCTGGCGACGCTGGCGGTCGGCACCGAGACCGACGGTTCGATCGTTTCGCCGGCCTCGAGCTGCGGCATCGTCGGCCTGAAGCCGACCCTGGGCCTGGTCAGCCGCAGCGGCATCATCCCGATTGCCCACTCCCAGGACACGGCCGGCCCGATGACGCGCAGCGTGGCCGACGCCGCCCTGATGCTGGCTGCCATGACCGGCGTCGATGCCGATGATGGCGTGACGAAAGAGAGCCAGGGCAAGGTGGCCGACTATGCGGCGGCGCTTCGGCTTGACGGCTTGCGCGGCAAGCGCATCGGTGTGGCGCGCAATTTCTTTGGCGGCAGCACGGCCATCGACGCGATCGTCGACCAGGAGCTGGCGCTGCTGCAGGCGCAAGGCGCGGTGCTGGTCGACGTCACGGTCCCGAACACCGACAAGTACGGCGAGACGGAAATCGAGGTGCTGCTGCACGAGTTCGCCCCGGACCTGAAAGCCTGGCTGGCCGCCTACGCCCCGCATGCGCCGGTGAAGAACATGGCCGATGTGATTGCCTTCAATGAAAAGCAGGCAGCGCGCGAGATGCCGTTTTTTGGCCAGGAGCATTTGATCGCCGCTCATGCCAAGCGCGGGCTCGACGCCAAGGTCTACCGCGACGCCCTGGCCAACAACCTGCGTTATGCGCGCGAGGAAGGCATCGACCAGGTGCTGCGCGCGCATCGCCTGGACGCCCTGGTGGCGCCCACCGGCGGCGTGGCCTGGCTGACCGACTACATCAACGGCGACCACTACGGCATGAGTTTTTCGTCGCCCGCGGCGGTGGCGGGCTACCCGCACATCACGGTGCCGGCCGGGCAGGCGCGCGGCTTGCCGGTCGGACTCTCGTTCGTCGGCACCGCCTGGAGCGAGGCCACGCTGATCGGCATGGCCTATGTCTACGAGCAGGCCTCGCAGCGGCGCCGCGCACCGCGCTTCCCGGCCACGGTAAACATCCAGGTGTAAGTGTGTAGCGCTCAGCTGCGCTTGGCGCGCTCGAAGGCCGGGCCCCACAGCGGGTGGCCCTGTTCACCCGGCTCGAGCGAGAAGTCCGGGTCGATCTTCAGGGCCTTCTCGAAAGCCTGCTGGCATTGCCTGGGGCGCGAGGTGACGCAGTAGCTGAAGGCCGTGTACTTCAGGGCCGTGGTGCGGGTCTGCAGCGGGGCGCCGCTGCGGATATCGGTCGAGTTCAGGCGCTTGATGGCGCCGTTGAAGTCGCCATCGTTGTACAGGCGGATGCCTTCGCGCAGGGCCACCTGTTCGCGCCCGCTGGACGCGTCCGGGCGGGTCTCGGTGCGCGGACGGTTTTCGGCGCGCGGCTCCGGACGCGACTCGGCCTTTGGATGGTTGCCGGATGGGTTGCGCTCGAGCAGGGGTGCAATCTGGGCGCAGCCGCCCAGGGTGCTGCCAGCGAGGATGGCCAGCAGCAAGCGATGGCAAGTGTTTCGGTTCATCGTTTATCGGCCTCCGTCGGCTTGCGCCGTAAAATCGTGTTCGATGGTCGCGCTTTCGGCAGTGCCGGCATTGACGGTCATCACGTGCTCGGCAAAGTTCGGGTTGACGATGCGGATCGTGTGCTGGCCCTGGCCCAGCGTCAGGCGCTTGACCGGCGGGCTGACGCCACGGTCGACGTCGTTCACGTACACCGTGCCCCAGGGCTTGATCAGCAATTTATAGGTGGTGCCGTTGACGACGGCGTCGGCCTGGCGGGCGGCCGGTGCAGTGGCATTGTGCAGAGGCGCCGCGGTGTTGACGGCATCCGGCAGCGAGCCGGCGGTGGTGTCCGCATCCGTAGTGTCGTCGGCGGGCCTGGCTTCGGCCGCGGTGCTCGCGTCCGGTGTAGCGGCGCTCCCGGCCGGCAGTGCGACCACCGCCTCGCCGGCGTCCAGCCCCTGCGCGGCCGTTTCCTGCTGCACTGCGAGCGCCAGGGTGTCGTCCGAATTGTCCTGGTTCAGGTGGGCGTAGAGCGCGCTGCCGGCTGCCAGCAGCACGATGGCGGCGCCGGCGACCATGGCCCAGCGCTCCACACTGCTTTTCTTGCGGGCAGGCTGGGGTGGCGTGCGAACCGGCGGACGCGCTGGCGCCGCAGGAGCCATTGCAGGCGCGGCAGCGGAAGCCGCCACGGGCGCGGCATGGGCCGAGGGCTTGAGCGGCGTGGCCGCAATCGGCTTGTCGGGTGTTGTTTCGCGGGAGATCGCCGGGGGCGGCATGCTGGCTGGTATCCTGGAATGCGCCCCGGAAGGCATGCCGGCGGTAGCGTCAAGCGCGCTCTGCTGGGCTGGCACGCGCGCCGGTTCGGCGGGATCCGCCGCTTCCGCCGTGCTGAGTTCGAACGGCGTGTCGAGCGGCACTGCCAGTGCGGCCGGCGCCGGCACGCTGGGCGGCGTTTCCGCGACTTGCGCCGCAGCGGGGGCGACTGGCTCCTTGGCCGGCACAGCAGGCATAGCAGGCACAGCAGGCACGGCAGGCACGGCAGGGAGAGCTGCTGCGTCATCCATGCCGAGCATGGCGCGCAGTTCGGGGATATTTTTCGGGCGCAGCCGCAGGTTCGGGCCCAGGCAGCGGTCTACCGTCCGGGTCAATGCATCGCTGTAATGGTCGTACAGGCGCGGGCCGAGCGGACCTTCCGGCGGGAACTCGGCGCTGATGGCATAGTGGATGACCAGGGCCAGGGCGTGGATGTCCTGCGCGCCGTCGGCTTCGTCGGAGGCGAGCCCGTCCGGCGACGGCAGCAGCAGCGCCTCGCCGCTCTCCAGCACGGCCACGGTGTCGGGCGTGATGATGCGGTGCGGCGCATGACTCGCGTATTGCTGTTCCAGCGATTGCAGGATGTGCTGCAGGATCCGGCGGCACCACGCTTCGCTCACGAGCGCAGGGCTGTGCTCGACGATGTCGCGGACCGTGCGTCCGCCTGCGAATGGCGTATAAAGGACTGTGTTTTGGCTGGTCATTTTGCTAACCGTTTATTTTTAGCAAAACTATGCCAGATTTGGCGCGAGCGTGTCGCTGCTGAGTCAAACGTGCGCACTGGCGGCGCACTTTTCAGAGCGTGTGAAAAAACACGCGCTCGTTACAGGTCGAGGAAGCGCATCTTGAAGTTGCGACCCTTGATGGTGCCGAAGTCAGGCCCCAGGCGGTTGCCCGCATTCAGGCGGTCAAAAGCGTCGTGCGCCATGCGGCGGTCGAGCGCCACATAGGTCTGGAACTCGGTCACATTGATCTTGCCGACCTGTTCTTTCAGCAAGCCGGCGTCGCCGGTCAGCGCGCCGAGCACGTCGCCCGGACGCAGCTTGTCCTTCTTGCCGCCGGAAATGACCAGCGTCAGCATCGGCGCCGGATCGGCGGCCAGCTCGTTGCCGCCGAGCTCGTCCAGCTTGTGCCAGGCCACCGGGGCATCCTGGTATTCCTCGATCAGGCGCGCCCATTTCTTTTCGTTCGGCGCGCACAGCGTCAGCGCCAGGCCCGATTCGCCGTTGCGGCCGGTGCGGCCGATGCGATGCACGTGCACTTCGGCATCCTTCGACACATCGGCATTGATCACCGCTTCCAGATTGGCGATGTCGAGGCCGCGCGCGGCGACGTCGGTGGCCACCAGCACCGAGCAGCTGCGGTTCGCGAACAGGATCAGGATCTCGTCGCGTTCGCGTTGTTCGAGTTCGCCATACAGGGCGAGCGCCGAGAAGCCCTGGGCACGCAGGGTGTCGGCCAGTTCGCGGCAATGGGCCTTGGTGTTGCAGAAGGCGATGGCCGAGACCGGACGGTAGTGGCTCAGCAGGCGCGCCACGGCGTCGTCGCGGTTGTCGAAGCCGACTTCATAGAAGCGCTGCTCGATGGTCGATTCGTCGTGCTGGCTCTCGACCACCACTTCCAGCGGGTCGCGCAGGAAGTGCGAGGTGGCGTGGCGGATATCGTCCGGGTAGGTCGCCGAGAACAGCAGGGTCTGGCGGCGTTCCGGGCAGGCGCGCACGATGTTGGCGATCTCGTCGTAGAAGCCCATGTCGGTCATGCGGTCGGCTTCGTCGAGCACCAGGGTCTGCACCTTCGACAAGTCGAGCGTGCTGCGGCCCAGGTGGTCGCGGATGCGGCCCGGGGTGCCGACCACGATGTGGGCGCCGTGCTCGAGCGAGGCAATCTGCGGGCGCATGGCCACGCCGCCGGTGAGGGTCAGCACCTTGACGTTGCCGACGCCGCGCGCCAGGCGCCGCAGTTCGCCGGCCACCTGGTCGGCCAGCTCGCGCGTCGGGCACATCACCAGGCCCTGCACCGCGAACCACGCCGGGTTCAGCTTTTGCAGGATGCCGATGCCGAAGGCGGCCGTCTTGCCGCTGCCGGTGGCGGCCTGGGCGATGAGATCGCGGCCTTCCAGCACGGCGGGCAGGCTGGCGGCCTGGATCGGCGTCATCTCGCGGTAGCCGAGGGTGTCGAGGTTGGCGAGGAAGGGTGCTGCCAGCGGCAGCGTGGAGAATGCGTGGGTCATGGTTCTTCCGGTCAGGCCGGATTGGCCGGCGCCCAGACCGGCAGGCCGGTCAAATCGAGGTTGTCGTCGCGGCGCCAGACGGGCAGGCCGCTGGTGTCGGTTTCTTCGAGCAGGGTGAGCTGCTCCTGTTTCAGGTTGGCGCGACGAGGACGGGGAGTGCGCTTTGGCTCGACAACGCTGGGTTCGAGCGGTGCGGCCGCCTCAAAACCCGGGAGGTCGATCGTCGCGTTGTCTTTTTTGTCTCTCATCTGGAATAACTGCGAGCCCCAGAAAACAAAAGCCCGGCTACAAGAGTCGGGCTCGTTTCGTGCTAAGTGTTTGGTTGCGGGGACAGGATTTGAACCTGTGACCTTCGGGTTATGAGCCCGACGAGCTGCCAGACTGCTCCACCCCGCGTCTGAGGCAAGCATTGTACCGCGTCTGGCGGCCTGACGCAAATCGGATATTCGAATTGGTTTCAGGCTGCCCGCAAACGCCACAGCGAGGTCACTTCGCGCGAGCGCGCCGCATGCAGCGNAGGCAAGCATTGTACCGCGTCTGGCGGCCTGACGCAAATCGGATATTCGAATTGGTTTCAGGCTGCCCGCAAACGCCACAGCGAGGTCACTTCGCGCGAGCGCGCCGCATGCAGCGGATCGTCGGCGTCCTGGGCTTTCGCGTGGGTCGGCTGCACGTCGTGCCGGCCCGCCACATCCAGGCCGGCCGCGGCGATCCACTCCAGCAGTTGAGCGCGCGTACGCAGGCCCAGGTGCTCGGCCAGGTCGGAGATGATCAGCCAGCCTTCGCCATGTTCAGCCAGGTGCGCCTTCAGGCCGCCGAGGAAACCGCGCAGCATGCGGCTGTCCGGGTCGTAGATCGCGTATTCGATGGCCGAGCTGGGTTTGCCCGGTAGCCAGGGCGGGTTGCAGACCACCAGGTCGGCCTGGCCGTCAGGAAAGAGGTCTGCCTTGATGAGCTCGACCTGGCTCGTCAATCCCAGGCGTGCGAGGTTGTCGCTTGCGCAGCCGAGCGCGCGCTGGTCCATGTCGGTGGCCACCACGTGCTGCAGGCCGCGCCGGGCCAGTACCGCGCTCAGCACGCCGGTGCCGGCGCCGATGTCAAAGGCCAGCTTTGCCTGCGGCGGCAGCGGGGCTTGCGCCACCAGGTCGACGTATTCGCCGCGCACCGGCGAGAACACGCCGTACCAGGGGTGGATGCGGCCGTCGAGCGCCGGGATGTGCACGCCCTTGCGGCGCCATTCGTGGGCGCCGATCAGGCCCAGCAGTTCGCGCAGCGAGGCGACGCTGGTCTCGCTGGACGGGCCCCAGGCCTCGAGGCAGGCTTCCTTCACCTCGGGTGCGCGGCGCAGCGCAATCGTGTAGTCGGCATCGAACGGGATCAGCAGCATCGCCAGGGTGCGGGCGCGCTGCAGCTGGGCCAGGCGGTGGCGGTGGAACTGTTCGGTCGGCGTCGGCGCGGCCTTGCCGGCCTTGGCCCGCTTTGAACGCGAGCCCCTGTGGTCGATGCGGCGCGCCAGTGCCTGCACCAGCTGGCGCGCGTTCTGGAAGTCGCCGCGCCAGAGCAGGGCGGTACCGTCCAGCGCCAGGCGATAGGCCGTGTCGGCGGCCATGGTGTCGTCGGCGAGCACGACTTTTTTCGGCGCCGGCCAGCCGCTTTCCGAGCGCCACAGCGCCGAGCGGTTTTCTCCGCCTTCCACCCATTCGATGCGCGTCATATTAATGGTGGTGGTGCCAGTTGGTGCCGTTCGAATCCAGGAAAGACTTCACCGCGTCCGCGCTGCCGGTCGCGTGCAGCTTGACTTCGCCGCAGCCGCAGATGCCCTGGTAAGGCTGGATGTGCGAGCAGGCCGAGACTTTCTGCAGGTAGACGGTAACGGGCTTGGCGCATGTGGCGCATTTGAAGGTGAGGGTGCGGGCGGGTTTCATGGTCGGTAAAAGGTGTGGAATGCAAAGCGCGCATTGTACAAGGGAAGTTGTAGAAGTATGGAAGGGGAACGGGCTAGAGGTTGTTGCTTTCCGGCGCTCGGAATCAATGCTTGCGCGATCTGATGGTGCCGGCCTGGCTGGACGGTAGAGTTAGCCCATAAAATTTTCCGAGGAGTATCATGAACAGCTAGACCATGAGCAAATCGACAAGCAAATCCATCAGCCCGCGGCATCTCGGCACCCTGATGAAGCTCGTGGTCTACCCAGCCGTGTCGGCCGGTGCCTATTTCCTGTTCAATTGGTACAACGCCATTCCCTCCTGCACGTCGCCGCGCGGGTAGGCCAGCGTGACGTAGGCCGGATCGTAATGCAGCGTGACGCCGATCTGCGCGCGGGCGGCGGCGACCAGATCCTGCGGCTCGGCACGTGGTTCGGCACGGGCAGCGCCGGTGGCGGATAACAGCAGCAGGGCGGCGAGGATCGGCAAGCGCGACATCTTTATCTCTCCTGAAGTGAACGATCAGTATCGGCGCCAGGCCGGCGCCACGTTTGACGGATCGCTAGAGCACCGTCACCGCGCTGCTCCCGCCGCCGGCGCGCCGCACCTGGATCTTGGCCGCGATCCGCTCCGTCATCTCGTGCACGTGCGAGATCACGCCCACCTTGCGGCCCATCGACTGCAGCGCATCGAGCGCATCCATCGCCACGGTCAAGGTCTCGCTGTCGAGCGATCCGAAACCTTCGTCGATGAACAGCGACTCCACGCGCACCCGGTTCGACGACAGCGAGGCCAGGCCCAGCGCCAGCGCCAGCGACACCAGGAAGGACTCGCCGCCCGACAGCGAATTGACGGAGCGGATTTCGCCGCCCATGTCGTGGTCGCGCACCATCAGCGCCAGCGACGGCGCGCCGGCGTTGTCGACGCGCTCCAGGCGGTAGCGCTTGGCCAGGTGGCTCAGGTGGCTGTTGGCGTAGCCGAGCAGCACCTCCAGCGTGAACTGCTGGGCGTAGTTGCGGAACTTCTTGCCGTCGGCCGAACCAATCAGCTCCGACAGGCGCCCCCAGCGCGCCTCGACGGCTTGCTGGCGCTCGATCTCGGCCAGCATCGCCTGCGCCTTGATGCGGCGTTCGTCGTCCTGCGCGGTTTGCAGGCGCAGCTTCGCGGCTTGCTCGTGCAGTGTCTGGCGTTCGTCCAGCACCTTCTGCAGCGTGGCGGCGACCACGTCGGCATCCTGTGCGTTTGAAGAGGGATCGGCGCTGGCCTCGTGCAGCGCGCGCTGGTTCTTGCGTTCGGCCAGCACGGCGGCCGCCCTGGCGACGGCGCCGTCGATCTCGCCCAGCGCCGCGCGTTCGTTCGACATCCACTGCGCGCCGACTGCCAGCAGCGTGGCCAGGGCGGCCCCATTCTCCACCGGCTCCAGGTCGGCGTGTTGGGCGGCATAGTCCTCGATCCAGTCCGACAGGCGCGTCGCGGCATCGCGCGCATCGTCGAGCAGAGTGGCGATGCGCTCGCCGGCCTGCGCGATGCCGGCGCGGATGCGGGTTTCCTGCTGGGCCGCTTCGTTGGCGGCCAGCTGGCGTGCGGCCAGTGCCTCGCGTGCGGCCGTCAATGTCTGGCGCAGGCCCTGTTCGACGTCCTGCACCGCGCGGCCCTCGAACAAGGCGGCGCGCTCGGTGCGGCGCTCGCGCAGGGCGGAATCGCTGCGGGCGTAGGCTTCCTGCGCAGCGTTCGCGGCTTGCGCAGCGTGTTCAGCGCGCACGCCGGCATCGCGCGCATGGGCCTCGACGCTGCCAAGCGCGGCACGCTGCTCGGCCAATTGCGCCGATTGCGCCAACCAGGCCTGCGCCTCGCTGGCACGGTCCCGGTGCCAGCCGGCGGGGTCGGCACGCCAGCCGCTTTGCCAGCCATCGCCACAGGAGGCGCACATGACCGGGTCGAGTTCGGCCAGCAGGGCGTCCAGCGTCGCCGTGTCGCGTTCGGCCTGCGCGGCCAGCGTCGTCTGCGCATGCTGGGCTTCAAGCTGCGCAGACGACGCCAGCTGCGCCGCTTCCTGCACGCGCTTGAATTCCGCATTCGCTGCGTCGAACGCCGCCTGGGCCGCATCGCGCGCCTGGAATGCGCGGCGCGCCGCCCCCTGCTGCACATCGTTGGTGCGCAAGGCTTCGCGCACCTCCAGCAGCTGGGCGCCGAACCAGTCGGCCCGTGCCGCTTCCGACGGGGCGCCCGCCGCCAGAGGATGCGCGTTCCAGGCGCTGTCGAGTTCCTGGACGTCGCCCTGCAAGCCGGCGCGTTCCTCGCCCAGCAGTTCCAGGCGTTCCTGGCTGGCGGCCAGCTCGGCGCGGTGCGTGGCCTGGGCCGACAGGTTGGCCTGCACGCTGGCGCGCAATGCGTCTAGCTGGTCGCTCAAGGTATCGAGCACGGCGTGCAGGCGCACGTCGGGATGGGCGTAGGGGTGCGCTTCGCTGCCGCACACTGGGCAGGGTGCGTCTTCGACCAGGCGGCCGCGCAGGTCCTCGACCTTGGCGGCGCAGGCCAGTTCGGCGGCGCTGAGCGCAGCCTGGGCTTGGCCTGCGGCGGCCTTGAGTGCCGGGGCGGCATCGGCGGCGGCGGCCAGCGCGGTCTCGGCGGCCTGGCGCGCGGTGCCGCTCTTTTCCAGCTCGCGGTCGATGCGCTGCAGGCGCTGGCGCGCGCTGGCCAGGCCGTGCCAGATTTTCTCGGCGGCGGACAAGGCATCGCGCCGCGTTTCGAGTCCGGCGCGGCCTTCCAGCAAACTGTCGAGGTCGAACTGTGCCAGTGCTTCCACGGCCTGCGCACGTGCGGCTTGCTGCTGTTCGATGCGGGTGGAGGCCGCCAGCACCGCTTCCTTGCCGGCCGTGGCGCGGGCCGCGGCATCGAGCAGCGCGCGCTCGGCCTTGGCCAGCTGGGCGGCATTTGCACGGCTGGCCTGGGCGGCGGCGTCGAGCTGGCCGAGCAGCTTGTCCCAGCGCGGCCATTGCGCAGCCAGCGTTTCGAATCGGCGGTTGGCGTCCAGCCAGGCCGCGCTGCGCCCTTCCTGCGCACGGGTGGCGTCCAGCTGCCGGCTGGCCTGCGCCAGTGCTGCCTGGGCCTGGGCCGCATCGGTCGCCGCAGCGTCGCGTTGGGTGCTCAGTTTTTCGTGGGCTTCGCGCAGCGTGGTAATCGTCGCGTCGAGCGCCTTGGCCGCGTCCAGTTGCGGCGCGGCTGCCTGTTGTGCGGCCTCGGCATCGTGTACGGCGTCCTGCGCAGCCGTCACGTCCTGCACCGCCTGGCGCGCCGCGTCCTGCACGCGCTGCAAATCGCGCTGGCCGCTGGCGAGCGCCGTCTCGGCCTCCACCCGTTCCTTTTCGAAGCGCACCAGGTCGGCCATCAGCGGCCGCGCGTCCTGTACCACGTCGAGCGTGGCCAAGCGCATGCGGCGCTCGCGCGCAGCCTCGAAGTCGGCCCGGGCCTGGGCCAGCAGGGCGTCCGCATCGAGCTCGTTGCGGCGCAATTTGTCGCGCTCCTGGTGCCAGCGCAGCTGGGTTTCCAGCAGCGCGCGCTGTACCTCGACCGCCTGCAGGGCCGCTTCGGCAGCCGTCCTGGCGGCGTCGAGCTCGGCCCGCGCCTCCATCGCAAGCGGCGTCTGGTCGGCCAGGCGCGCACTGATGCGGCGCACGTTTTCCTGTTCCAGCTTGTAGCGCTCGTAGGCGCGCCTGGAAATTTCGCTGTACACGGCGCTGCCGGTCAGGGTTTCGAGCAGCTCGCCGCGCTCGTTCTCGTCGGTTTTTAAAAAGGCCGAGAACTCGTTCTGGGCCAGCAGCACCGAGCGCGTGAACTGCTCGAACGACAGGCCGACGCGCTGCGCGATTTCAAGCGCCGCCTCGGTCTTGGTCGCGCCCAGCGCCAGCATTTCCGGCAGGCGGTGCAGGGTCATGGCGGGCGGCTGCAGCAGGCCGCTGGCCTTGTTGCGCGAGCGCCGTACGCTCCAGCGCGCGCGGTAGCGCAGGCCGTCGTTGCCGACGAAGTCGACTTCGGCATAACCCTCGGCGGTGCCGCGGCGCAGCAGGTTGCGCGGATCGAAGGTCGACACGGTGTCGCCGCCGGCGTCGGGCAGGGCGCTGCCGCCACGGCCGCCGCTGCGTGGCAGGCGCGGGGTGTTGCCATACAAAGCCAGGCAGAGGGCGTCGAGCAGCGTGCTTTTGCCCGCCCCGGTCGGGCCGCTGATGGCGAACAGGCCGCTGGAGGCCAGCGGTTCGGCCTCGAAATCGACGCAGAAATCGCCGGCCAGCGAAGCCAGGTTGCGTCCGGCGATGCGCAGGATCTTCATGCACGCTCCCTGTCGCCCGGAAGCATCAATTCGGAAAAGGCCGAGAGCTGGTCGTCGGGCGCGTCCTCGCCATAGCGCTGCTGCCACAGGCGCTTGAAGATGTCGTCGGGCTGGAGCTGGGCCAGCTGGTCGAGGGTCAGCGCCTCGGCGGCTTCGCCGGTAACAAGCTTGCGGGTCGGTTCGATCTTCGCCAGGCGCACCGGCTTATCGGCGATCGCCGCCTCGACCTGGGCGCGCAGACCGGGTTCCGGGCCATCGAGCAGCACGCGCACTTCCAGGTAGGGGTGGCAGGCGGGCGGCAGGCCGGGGTCGAGTTCGAGCGATTCGAGCGCCGCCATCACTTCCGCCAGCGGCGCCGGTTTGGCCGGCACGCGCAGCATGTCCACTGCGCGCGGTACGAAAATCGGCGTGACGTCGCGCGCTATCGACCCCTCGAGGTCGATGCGCAGTACCTGGTGCTGGTAGCCGACTTCGGCAAACGACAGCGGCAGCGGACTGCCGCAATAGCGCAGGTGCTCCTTCTTGCCGACGCGCTGGGCCAGGTGCAGGTGGCCCAGGGCGGCATAGGCGATCTGCGGGTCGAACATCGAGGCCGGCAGCGCCTCGGTGCCGCCGATCACAATACGGCGCTCGGAATCCTGCGAGGACTGGCCGTCGACCATGTGGCAGTGGCCCATCGCCAGGATCGCCTGGCCCTCCTCGCGGCGTTCGACCGCCAGATCGAAGGCCTGGCGGTAGAGGGCGGCGATGCCGTTCAGGTAAGCGTCGCCCTCGGCCTCCACGCGCGGCACGTCGCCGGGGCGCAGGAAGGGAATGCCGAGGCACCAGGCTTTGGTTTCGCCATGGCGGTCCCGCAGCGGCACCAGCAGGCGATCGAGGTCGATGGCGCCGTCGCGCCCGCGCACCACGTTGCCGATCACGACCGTGCCGTGCGCTTCGAGCAGCGGCCCCGGCGCTTCCAGGCGGCCCGGCGAGTCGTGGTTACCGGCGATGACAACGATCTGCAGGTGCGGCGTGCGTGCCTTGGCGCGTTGCAGGAAACCGTAGAGCTGGCGCTGGGCGGCAGACGATGGATTGGCGTTGTCAAAGATATCGCCGGCAATCAGGAGGGCGTCGGCCTCCTCGCTCACGATGGTGTCGAGCAGCCAGTCGAGGAAGCACTGGTGTTCGTAGGTCCGGTCGTAATTGTGCAGGGTCTGGCCGAGATGCCAGTCGGAAGTGTGCAACAGCCGCATGGGGAATCGGAAATCGGGGAGAGGAATTAGGGAAGGATCGGCTGAACTATAACGCAGCTGGCGCATGCTCACAAAAAAATGTCCGGCCGGCGCGGCAGTCGATGCCGAAACCTCATTAGAATATTTGCATGCGTATTGACGATGATAAGTTGCACCTTTCCATGAGCGGCGCCCGTGCCCTGCACCTGGCGGCCCAGGGCCTGCTGCAGCCGCGCCGGCGCAAGGCGGTGGAGGCCGACGTGCTGGATGCCATCCGCCGCATGGAGATGTTGCAAATCGACACCATCAACGTCGTGGCGCGCAGCCCCTATCTGGTCTTGTGGAGCCGGCTCGGCGATTACCCGCCGGAATGGCTGGACGGGCTGCTGGCCAAAGGCAAGCTGTTCGAATACTGGGCCCACGAAGCCTGCTTCCTGCCGATCGAGGATTACGGTCTGTACCGCCACCGCATGCTCGACCCCGACGCGATGGGCTGGAAATATTCGAGTACCTGGATGCGCGAGCGTGCGGGCGAGGTAGCGGCGCTGCTGGCGCACATCCGCAGCGAAGGGCCGGTGCGTTCCTCGGACTTCGAGCGCCTTGACGGTAAAAGCGGCGGCTGGTGGGAGTGGAAACCGGAAAAGCGTTCGCTCGAAGTGTTGTTCACCTCGGGCGCGCTGATGATTGCGCGGCGCCATAATTTCCAGCGCGTGTACGACCTGGCCGAACGCGTGCTGCCCGGCTGGAGCGATGCGCAATTGCCCGAGCTGCCAGACGTACGCCGCACGTTCGCGCTGCGCACCGTGAAGGCGCTGGGACTGGCGCGCGCCGCCTGGATTCCCGACTACCACCGCACCCGGCGCCCGCATGTCGACCCGGCCGTGCAGGCCGGGCAGGGCCTGCTGCTGCGCGCAAGCGTCGAAGGCTGGGCCGACCCGGTCTACATCCATCCCGACCATGCCGAACTGGCGCGCCGCGCGGCCGATGGCGCCCTGGCGCCGACGCTGACCACCATCCTTTCTCCCTTCGACCCGGTGGTCTGGGACCGGCGCCGCGCGCTGGAACTGTTCGGCTTCGATTACCGCCTCGAATGCTATACGCCGGCCGCCAAGCGCCGTTATGGCTACTTCACGCTGCCCATCCTGCGCCGCGGCGCGCTGGTCGGCCGCATCGATGCCAAGGCGCACCGCCGCGCCGGCATCTTCGAGGTCAAGGCGGCCCTGTTCGAGCCCGGCCTGCGCGCCAGCGACGCCCTGGTGCGCGATGTTGCCGGTGCTCTGCTGCGCTGCGCGCGCTGGCATGGCTGCGCCCAGGTCGTGCTCGGGCGCACCGAGCCAGTCGAGATGGCGGGGCGGCTGGCGCTGGTCATCGCCGACGCCGCCACGCCACGCCAGGCAGCCGCATGAGCCTGCCCGCCGCCCCACTGGACGTGGTGGGCGCGGACGGGCTGCCGCTGTGCGGGCGCTACCAGGGCCAGGCAGGGGCGCCGGGCTGGGACCGGCTGGCGCCGCCGTTTGCGCGTGGCGCCTTGTGGCGGCGCCTGCATCACAAGCGCTGGCATTTCGTATCGCTGGTGACCGACGAACTCTTCGTCGGCCTGGTCGTGATCGACATCGGCTGGAACAACAGCGCCTTTGCCTATGCCTTCGACCGTGCGCTCGGCGAGGTGGTCGAGGCCTTTTCTCCGGTCGGCTTGCCGGCCTTGACGGCCGAGGTCGGCGCCACCGTGGGCGAAGGCGCGCGTTTCGCGATGCCGGGCCGGCGCATCGTCATCGAAGCCGATGGTGCGCTCGGTCATCGCTTGCGCCCTGCGCGCCGGCAATTTCCGCATCGACGCAGAATATGGCGGCGCGGCGCCGCGCCTGCTGGCCGTCGGCCCGGTCTTCGATGGCGGCGCCGTGCACAGCACGCAAAAGTCGCCCGGCCTGCTGCTGCACGGTAGGGCCGACGCCGGCGGAAAGCGCTTCCGTCTCGACGGCGGCGTGGCCAGCTACGATTATTCGAACGGCTTGCTGGGCCGGCGCAGCGCCTGGCGCTGGATCTCGGCGCATGGGCGCGGGCTGGGCATCAATCTGCAAAGCGGCTACTTTGGCGATGCCGAGAACGCGCTCTGGCTGGACGGCGAACTAATCGCGCTCGGCGCGCTGGAGAGCCGCATCGAGGCCGACGGCGTTTGGAGCATGACAAGCGCCGACGGCCTGCTGGCCCTGCGCTTCACGCCCGAAGGTGTGCGTCGTGACGAAAAGCAATTGCTCCTTGCCAGCAGCCGCTTGCGCCAGCACCTGGGCCGCTTCGACGGCTGGGTCCGGGCCGCGCCTGATGCGCCGAAACGCACCGTGACGGGGCTGAGCGGCCTGGCCGAGGACTACCGGGCACGCTGGTGATGGCGGTTTTGCGCCCGCGTTCGCCAACGCGGCAGGCTTCGTATGCTTGACTGTCGCTTCCGCGTCCTTCGGTCCGAGTTTGAGCTAGATCAAACGCCAGCCATGGTCCGCTCCTTACACTACGAGTTCTTTCGGGCTGAAGAAAAACACAACAAGCACAGCCTGTCCAAAACCAGACTTCCCGCCATGCCGCGCTCCCTTGCGGAGCATGCGCTTGCGTTGGAGAAATCGAGAGGAGACCGAATGCTTACCGCTACCTACACGCTCGTGGCGTTGTCAGTTGAACAAACGAATATGCGCGTCAGTCTGCATGCCGTCCAGCAACTCGTCCAGAAAAGCTATGCACGCCAGACGGCATTGACCACAGGCCAGGCCGAATACGTCTGCGATACCTTGCGCGGCCTCTACGAAAGCTGCCAGCGCCGCAAGCTCGACCGCTTCCTGCTGCCGGCCCTGCGCCGCGCCAGCGCGAACGCCGATTCCCTGGTGGCCGAACTCGACCAGCTCAGCCGCGACGCGGTCGAGGCCCTGGCCACGGCGAACGGCCTGCTGCACGGCGGCATCGACAGCGAGGAGGGCGTGGAAGCCTTCTGCACAGCCGTCGACCGCTTTTGCGCGGCGCTCACGCTGCGTTTCGAGCGCGAGGAACTGGAACTGTTCCCGGTGGCGCGCGTGGCCATTGCCGGCGAAACCTGGTTTGCCATGGCGCACCAGATGCTGGCCCACGATGCCTACCGCGAGGAACACCGGGTGCACCTGGTCACGCCGCCTGCCAGCCGGCCCTCCCGCGTCGAGCACAGCCAGCGCCAGGCGCCGCCGGTGTCGTACGTGCATTGAGCCTGTGCATCAACAAGCAATGATGAAGAGGTAAGCCGCCTGCGTGGGATGGTCGTTCGCCGCACGTACTGCCTAGCGGCAAGCTTTAACTGCATCCACCCGACAACAGTCCGCGCGCCTGTCGAGTGCGCCCAAAACTGCCATGGTTCTTTGTTATGATGGGGGTTTTGGAAGTGCGATTTCATCATGTTCGAATTCCTATTCAAGCGCCAGGGCGACAAACCCGGCAACGCGCCGGCCACGGCAGGGGGCAAGGCTGCCGACAAGGAGGCAAAGCCTGCAGCCGGGGCCGCGCCGTCCGCGCCCGGCACGGCGCAGGGCGCGCCAGGCCAGGCCAAGGCGGCCCAGCAGGGGCGCGAACAGCAGACCGAAGCGTTGCGCCAGCTCGACGGCGATGAAATGCGCGCCGTGGAATTCATCCTGCAGGCCGATTTTTCCGAACTGCGCCTGGCCGCGGCCGAGCAGGTCCACAGCCGCGCAGGGCTGGAGCGCGTGCATGTGGCCATGCGCAACGTCGACCGCCGCGTCGCCAAGCTGATGCAGTCGCGCCTGGATGCGATCCGCCACCACGACGCCGAACTGACGCGCGGCCAGGCCACCCTGGATCAAGCGCGCACACTGTTGCAAGATCAATTGCTTACCTCAAACCACGTTGCCGAGCTCGACCGTAAATGGGCGGTGATCGCCGCCCCCGAACTCGTTGACGAATTCACGTCCGTGCGTGCCCAGCTGGGCAAGCGCCTGGAAGCGCAAGTGCAGCTGCAGCGCGCCATGATCGACCGCGTGGCCAGCCTGCGCGCGCTGGAAACGGCCGGCCTGAACGCCGCCGAACTGGCCGCGCGCCTGGATGCGGTGCAGCAAGAGCAAAGCGCTGCGCTGGCCGCGCCGGAACACGCCACGCTGCCGCGTGCGCTGCCTGCCGAGTTCGCCAACGAACACGCACGCCTGAGCGCCAGCCTCGCCACGCTGGAACAGGCCCAGGCCGCCCTGGCCGCGCGCGAGGCCGCGCTCGCCGAGTGGCAGGTCCAGCCTGTCGCCGAGCTGCAGGCCGACAAGCTGCGCCAGGCCTGGCAGAAACTGCCTGCACTGGCGCAGGGCGCCGCCGCTGCCTCCCTGCAGGAACGCTTCGATGCGTTGCTGGGCTCGCTGCCGCAGCCGGTGCACAAGCCGGCGCCGGCGTCGCCGGCCGTGCAGGCCACGGCGCAAACCGCCAAGCCAATGCAGAAAGGCGCCGACCAGGGCTTCATCGACACCATGGATGCGCTGGAAGCGGCCCTGCAGCAAGGTTCGCTCGGCACTGCCGCCGAACTCGACAAGGCGCTGAAGGACACCAAGGGCAAGGGCATGCGCCTGAGTGCAGCCCAGGCCGACCGCCTGAGCCACCTGCGCGCCGAACTGAAACGCCTGTCTGACTGGGCGCGCTGGGGCGGCAACGTCTCGCGTGAAGAACTCATCAAGACCGTGGAAACCCTGTCCACGCAAAACCTGCCGATGGCCGAGCTGGCGAAAAAGGTCGGCAGCATGCGCGACCGCTGGAAGGCGCTCGACAGCCTGTCCGGCGCCGCGCCCAAAAGCCTGTGGGAACGCTTCGACCATGCCTGCACCGTGGCCTATGCCCCGGCCGCGGCCCACTTCAAGCACCTGGCCGACGAGCGTCACACGAATGCCGCGCGCGGCGAAGCCCTGGTGGCCGAGGCCCAGGCCGAGATCGCCAAGCTGGAATCGGGCGAAGCTGACTGGAAGCACGTGGCCGGCACCGTCCAGCGCATGC
Organism: Massilia brevitalea; assembly: GCF_030711405.1. GTDB lineage: Bacteria > Pseudomonadota > Gammaproteobacteria > Burkholderiales > Burkholderiaceae_D > Telluria > Telluria brevitalea. Next base: position 88,756 of record NZ_JAULSI010000023.1, read on the forward strand.
GTCTGGCCTGGAGCCACCTGGGCGCCATCGACCGCAAGGACAAGAAGCGCCTCGACCAGCAGTTTGCCGCCGCCCTGACCACGCTGCAGGGTCCGCTGGAAGAGCAGCGCAAGGCCGAGATGCTTGGGCGCGAGGAGCTGATCGACGAAGTCGCGAAGATCGACCCGCACGACCGCCACGCCGTCGACCGCCTGCGCGACATCCAGGCCCGCTGGCAGGAGCATGCGCGTGCATTGCCGCTCGAGCGTAAGGCCGAGCAGGCGCTGTGGCAACGCTTCCGCGCCGCCTGCGACGAGCTGTTTGCTGCCCGCAAGGAAACCGCGCATGCGGCCGACGCCGAGCGCCGTGCCCACGAGGCCGCCAAGGAAGCGATCACGGGGCGCCTGGAAGCGGCAGCGCCCGACGCCACCCCCGCCACGGCCGGCAAGTTGCTGCGCGAAGCCGCGGCCGAATGGCATGCCGTCGGCCCGGTGCCGCGCGCCCACGAGGCGCGTGTCGAGAAGCGCTATCACGAGGCCGTGGCCAAGGTGCAGCACCACGCCGACCTGGCGCGCCGCGCCGCCGGGCTGGCGCTGGCCGGCGCCCTGCGCGACAAGCTGGGCGCCTGCCAGGAGCTCGAGGATGCGCTGGCCCAGCCAGGTCAGACGATCGCCGCCGCCGACTGGCGCGCACGCTGGGCCGCCTTGCTGCCGGCCGGCGCCGAATACGATCCGGTGCTCGACGCCCGCTTCGAGGCGGCGCTGAATGCCGCCGAGGGCGACCGTGCCGGCTATGCGCGCTTGCTGGAAGCCAACCGCGCGACCCTGCTGCAGGAATTGCTGCGCCAGGAAGTGGCGGCCGGCATCGACAGCGGCGCCGAGTTTGCCCGCGACCGCCTGAAACTGCAGGTCGAGGCCCTGCAATCGACGCTGAAGGCGGGCGAAAAGCCAGGCCACAAGGCAAGCGGCCTGCGCCAACTGTGCGCGCTGCCGGCCCTGGTCGACGACCGCACCGCGCTGCGCATCGAACAATTGCTCATGCGTACGGCGAGAGACGCGAAGTGAGTGCGGACATGAGCGGGAACATGAGCGGAAAAACAAGTAACGAGCTGGGCAGCGAAGCGAGCAGGGAGCGGAGCAGCGAGTCGAGCCGCGAGGCGAGCAAGGTGCGCGTCCAGACCGCCGACTTCGACCTCGGCCAGGAACTGGCCCAGCTGCGTGCAGGCGATGCGCGCGTGGGCGCCGTGGTCAGTTTCGTCGGCACCGTGCGCGACATGAACGATGGTGCCTCGGTGTCGGAAATGGAGCTGGAGCACTATCCTGGCATGACGGAAAAGGCGCTGGAAGACATCGTCGCCCAGGCCGAGGCGCGCTGGCCGCTGTACAACGCGCTGGTCATCCACCGCGTCGGCCCGCTGGCGCCGCTTGAGCAGATCGTGCTGGTCGCCTGCAGCGCCGCCCACCGTGGCGAAGCCTTTGCCGCCTGCGAGTTCATCATCGACTACCTGAAGACCGACGCCCCGTTCTGGAAAAAGGAACAGACGCCCGACGGTGCGCGCTGGGTCGATGCGCGCCTCTCGGACGACTCCGCCAAAGCCAAGTGGGCAACCCGCTGAGCTGGCTGGCGGTGGGGGCGGGCGCCGCCATCGGCGCCTGGCTGCGCTGGGGGCTGGGCCTGTGGCTGGCGAACATCCACGCCCAGGTCCAGGCCGGCACCCTGGCCGCCAACCTGGTCGGCGGCTACCTGATCGGCGTCGCACTTGGCTTTTTCAGCAGCAATCCGCACCTGTCGCCCGAGTGGCGCCTGTTTATCGTCACCGGCTTCCTGGGCGGATTGACGACCTTTTCCAGTTTTTCCGGCGAATCCGTGGCGCTCTTGCAGCGTGGCGCCTACGGCTGGGCGTTGACTCATACGCTGCTGCACCTGTGCGGCTCGATCCTGCTCTGTATCGCCGGCTTTGCGACCTGGCGCGTCCTGCGCGCCTGAACCGCGAGTAGCGCCTGGCGGTACGGTCGAACTCACGCGTATTTGCGCAACCCAAGCAATTATCTTGGTGCTAGACTTGCCGCCAGACAAACAACTGGAGCCCGCCGTGACCATTGTTCAACGACCGACCGCCGCGTTTGTCGGCGCTTCCTGGGGTGCCTTGCTGATCGGCGCCATCGCCTTTCTCTGGGGATTATGGAATGCAACGATGCCGCTGAACGAGAAAGGCTATTACTTCACGCTGTTGCTGTACGGCCTGTTTGCCGCGATCTCGCTGCAAAAGTCGGTGCGCGACCGCAGCGAAGGCATTCCCGTCACCGGCCTGTACTTCGGCATCTGCTGGTTTTCCCTGATTGCGGTGATGACGCTGCTGACGATCGGGCTCTGGAACGCCACCCTGGCGCCCAGCGAAAAAGGTTTTTACGCCATGGCCTTCGTGCTCAGCCTGTTTGCCGTGGTGGCGGTGCAGAAGTCAAGCATCATATTGCATAAACCGTATACAACTTTAAATTTCTCATAGGAAAACAGCTGGAAAATATCGAGCTTGACAAAAAAATGTAAATAGCGCACTGTGCAATGGTGTCATTGCAGAGAAGTGTAAACAAATGCGTAATCCATTTGGCATTCGTTATTTTCGACTGCAGTCGGGGGAGGATTTCGTCTCACTGGTCGATTCCGAGAGTGGCGCCCCTCTCATTGAACCGACTCTATACGCATTAAAGAATTTACGGTCCAGACACTTAGCCGTGAACACCATAGAGGCACACTTGCGTGCAATTATGGTGTTAGAACTGGCCTGCCGCATTCTCGATATTGACCTGACCGCGAGGTTAAAATCAAGCAAACTACTTTTACTTTTCGAAGTTGAGAGAATAGTCGACCTTTGCAAACAGAGGCTTGAGCGTATCCTACCGCTTCTGGAAGTGAAGGAAGTGGCGTTGCGTGGGCGCAATGTTAAAATTATGAAGCTGTACCAAAAGCTTCCTACAGTCCCAAAGCGAGATGCGATAACATCCTATCGTGACCGAGTTGCCTACATACGCGACTACGTCAACGAGAGAGCCCTGCGTGCTCTATATTCGCTTGACCGAGATAACGAGCGATACCTCAGACTAGAGACTGCACGGGTTCACACGTTCGAGATGTTTGATGCGAGGGTTCCTGCAAGGCCCAAGCCGAAGGAACAAAGCACTTCCTTAAGTGAGTCGCAAATCAATGACTTGTGGCGCATTACCGACCCCCTGGCTAACGAAAATCCCTTCCGAGTTGAATTCGTTCGCTATCGTAACTCTCTTCTTATGCAGTGGCTCATCCTTTTGGGATTGCGTCGCGGCGAATTATTAGGCATTAGACTTGAAGATATCGATTGGCAGCGCGCCGTCGTCCGGGTTCTTAGGCGCCAAGATTCTAAGGTGGATAAGCGCCGTCGGCCTGCAAAAGCCAAAACAATAGAAGGTGAAATCCCGCTATCTCGTGACCTTATGGCAGCAACTTACGAGTATATAGTTTCTCCAAATTTACGAAAGTCCCAAACCCAGGACGATATGCCGTTTCTATTTTTGGCACGAGGCGGCGGAGCGTTGACAGATAGTGCACTTCAACATATTTTTCGGAAGATTCGTGAGTCGTGTCCCGCACTACCCAAAAAATTATCGTCTCAGATGTGCCGACATACATGTAACTACATCTTATCACTTGGGTTCGAGAGAGAAGGTGTATTAGACACGGATGAAGCCCAGCGGCGTCGAGTTCTGATGCGGTGGTCAGCGATATCAACGATGCCCGACCATTACAACAAGCGTCGCATCAAAGAGAAAGCGCATCAATCGTCATTGAAAGCACAGAATGAACAATATGCCAAGCGTCACACATCCAAACACGACGGTATCAAATAGATTCTCGGGTCGTTTCGAAATATCGGCTGTTGCAACAACTGCAAATGGTGTGGTCTTTGACCCACGAAGCGACCTGTGGAGTTTCAAGGATGGTACCAAATCCGTGCATATCGATTTTTCAAGTCTGGTCGAACTTGGTGAGGAGCTGCACTGGGGATTACGGAAGACACTTATATGGACGGCAGAGAACTTGGCCGCAGGGACATTGAGCGCTACATTCGAGAATCTCTGCCGCTTGTGTAGAGTTATCAAGGGAGGCGCAGATGGCTTGACTAGAAGTTTTACGGCGGTCAGTCTTCTCAATGCGCGCAACGTGTTAAAAGAATCTGACCCGAGCGAAATTTGTTTTCGAAGCTGCAGGCCTTTTCTAAAACGCATGGGTAAGCTTGGTTTTCCTGGAATCTCTGCGTGCGGAGCAAAGTACTTGTCAGAGACTAAACTTCGCGGTGTTACAAGCGGTAGTGCAATTAGTCAGCTAGACCCGGTTGTTGGTCCATTTACAGACATGGAACGGGAGACTATATTTGATGCGCTGTATTCAGGTTACGCAAACGGCAGTATTCCGCTTTCAAGATATGTGCTGGCTTGGCTAGTCGCGTTATTTGGGCAGCGTCCTAAGCAATATGCGCTTCTCAAATTATTGGACCTTCAAATTATACGCGAGGACGGTCGTGAGCGCTGTGTTTTGAAAATTCCACAGGTTAAAGCACGGGGTGAGGCAGAACGGAGTCGGTTCCAGGAAATGGACTTAATACCTGAGTTGGCTGCGTTGATGCTTGAGTACAAGAGTCAAATGCTGAACCAATATGTTGGTTTGCTCCCCGACCCCGAGTCTGGTCCTCTTTTTCCAAGTAGGGGAAAGAGCGCTGGCGCGAACGTTAAGGGTTTTGAGTATCATATGTTGGCGGTGACGATAACGGACGAGATTCGTGCCACGTTTTCTAATCTTAGCGCCATCAGCGAAAGAACGGGTGCGCAAATGGTATTTAATGTGTATCGTTTTAGGTACACGTTGGGTACGAATTGTATACGGGAGGGGTTAGGGGTAGCGGGAACTGCACTCAGACTTGGCCATACGACGACTATAAGCGTGCGGCCGTATGTGGCGCTAGCGGGTGCATTCGAGTTACACGATAGGGTCGAGTTTTCTACTGCTGCGCGATTGGGGACTATTGCCCAGGCATTTAAAGGCGTGTTGATAAAAACTGTGACTAACGCAGACTTAGACCCGGCACTTCATATCACCAGTCCTATAATCGACAAATCAATGCAAAAAGGTGTAGGTCGATGTGGCAAGGAGGACTTTTGTGGCTTTAATAAGCCGATTGCTTGCTACACTTGTTTTCTCTTCAATGCATGGCTGGATGGCCCACACCAGTTAGTGTATGACTACCTTGAGAAAGATAGAGCTCGGCTTTTGAAGGCCGGCTGCTCAGCGGCCATTGTCAGCGTGAATGATAGGGCAATGATGGCCGTGGCCAGCATAATTGTTCAGTGCGCTGATGAATACTCGAAGAGGTCGTTTGCAGGTGCCGTATCGTGACACCCTCAGCAACATTTATCCCATTTCCGAGCTCGACGGCGCTACTAAATCTTCGTAGGTTTGTTGCTCTGTGTCGGGATGAACTGACCGTCTACGGGGCAATAGATTTTGACGCGGACAAATGGGAAGTTGGAACGGCGCTGAATTCGGATAACAAGCGTGGGAATAGCAGCATTTCGTTTTGCACCTTTCTTACAGCGCGGTCTCGTGCCAATAAAGTACCCTTGGCCGCCGGATTTTCAGATTTTGCTAAGGGCTATATTCGATATATGCATGCAATCGAGCCTGTAAGTGCCACGCCGACCTTGACACGACTAAGGGCCTTGCAAATGGTCGAGCAGGCGTTAGTTGGAAGGGGCGAATTCTGCCCTACGAAAATCACGTCGACCACTTTTGACGAGGCGGCAAGCCTTGCAAAAAAACATTTTGGTGTGGGGAAGGCCTATCAAATTGGGAATGCTCTTAGCCGTCTAAGTCGCTTCATTGATGACAATCGGCTGTCGAGAGTGGGAAGTGCATGGACTAACTTTTTAGCTGTACCAACTGATTTTTCTGTCAAGCTTGGTAAGAGCTTCGATGAGCGTCGCAGCGAGAAACTCCCGATGCAAGAGCATTTGGAAGCATTGGGAGAGGCGTTCCATCGTGCTGAGAAACCTCGTGACTTGCTGGTTTCGTCCGTCTTGGGTCTGCTTATTTGCCAGCCAGGTCGACTAAGTGAAGTGATACGTCTGACTGTCGACTGTCTGGTTCCAAGGGGGGACGGCAAGCCTGGGTTCCTGCTGCGCTATTGGGCCGCTAAGGGCGGGGGGGCAATTCTAAAGCCGGTGTCGGCGACTATGTCTGCGGTTGCACAGGAGGCCGTTAAGAGGCTGGTCGATTACTCTGCGCCGGCTAGGGCGCTAGCTCGACACTACGAGGCGTACCCTGGTCGACTCTACCTGTCTAAAAAAAATAGTCATTTGCGTTTAAAGCGGTTGCTTTCAGCACGTGAAGTCGACAATATTTTGTGGGGCGATTCAGCTCCGATTGGCGATGGAACGGATGCAGAGTCTGACCGTAAAACACTGTCAGACGTATTGACGTGGTGCGGAAGAAATGACATTGGGGTCGGCGACGATTTACGTGGCGCCCCCGGAAAAATTAGGGCGATAGACGTGCCGCGGATTCGGTTTGCTGAATTGCAACGAAAAATTATCAGCATGCTTCCTGTTGGATTTCCAATATTTCATAAACGAAGCGGACTTAAGTACAGCGAAGCCTTGTGCATTTCGCGAGTACATGAATATAACCCTCGCAAGAAAACTTTGGTATGCATGTTAAGGCCTGTTGGGGAGTACGAAATCTCTCGGGCTGTTGATGAGAGTACCGCACGTAGTATGCCTTCATTGTTTAAAAGTACCGGCGTGTGTGACAGCGAAGGAAGGCCAATTAGGATTCAGTCACACCAGCTGCGACATTTTTTGAACACGATTGCGCAAAGCGCGAATATGGATGCCTTCGATATTGCGGCGTGGTCCGGGCGAAAGAACGTCGCTCAGAATTCGGCGTATGACCATGTGAGTGCAGCGGAACGTATTGAAGAGATGCGCGATTCTGTTGGACGCGCTACCGCCTCCTTCGCTCCCCCTGTCTCCACAAAGACTTACATCCCGATTCTTCGTTCTGAATGGTTGGCGAAGCGTGTTCAGGCCGGGCATACGACGGATTTGGGATACTGCGTGCACGATTTCGTGATGATGCCGTGCCCGAAATTTGGTGACCATATAAGCTGCGACGAGCATGTGGTCGTGAAGGGTGATGCTATTGTCGAAACACGTCTTCGGGCTTCGTTGATGGAAAATCAAATGCTGGTTGAGCGCGCGTTAGCTGCTCTTAACGCTGGCAAACTATCCGCCAAGATTTGGCTGGAAACGCATGAGGCTAATGTCGAGAGGCTCAAGCAAATTATTAGTATTCTGGATGACCCGCAGGTTGAGGGCGGAGCGCTGATTCGACTGTCAGGTTCTGAATCACTTTCCCAGGTGGGTGAGGCTGGTCGCCTACGGGCGGCGTTGGAAGCCACCAGTCCAAGCGGAAGCTTCGGTAAAATAGGGAGTCAGCCTAAAACCCCCTTTGCGAGTCCGGTGATGGTACTTGAAGATGCGAGCGGCAAAGTTTCGAACGAAAAGCAGGGCGGCCAGAGGCGACTGCTACACAGCAGGCGTAAAGGCGTAACGAGGCGGGCGGATAATGAATAAGGTTCGGGCTAAGAACATAGATGACGAGATGGTCCGTGTCGCAGTTCAAATCATTGATGCTTGGCCGACGAATAAACTTACGTGGGACTTTCTGATTGAGGCGCTGACCGCCGCTGGTCTTCCTACGTACACGCGCCAAGCCCTAGACCGACAACCCCAGATTAAGTCCGCATATACCATTCGTGTGGGAATTTTGCGGGACCAACGGTCACAGCATAAAAAATCGCCTGCGCTTAGCGAGGAAGTCCGCGACCCGCGCGTTCAATCACTTGAGGCGACAGTTACAAGATTGACTGCTGAGAATCGATTTCTTGTAGAAAAATTCATGCGATGGCTGTACAACGCTACAGCGGCTGGGATGTCTACGGACCAGTTGGACCTTCCGTTGCCCGATATCGACCGAAATTCGCGGCCCGATACGGACGTTTCAGTTAAGGAAAGTAAGAAACCCCGTAAAATAAAAAAGTAGAGGACAAATGCGCTTAGACCTCTAGCAGTAGGTCCGAACCCGCAGCTCGGTCGTCTATTAGAGGGCCATGGGAGCGTTCTTAACTGCAGCGCATCCTTAAGCTTGTGGACAGCGAGTCTTGTTCGATGTGCGCTCCGTTGTCCGGATGGCAATACCGGCTTTGTTTCATTCTACTGCTCGTCCATGCATACTTCGGACGTTGAGGAATCATTGCGGTCTCGTTTGCCGGAGCTGTGGACGCTATGTTTGTCACGTACTCATTGTATTTGCGGGCACACGTACCATGTATCAGCCTCTCGTAGCACCGTTCAGCACGTCAGCAAACGACCCAGACGGGTCATGCTGCGGGGGCACCGTCAGCGGTCCTGACTGACCTGCCAGTTCGTCGACAACCGAAAGCAGCCGGGGTGGGGCACCCTCTGCGTGCATTTCTGCCGCTCTCATTACAGCATCAAGTCGGCCCGCGCGCAGCGCATCGAGCGGCGTCGCCTGAAGTGATGTCCGGATGCTAGTAAAAAACCCGTATTGGGAACTTGGGTCACGTGGCGACAACACGCGGGCGACCTGCTCGATATCCGCTCGCTTGATACGAGCGTCTGCATAAAAAGCGGGGAAGAAACTGCGCCCGTGAGGCCCGGTAATTGCAAACAGCCTACCCTCAGTCAATGCATCGCTCAGCCAGTCGCAGGTTACACCGACGGCCTCACAAAACTCATCAATGCTGAGCAATTCTCTGCTCTCAATCCTTCGCACCACCACCTCTGCCGCGCGCTTGTACGCTTCTGCCATCGCCGCGTCGCCAGCGGCGATTGATTCTGGCGTTGGTGCCGTGGAGGGCGGGTGCTCCCTCATCCGCGCGAACGCTAGCTCCGCAACCCGGTCTTCTTCTTGTGCGCGCTCCCACTCAGCCCTGGTAGGAATTCTCGCATGGTCTGGCCAGTCCGCTGGCAAATAGTCCGGCAACTTCCTAGGCATAGCGCCCCCTCTTATCAACTGTCTCGGTAGTAAAGTGGCGAGCGCAGCAGGCCTCGAAGTCTCTAGGGCAGAAGCAAATCTACGATGTCGATGCCTAGAACGTGGGCCAGCTTTTCCACGTTATCTAATGAAACTGTGGCGGCGGCGGTTTCGACTCTGGACAAAAACACTCTCGAGAGGCCAGATTCTGCTGCAAGCGCCTCTTGGCTGAGACCGCGCTTCGAACGCCACTCCCGTAAATTGCGGGCAAACCGCTCTCGGGCGGTTAAAAATTTGAAAGGAGCGCTCATGTGCCAGCAGCATGTGCGAATCCCCATAGTACGTCTATAAAGTATAGTATACAATATTTCACGATACGGCATGCGCATGACCGCTTCATGGGGAGCACCCTCTGCGGCGATGGAAAATGGCGCCTTCAACCCTAAAAACTTCATTCACAGACTGGACTTTTTATGTCAGTAGCTACGGTAAAACTGGAGCTTTCGCGCCGGACAGGTCGCAATTTACTGCCCAGCTTTTTTCCTGTTGACCTGCTTATCGCGCTGATTCGAGAGTTAGCGCTGTTGGTAGACAGCGGGACGAGTGATGAGGAAATTGCTGAGCTAGCGCCTGTTCTCCGGGGCTACATCCGCGAGTTGGTAAAGATGCAGGACGAGGAATGGCTGGCGTATCTCGACGAAAACGCGAACGAACTCATCCCCGGTCTTTGCGAAGAGCTATATGTCCACGCTCGCGACGAACTGGTATCAAGATTGGTCGAGTACGACCTCCGAAAAGAGAGCTTAAATGTTCAGTTTGCAAAAGTTTTGGCGCGCCCGGTATGCACTGCAGAGTGTTAGGTAGATGTCGCAGTCGAAGCCCGTTCATCGGTCGCGAGTCCAGATTGAAGTCTTGCGGATGAGTGGCAACGGCCTTGATGAGGGTTACGAATGCTTAAGAAAATACGAGCGATATTGCAGGACGAAAAGCGAGCGCCCATATTCCTGGTCAGCGTGGGGATGGGCGCATTGCTGATAAGCTTAATTGCCACAGCCATCGCTCTAGTTTTTCGGTAGGTCGGCGTCCTACTACAGACGGTAAGCCTACCGGGGGCCGCTCAAATACGCTGGCTAGGCATCAATTCCGATGTAGGCCTATGTCATGTGTAGTCAGTTCTTTTACCTCGCAACTAAGGCAAAGGCCGCGACAGATGGTCTCGCTACACGCTCGGCCGCAAGCTTCCCTGAATCCGCGTATGTGCGTGAGGTTGGCTCCGTTCATGAGGCCGCTGACTTCCACGTGCCGTAGCTTGCGGTGATACTGAGCGGATTCGTCCGTCATTACAATCAGGGGCGAAATGCTCCCTAAATCTGCGTACTCTTGTGCAGGCAGTTGGGCAGTTCCGTGCGTCTTTCTAGTACACCTGGACGTGCGCTGCACCGGTAGGGCTGAGCAGGTACATAAATCGGCAGCAGCGTATTGCATTCAACTTTTGAGCGTTGTCGATGGCAAGCTGGGTATCATCTCCTCGGCCGATGCGGGCCTTGAGGCTGTGGCTTCTCGACCGACCGCGATGGCGGTCAATGCGTCAGGTCCTCGCTGTCCCAACCACGAGGGACGTCGAGTCCAGCCAGTCTCATGCATCCAGATTTCTACCTCGTGTGCCCGCCACCGAAGCATTTTCGTCCCAGGGATGTACATCCTTGGCGGCACGGCTGTTGGGTTTCGGAGGAGGTTCCGCCTGATTGTATGGGCGCTTCTTCCCAACAATACGGCTAGTTCATCAATTTCCAGATACGTGGTCATCAGGCTGCTCTACAAAGGCTCACCGAAGTCCGGACGAGGTGTCGACTTCAGTGAGCCAATGTGTAGCGAATCGTTTTATGCACGGTTGTATTGCGTATGCCGCAACGACGTTGTAAGCCGCACCGGCTGGGCGAACTGCTTTTGTTAGCCCAGCTACAGTCAGAGCTTGCGGTCGAGTACCTAGCGTCCTGGTATAGCGCGCTCCTGCAGCAAACGCCAAGCAGCTGGGATGACGAACAGCGACAGAAGCGGTGCCGTCACCATTCCCCCCACCATCGGTGCAGCAATTCGCTGTGAACCGCCCCGGCTTTCGTGGAGGCCGGTTAGTGTGAGTCAGGC
>NZ_JAULSI010000024.1 GCF_030711405.1 Massilia brevitalea
TTAGGGGGGAGGGGTTCTGGTAACAGACCCTTCCTACCCTCCTCACCATCCCTGACCAGACTCCCATGCACCCGACCCGTCCCGCCAGCCCGCTGATCCGCGCGCTCGGCCGCGCCGACTACGAACCGACCTTTGCCGCGATGCGCGCGTTCACCGATGCGCGCACGCCCGACACGCCCGACGAACTCTGGATCGTCGAGCACCCGCCCGTGTTCACCCTGGGCCTGGGCGCGGACCGCGGGCACCTGCTGAATGGACCGGGTGTGCCGGCGCACGACATCCCCGTGGTGCAGACCGACCGCGGCGGCGAAGTGACCTACCACGGCCCCGGCCAGGTGGTGATCTACCTGCTGATGGACCTGCGCCGCAACAAGCCGGGCGGTAAATTGTATGCCCGACAATTTGTGGCAAAAATCGAACAGGCGGTCATCGAGGTGCTGGCGGCGTATAATCTCGGGGGCGAACGCGTGGCCGGCGCGCCCGGCATCTATATCGCCGAAGGCCCGCGCCGCGGCGCGAAGATCGCCGCCCTCGGCCTGAAAGTGCGCGGCAACGGCTGCACCTACCACGGGGTCTCGCTGAACGTGGCGATGGACCTGGCGCCGTTCTCGTGGATCAATCCTTGCGGCTACTCGGGCCTGGCCACCGTCGACATGCGCACCATGGGCGTCGAGGCGCCCCTTGCCGACGTGCAGCGCGCATTGGCCCACGCACTCGTGGGCCAATTAGCGGGTAACACTTTTACATCCGATCCTGCCGAACCGAACAATTCAATGGAGCCCCTGCGGGCATGAGCGACATGACTACCGAAACCGATACCGTCCTGAATCCCGCCAACGCTGCCGGCACTGCTGCCTACAACGCCAGCGACAAGCAGAAGGGCGCCAGCAAGACTTCGCGCATCCCGATCAAGATCGTGCCGATCGCCGACGCCGAGCGCCTGAAAAAGCCGGACTGGATCCGCGTCAAGGCGGCCACCGCCTCCTCGCGCTTCTACGAAATCAAGGACATCCTGCGCGCGAACAACCTGGTCACCGTCTGCGAAGAAGCCAGCTGCCCGAATATCGGCGAATGCTTCGGCAAGGGCACGGCCACCTTCATGATCATGGGCGACAAGTGCACGCGCCGCTGCCCGTTCTGCGACGTCGGCCACGGCCGCCCTGACCCGCTGGACGTGAACGAGCCGGGCAACCTGGCCAAGACCATCGCCGACCTGCGTTTGTCGTACGTGGTGATCACCTCGGTCGACCGCGACGACCTGCGCGACGGCGGCGCCGGCCACTTCGTCGAGTGCATCACGAAAACCCGCGCCCTGTCGCCGAACACCAAGATCGAAGTGCTGGTGCCCGACTTCCGCGGCCGCCTGGAAAAGGCGCTGAACATCTTCGCCGACGGCTTGCCGGACGTGATGAACCACAACCTGGAAACCGTGCCGCGCCTGTACAAGGAAGCGCGCCCGGGCGCCGACTATACGCACTCGCTGGTGCTGCTGCGCGATTTTAAAAAGATGTACCCGAACGCGGTCACCAAGTCCGGCATCATGGTCGGCCTGGGCGAGACCGACGAGGAAATCCTGCAGGTGATGCGCGACATGCGCGCGCACGACATCGACATGCTGACCATCGGCCAGTACCTGGCGCCGTCGAACTCGCACCTGCCGGTGCGCCGCTACGTGCACCCGGACCAGTTCAAGAAGTTCGAGGAAGCGGCCTACGAAATGGGCTTCGTGCACGCGGCAGTCGGCGCGATGGTGCGTTCGTCGTATCACGCCGACCAGCAGGCGCATAACGCGGGCGTGGCGGCAGCCTGATGGGAATGGTGGGTTCGAGAACCCACCCTACCAGTTGAAATGCATGCCCGTAGGGTGGGTTCTCGAACCCACCATGGAGGTACAACGAAAAATGGCCTCCTCGGAGGCCATTTTGCATGGTGCAGCCGCGTTTACTTCCGCTTGCGGCACTTCGCCCACGGCCGCGATGCCGATGCCGGTTTCAAGCACGCCGCTTCACTTCAGCTTTGCCGGTCCCTTGAACGCGTCCTGGATCTCGCCCGCCGCTTGCTGCACCCGCTCGATGTCCTGCACGTCGGCGCCGCCCGGCCGGGTCGGCACGATGCGCGGCGTGATCAGGACGATGGTCTCGGTCAGGGTGCCGGACTGCTCGTTGTTCGAGAACAGCTTGCCGACCACGGGCACGTCGCCCAGCAGCGGCACGCCGATGCGGCGCTGGCCCGAGGTGGCCTTGATCAGGCCGCCGATCAGGATGGCTTGCCCGTTATCGGCCACCAGCTGGGTGTTCACCTCGGTGGTCTTCTTCGACGGAATGCCGCCCAGCAGGGTGCCCGAGCTGACTTCCGGACGCACGCGCAGGGCGATGCGGCCGTCGGCGTCGACCGACGGCGTCACGCGCAGGATCACGCCGGTCTCCAGGAACTCGATGGTTTCGCTGGTGACGTTGTTGATGGTGGTGGTCACGCGGTAGCCCAGCTTGTCGCCGATGTTGGTCGTCGCTTCCTGGTTTTCCAGGGTCAGCAGCTTCGGCGTGGCCAGGGTGCGCACCCGGCCCTTGTTGTTCAGCGCATTCAGGAAGACGTCGACGTTATTGTTCACGAAGTTGAACACCAGGCCAGGCGTGGTGCGCTCGAGCAGGCGGCTGGTGCCGATGCGGTTCACGCCGTCGCCGCTGAAGACCTTGTTCCACTCGATGCCGAAGTTCTCGTTCTCGTCGAGCGTGATCTCGAGGATCTTCGCCTCGATCATGATCTGCTGCGGCTGGGTGTCGATCTCGCGCAGCAGCGCCACGATGCGCGCCATGCCCTCCGGCGTGTCCTCGACAATCAAGGTCCGCCGCGAGGGCAGCACCGTCACCTTGCCGCCGCGGCCGACGTGCTTCGACAGGATGTCGGCCACCAGCTGCGGCTCCGAATACAGCACCTTCAGCGCACGTACTTCCATGTTCGCCGACACCGGCGCGCCGGCTGCGGCGCCGTCGGCCGGGTTCACGATCATGTAGCCGTTCTCGCGCGTCAGCACCTGGTAGCCGCCCGCCTCGGCAATCGCGAAGATCGCCTGGCGCGGCGTCATGTCGTACAGGCTGACGGCTACGTTGCCGGTGACGCCCTTGCCGAGCATGATGTTGACGCGCTCGTGGCGCGAGATCATCTCGAACAGCTCGGCAATCGGGGTGTCGCGGAACACGAAGGAGGTCGGCGCGCCCAGCGGCGCCACCGTCGACGAGACCGCCGTGGCCGGCTGGTTTGCAGCCGCTGCCGGCGTGCGTTGCGGTGCTGCGCTTGCCGGGTGCGCGGCCAAGGCGGCGCCCAGCAGAACGGCCATGCCTGTGTGTGTGATGTGCTTCATTTGCGGCTCTCGTCCAGCAGCAGGACGCTGGTCACGCCACGCTTTTTCAGCGTGACGCCGCGTTCCTCCACCTTGATCAGTTGATAGTCGCCGAACCACTCGCCGCTGGCGAGGATCTGGCCATTGATGTTTGCCAGCGCGCCGCCTGGCGTGACCATCACGGCGCGCAGCTGGGGCATGGGCGGCGGCGCCTGCGCGGGCTCTTGCGCCGGCTCGGCGGCGGCCGGCGCCTGTACCACCCGTGCCGTCAGGGTCGGACGCGCGAACGGATCGCGCAGCGGCTGCGCTTGCGCCGCACCCTGCAACGGGGCCAGGCAGGCGATGGCGATCACGAAGACAAGGCGTTTCATGGCGCGTTCTCCTGGGTCTGGTAAGCCGCAATGCGGATGCGGATGGCCACCTGGCCGGGCGCGGTGCCGGTGCGCATGTCGAAGCCGGCGATCGACAGGTTGGGCTGCGAGCGCTCGATTGCGTTCATCCAGGCCAGCAGCGCCGCATATGGGCCGCTGGCATCGACGTCGAAGCCCAGGCGCATGAAGCCGAGCGCCATCTCGTCGGGCGCCGGCGCCACGCCGTGCACGGTCACGCCCTGCTCGCGCGCCAGCGCGCCGAGGCTGCCGACCAGGCGCACCTGGGCCTGGGCCGAAGTTTGCGCCGATGCCTGGCCTGATGCTGGACCTGGCCCGGCGCCCAGCCGCTGCTCCAGTTGCCGGCTGTCGGCGGCCAGCTGGGCCAGCTGGGCCGCGAGCAGGCGCGGGTCGCCGGCCGCCTGCGCCAGCTGCGCCTGTTCGGCGCGTACCGCGCGCAGGGCCGTCAGCGGCGCACGCAGCGCATAAAACCAGAGCGCGGCGCCGGCAATCAGCAGCAGGCCGGCGCCGGCCAGGTGCAGCTGGCGCGCCGGCAGTGCGGCGGCCTTGCGGATCCAGTCGGGATTCATGGCGTCTCCTGGCGTTTGACGAGCGCTGCGGAAGCGCTGAAGCCAACGGCGCCGCCCTCTTCCTCCGCGGCGGTGCTGCTGTTCAGGAAGCGCACCTCGGACAGCGCCGGGTCGGCGGCCAGGGCGGCCAGGAAGGCCGTCATCGCAGCGTCGTCGAGCGCGCCGCCGGTGATCTCGACCTGGGTGCCGAGGCGCCAGGCCTGGGATGTGCCGGTCTGTGGCGCGCGTCCCTGCACCGTCCCCGGCGGCAGCGGCGACGGCGCCGCCTGCAGGGTTTCCTGGGTGCGCGCCAGGCGCAGGGTCTGGAACCAGACGCGCTCGTTCAGGGCGTGGTCGAGCACCGTGGCCAGCGCCGCCACTTCGCCGGTGCCGCGCAGGCCGGCCAGCGCATCCAGGTTCTCGGCCAGCGCATCCTTGCGTGCCTGCGCAGCCGTGAGCTGGGTGCGCATCGCGCCAGCCTGCAGCGAGGCGGCGCGCTCCTGCTCCAGGCGCGGGGTTTCCAGCGCCAGGCGCCAGTGCAGAAAGGCGCTGGCGCCGCCGCCCACAAGCAGCAGCACCGCCAGCGCCGCGCCATACGCGGCCAGGGTGCGGCGCACGCGCAAGCCTTCGCGCCAGCTGCGCGGGATCATGTCGATATCAGCCACCGGCGCCTCCGCGCAGTGCCAGGCCGGCGGCCAGGGCGATGGCGTGCGCATCGCCGACTGCCGCACCCGGCGCGCCATGGAAAGCCTTGAACGGATCGAGCAGCTCCACCGGCAGGCGCACCAGTTCGCCGATGCGCTCGCCGATGTGGCGGTAGCGCGCCACGCTGCCGTTCAGGTAGACGCGGCTGATGCTGCTGCCGCGCGTGCGCGACGCCACGTACACCTGGGTGCGCACCAGCTCCTCGGCCAGCGCCGCGAATTCCTGGTACAGGATCTCGCGCACGGTGCGGCCGATGTCGGGCTGGGCGCCGCCGCCCTGGGGGGCGCCGGCCGGGGTGCCGATGCCGTGCTCGCGCAGCAGCGCCAGCGCCACCTCGTTGTCCAGCCCCAGCGCGCGCGACAGGCGCTCGACCAGCTGCTGCTCGCCGAAGTCGATCTCGCGGTCCAGCATCAGGCGCCGGCCCCAGATCACGGTCAGGTAGCTCTTGCTGGCGCCGAAGTTGATCAACAGGACCGACTGGTCGAAGTCTTCCTGCATCGCCGCCAGCAGGCGCGCAATCGCGGCCGGGCCGATGTCGAGCGCCACAGGTTCCAGGCCGGCGCCGCGCAGGGTGTCCAGGTAGGCCAGCACGTTCTTCGACGCCGCCACCGCCGCCAGCACCTGGCGCTCCGACCCCGTCGCCTCCACGCTGCGCACCTGGTAGTAATCGACCACCGATTCGCTGGCAGCCGCACCCAGCTGCTCGCGCACCGCCTTGGCCACCGCCTGCCCTTCGTTCTGTCCGTTCGGCACGTGCACCGTCAGCGGCAGGATCCGCACTTCGCTCGGCGCCAGCACCGACACCACGCGCCGCCCGGCAAACGGCGCGGCATGCAGGGCCTCGCGCACGAAGCGCTTCAGGCGCGGCGCGTCGGCCAGCAGCTGCGCGCGCTCGACCGGGTAGGGCAGCGAGACGGCGGCGCGCACGGCCGGGCCATCCGGCGACGGGATGGCCTGCAGCAGGTTCAGGCGCTGGGCTGCGAAGTCGAGGCCGATCGGCGCGGCCTGGACGCTGCGCTCCTTCAGCGAAGTCAGCCAGGCCTTCATGCTGGAAACCCGGGGCCAGGGCGGGGTCGGACGCAGGCGGCGTTGCCGGCTAGGGGAGAGGCGGGTATGTTCATGGCCGGTGGCAAAATCAGGTGCAGCGCTTGTAATAGCGCAGGGCCAGTTCGGGCTTGTTCGAACCGTCGAAACTGATGAAGGGAACATTCGACAGCGCCGTCGGCTTGAGCAGCACGCCGTAGTTCGATGCGGGACTGTTGGCCCAGACTTGCGCCAGCGTGTCGATGCGGAAGGGGTAGATGCCATTGTAGGCGCCGCTGCCCGGATCGATGACGGCGCTGGCGGCGGGCGCCGCGACATAGTCGCCGCCCGGATTGGTCCAGGGCGTGGTCCAGGTCGCGTTCTTGTCCCAGTTGCGTGTGAGGCGGTGCACGGCCAGCAGGCGGCCCGGCTGGCTGTTGTTGCCCGACTTCTTGGTGATTTTCAGGTCGGCCTGGATAATCGAGGCGCGGTCCAGTTCCGGCGACAGCTTGAACAACAGCAGCGGGTGCGCCGCGTCTTCGGTGGCGGTGAGGGTGTCGGCATTCGCCAGGCTGCCCGTGCCGTTCTTGACGATGGTGGTGTCCTCATCGCCCTTGCCGATGAAGGTCGCCGCCTTTGGGTTATCCAGATCGATCATCTGCATGGCGCGCGTGAGCGCGACGACCGACTTGCGTTCGGTGGTGGCGGTGATGCTGACGGTGAGGATGCCCTTGCTCTCCTTGGCGCTGCCGACCGTGACGCTGCCGCCGGGCAGTTTCAGGGTGCCGTAGGCGGCTTCATCGTCATCGCAATCGTCGAGCGACCCGCGCCACTTCGCCACCTGCAGGCCACTCGCGGCCAGGTAGCGCGCCACCTCGATGTCGTACTGCGCATCGACGGCGGACACGTTCATGCTGCCTTCGCGCGTGATCGTGTAGGCGAGCGTACCGATCGCGGCCAGGGTCAGGGCCACGGGCAGCAGCAGGATGCCGCGCTGGCGCATGCCGGCCTTCACAGGTCGGATCCCATGCGCACGCTGGCGGCGGCGCTGGTGCTGGCGCTGCCGCGCGCCAGGTCCAGGCGTACGGTCAGCAGCGGCTGGCCGGCTTCGGTGCTGGCAGCGGTCAGGGAAAAACTGTTCACCGATTCGGCCAGCACATAGCTGTCCTTGCCCTGCTGCTCGGTCAGCACGCCGTCGGCGATGCTGTAGGCGGCCGGTTTCAGCCATTCGCTGCTGGGCTTGTCGAGCAAGGCCGGGCCAACGGCGGTGCCGCGGATGCGCGCTGCAATGCGATCGAGCGCGAAGTCGGCTTCGCGTTCCAGGGCCACTTGGTCGGCGGCCACGCGCGCGGCATCGCCGGCGCTGTGCAACATCGGCCCCAGCGGCGCCAGCACCAGCGCGCCGATGGCCAGGCCGAGCAGCAGTTCGGCCAGGCTCAGGCCGCGCGAACGAAGAAAGTGCCTGCTCATCGCGCCACCATCGTGGTGAAGGAGTAGCCCTTGTCGGAACCCAGGGCGATATGCAGCATGGCCGCCTCGCGCCGGTTCTGGGCCGTGCCGGACGTCAGGAACACGGTGCTCGTACCGGTTTGCTCGCACAGCGAAATGACGAGCTGGCGCTTGACGCCGGCGCAGGCGGCATCGTCGGGCAGCACGTAGCTGGCCGCGTTGTCCTGCGAAGCGGCCAGCCACAGCGTCTGGTAGGGTTGAGCGAGGATCGCTTCCATTGTGTTTTTCATGCAACGCAATTCGCGCGCCTTGTCGACGCCGGCGGCCGATACCGTCAAGCCGTTGGTGAGCGCGTCCATCATCGGCACTGCGCAGATCGCCAGCACCAGCACGGCGACCATGACTTCCATGAACGAGAAGCCATGCTGGCGCAAGCACGCCGTCACAGGCTCACCCGTCCGGTGACCGGCGCCACGCGCACCACGCGTTCGGTATTGCCGTGGCGAATGGTGATGCGGGCTTCTTCCTTCAGCGGGGAGATATCCTTGGTACCCAGCAGCAGGCCAAGCGGCAGGTCCAACACCTTGGTGGGGGCGATATCGACCGGCATGCCGTCCGGACCGAAGTAGGCGCCGTTCGTTACCGCGCCGCTCTGGTACTTGAATACGGAACTGACGACGGTCGCCAGCGGCATGCCTTCCTTGGAGAAGCTGAGCTGGTAATCGCGCTTGTCGACCGGGTGGATTGCCGTGGTGCCGCTGCCGGAGGCTGCCGGCTGGTAGACGCGCAGGACCTGGCTGGCGGCATCGACGACGACGATCTGGTAGGTGCCGGTGCGCAGCGCCTCGCGCTGGGCGAAGCGGACGGCCTGGGCGATGTCGCCGGCGGCCGCGTCGGCGGCAAAGTCGGCCTGGGGATCGGCCTTCGGAACGACGATGGCGGCCGCGACGCCGAGAATGGCAACGACCACCAGCATTTCGGCCAAGGTAACACCTGCATGCCGAAGGGCAGGGCAAACCGTTACCATGGCCAGGCTGTGTTTATTTTGCCGACAGCGCGGTCTTGCCGTCACGCGCCAGGTTGCTGCTGTTGATCTGCAGCGTGCCGGTATCGTTGACGAAGCGCCAGCCGGCGGTGGCCGCGCCAGGCACCGGCGTTGCCGTTACCGTGGTGGCGACGACAACCGCATCCGAGCCGGTGATCGGCTCGGACGGGATCGCGCGGATGTACGGACCGAAGCTGTAGCCGGCGGCGGCCGTCGTGCAGGTGTGGCCGCTGAGGCTGCTGAACTTGGTCAACTGGTCGGTGAAAGTCGTAGCATTGTTGTCATCGGTCGAGCCAGCGCCGCCGGTCGGGCAGGCTGGTGCAGTGCTGCCGGTTACCGGCGCCTTCGATGGATAGCGGCCGTTGTGCTGGACACGATACAGTTCGATCGCCGAGCGCATGGTGGTCAGGTTGGCCAGGGCGGCCGATTCCTGGGCATCGCCCGAGGTATTCGAAAACTGCGGAATCGCAATCGCCGCCAGGATGGCGATGATGATCACGACGATCAGGAGCTCGATGAGCGTGAAGCCTTTGGCGGCGTAATGGCGGACGGTAGTGGTCATTTTAATAAGGGAATGGGTTAAGGTCGGTTTGCTTTACGGCAAATACTTAACGAGTAGCAACGAAGAGTAACATGAACGGCCAGCATTTTAATTGCCCATGCGCATTAACTTTTTCAATTGTTGCTTTTCAGTGAACCGCGCGTGACATTTTGAAAATCGGCAGGATGATCGAGGTCACAATCGTCCCGACCAGCACGCCCATCACCATCAGCATCACCGGTTCGGCCATCTTCGCCAGGCGGTTCAGCTGGCGCGTCAGGTCGCGTTCGTAGAAGTCGGCGACGCGCCCCATCACCTTGCCCAGCGAGCCAGTCGCTTCGCCGGTGTCGATCATCTGCTTCACGCTGCTGGGGATCAGCGGGCTGTCGCGAAAGCCCGCGGCAATGCCCCGCCCTTCGGTCACCTGCACCTCGAGTTCGCCCAGGAAGCGCTGGAATTCGGCGTTCGGGATCACGTTGCGGCAGGCGCCCAGCGTGTCGAGGATGGTCACGCCGCGCGCCAGCGAAATGCCCATCACGCGCATCAGGCGCGTCAAATAAATCTTGATGAAGATGTCTTTCACGTACGGCAGGCGCAGCTTGGCGCGGTCGAGCCAGGCGCGCGCATCCGGGCGGCGCAGGGCCACCAGCGCGGCGCCGGCCAGGCCGAGGACGGCCACCCCGAAGACCATGCCATGCTGCGTCAGCAGGTTGCTGGCGGCGATGAAGATCTTGGTCGTGAAGGGCAGCTCGTCGTAGATCGAGGCGAACATCACCGAGAATTTCGGGAACACGACCACCAGGATAAAGACAACCACAAGTATCGAAAACACGATCAGGAAACCGGGATAGGACAGCGCCGAAACGATGGTGCTGCGCAGCCTTTCCTGTTTCTCGTCCATGTCGACCAGCTGTTCGAGCACCTCGGGCAGGAAGCCGCCGGCCTCGCTGGCGCCGATCAGATTGATGTAGGTGGACGGGAACAGCTCCGGGTGCTTTGCCAGCGCCTCGGAAAAACGCTGGCCGCTGACGATGTCGTCCGCCACCTGGCCGATGATGGCCTTCAGGCGCGGCTTGTCGCTCTGCTCGTGCAGTGCGCGCAAGGCGTCGTGCAGGGCGACGCCGGTTTCCAGCAGCAGCACCAGGCGCTCGGTGAACAGCATGCGGTCGGCGCTGCCGATGCGGGCATCGCGCGACCAGTTCAGGCTTGCGCGCTTGCGCGCCGGCTGCGTTGCCGCTGCCGGCGCCGGCGCCGCCGCTGCATCATCCCATTCGATTGCCATGCCTTGCTCCCCTTACAGCGAGTGCACGACGCGTGCGATTTCCTCGGGCGTGGTATCGCCGCCGAATGCGCGCTCCATGCCGTCGGCGTACAGGTCGCGGTGACCCTTGCCTGCCACGTGCTGGACCAGCGCATCCTTGCTGGCGTTCGCGACGATCATGCGCTGCAGGTCCGCGCCCACTTCCAGCAATTCATAGATGCCCAGGCGCCCCTTGTAGCCCGAGTCGTAGCACGACGGGCAGCCGCGACCCTTTTGCAGCTTGAGGTTGCCCTCTCCCTTCCAGCCATAGGCCAGCGCCGCGCCGGGCGGCACCAGGTAGCCGGTCTTGCAGGCCGGGCAGATGCGGCGCACCAGGCGCTGCGCCATCACGCCGATCAGCGCCGACGACAGCAAATACGGCTCGACGCCCATCTCCACCAGGCGCGCCACCGCACCCAGGGTGTCGTTGGTATGCAGGGTAGTGAGCACCAGGTGCCCGGTCAGCGCCGCCTGCACCGCGATTTCCGCGGTCTGGCGGTCGCGGATCTCGCCGACCATGATGATGTCCGGGTCCTGGCGCAGCACGTGCTTCAGGATCTTCGGGAAGGTCAGCCCGATCGCATCGTTCACCTGGTTCTGGTTGATGATGTCCAGCTGGTACTCGACCGGGTCCTCGATCGTGACGATGTTCTTCTCGATGCTTTTCAGGTAGTTGATCGCCGCGTACAGGGAGGTGGTCTTGCCGCTGCCGGTGGGGCCGGTGACCAGGATCAGCCCGTGGCTGCGCCCGAGCAGGCGCTTGAAGGTCTCGACCGTGCCGCGCTCCATCCCCAGCTTGTCCACATCGAGGATCGACTGGTTTTTATCGAGCACGCGCAGCACCACCTTTTCGCCGTAGATGCCGGGCAGCGAGGAAAAGCGCAGGTCGACCGTGCGGCCTTGCGTCATCACCTGGATGCGGCCGTCCTGCGGCAAACGGCGCTCGGCGATGTCGAGATGCGCCATCACTTTCAGGCGCGAGACGATGGCCGGATGGAGTTCGACGCGCGGCGACATCACCTCGTACAGGATGCCGTCGATGCGCAGGCGGATGCGCGACTTGTTGCGCGAGATCTCGATGTGGATATCGCTGGCGTTGTCGTGGATGGCGCGCTGGATCACGGCGTTGACCATGTTGATCACCGGGCTGGCGCCGGCCATCTGGTCGATCTGCGTGTAGTCGTCCGGGATCTGGCTGTCCACCAGCTCCAGGTCGTTCGCTTCGCTGTGGATAAAATCCGGCATGGTGCCGCCGTAGGCATCGTCGCGCACGCGGTTGATGTCCGCCGGCGGCGCCATGGCCACGCGGATGCGGCAGCCGGTGCGCGCGCGGATTTCGTCGATGCTGTGCACCGCCTGCGGCTCGCCGGTGGCCAGGGTCAGCGTGTTCTCGACCACGAACAGCGGAATCACGTTCAGGCGCTTGGCCACGTCGCGCTCCAGCAAGGAGACGGCCACCGGGTCGTACAGGCCGGCGCGCAGGCTCACGAAGGGCAAGTCGAGCTGCTCGGCCAGGGCCTGGAACAGCGCCGCTTCGGTCAGCCACTTCTTCTCGACCATGATCAGGCCCATGCGCTTGCCGGTCTGTTCCTGCAGGCGCGCCGCTTCGGCCACCTGGGCGGCGGTGACGACGCCGCGCTCGACCAGGATATCGCCCAGCTTCGGCTGGCCGGCCCCGCGCGGCGCCTTGGCCTGTGCCTGCGGCGTGTCGTACAGGGCCACCTTGTCGGACACGCCGGTCACGTTCAGGATATCGAGCAGCAGCGGGCTCGGATAGGCCAGCTTCAGCCAGCCGCCCAGGCTTCCCAGGCGGTTCGCGGCGCGCGTCATCATTTCCAGCGCACGGCCCGACAGCAGCGCCACCTTGCCCAGGTCGAGCACGATGCTCACCTGGTGCTGGGCGATGCATTCGTTGATGGCCTTGTCGACCGCGTCCACGGCGTCGGCCGCCACCAGCGCCATCGCCGGCGCCAGGTAGGTCATCGAGCCGATGCGGCTGCGGGTGACGGCGTCGCTCATCGCTTATGCCGCCTGCTGGGGCAGGTCACGTGCAATGCTGAAGCGCGCGATCCACTCCGGCTCGGCCGCGCACACCTCCTCGAACACCTTGATGATCATGGGGTCGAGCTGGCTGCCGGCCACGCGTGCGATTTCCGCCATCGCCACTTCGTGGCTGCGCCCGGCGCGGTAGGCACGCGAGCTGGTGATCGAATCGTAGGTGTCGGCCACGGCGATGATGCGCGCGTGCAGCGGGATGTCGTTGCCCTTCAGCCCGTGCGGGTAGCCGGTGCCGTCGTACTTTTCCTGGTGGTGGCGCGCGCCCGGCACCGCGCCCTTCAGGCGGTCGATGTGGCGCAGGATTTCGTAGCTGCGCTCCGGGTGCACCTTGATGAAGGTGAATTCGTCGGCGGTCAGGCGGCCCGGCTTGCACAGCACCGCGTCGGGAATGCCGATCTTGCCGACGTCGTGCAGCAGCGAGCCCCAGAACAAATCGTCGGTGTCGCGCGTACCGAGGTTCATCCGTTTACCGATTTCCATGGTGATGTAGTGCACGCGCTCGGAGTGGCCGCGCGTGTACGGGTCTTTCGCTTCCACCGCCTCGATCAGGGCGTTCGCCATCTGGTCGTTGAATTTCTGGGTTTCGGCCAGCATGCCGTACATTTTGGAGAGGCCCGACAGCTGGTTCGCCAGCAGTTCGCCGAGTTTACGGTCGCTGTTCGAGAAATCGGGTTTCGCCAGGTGGTTCGCCAGCACCAGGATCGCCACCACGCTGCGGTCGTGGATCACCGGGCAGCACAGCAATTTGAAGGGCAGGTCGGTGAAGATGTAGGCGCGGCGCGGGTCGTTCACGTCGTTGATGACGATCGGCGTGCGTGCCGAATGCGTGAAGCGGTACAGGTCGCCGCGCATCTCGACCAGCACCAGGTCCAGGTTGTGGATCGGCGCCGACAGATTGGTCGCATGCACGCACAGGTTTTCGCCGGGCTTCACGAAGGCGGCGACATCGGCGTCCATGTGCTCGGCCCAGCTTTGCAGCAGGCGCTGGAACAAATCGGCGCCGGGTTCGAGCTGCTGCACGGTCTTGTCGATGGCGTAGACCAGGTGCAGTTCTTCGTAGCGCTCGGAGAGTTCGATCGCCATCGAGTCGAGCTCGCGCCGCGATGCCACTTCGTCGGCAATCCCTGCGCCGATGTCCTCGAAGGTTTCGGCCAGCGCGTCCCAGGCCGTGGGTGCTTCGGCCACGGCGTCGACCCGCACCGCCAGGTAGCCGAGCAGGCCGGTCTTGCCGTGCATCGCCATGTAGAGCAGGGTGGCGCCGTCGCGGTCGTGGCGCTGCATGCCGTCGCCGTCCTGGGCCCAGGTCAGGCCGGCCGCCATGCTCGCGCCGATCCATTCGCCGATATCGCTGCCGGCCTGCTGCTGCCAGCGTACCGATCCATCGGCCCCGCACACCGCGAAGTCGTAATCAAGGCCGGTGGTGCGGCGCAGCCAGCGTGCGTGACGGGAAAAGTCGAGATCGTTCAGGACATCATGCATGCGGGTTCTCCTGCGTGGCCGCGTTGGTGAAGTAGGTGGTGAGGCGGGCAATCAGCTGGCGTGGGCTGAGCGGCTTTTCCAGGAACTCGACGTTCGCCAGTTCACGCACCCATTCGCGCTCCTGCGACGCCGTCATCGAGGTCATCACGAAGATCGGGAAGCGTTCGTCGGGATAGCGCGCACGCGCGGTGCGGCACAGTTCACGGCCATCCATGCCGGCCATCTGGATGTCGCTCACCATCACGTCGGGGCGGCGCGCGGCCATCTTGTCCAGCGCCTCATTCCCGTCATTCGCGCTGCTGACTTCATAGCCTTCGCGTTCCAGCATCAGGCGGAGCACGCGGATCACGTGCGGTTCGTCGTCCACCAGCAAAATCGATTTCTTCATAGGACTTGGCTTCCTTCTGCCAGTGCCGGCATTTTCTTCAGATGGATGGAGAACACGCTGCCGTGTCCGAGTTCGCTCTCGATGGTCAGGCGGCCGTGGTGCAGTTCGACGATCTGGTTACTCAGGTACAGGCCCAGGCCGTGGCCGCCGCGCTGTTCCTCGCCGGTCTCGCGCACGCGGAAGAATTTCTCGGTCACGCGCTCGCGGTCTTCCGGCGTCATGCCGATGCCGCTGTCGCGCACGGCGATGACGACGTCGCTGTCGCCCTCTTCCGCACTCAGGGTCACGTTGCCGCCGGCCGCGTTGTACTTGATGGCGTTGTTCAGCAGATTGTTCAGGGCGATGCGGAACATGTCCTTGTCGACCGAAACTGCCGCCAGGTCGCGCGCAACCTGCAAATCGAGGCGGATGTTCTTGGCATCCGCGCGCGAACGCGCCTGCTGCCAGGCATCGCGCAGCAGGTCGTCGAGCTTCACGCGGTGGCGCTCCGGGCGCATGCTGCCCATCTCGAGTTTGCTCACGTTGAGCAGGTTGTTCACCAGCGAGGTCATGCGCTCGACCTCGTCCTGGATCACGTTGATGGCTTCCACGCGCACGGCCGGGTCGTCGATGCCGACGTCGGCCAGCATCTCGCCATACATGCCGATCACGTTCAGCGGCGATTTGAGCTCATGCGCCACGTGGGCCACGAAGTCGTTGCCGGCCTGGCGCGCCAGGTGTTCGCGGGTGGCGTCGCGCAGCACCACCAGGGTGCCGTAGGCCATCGCGTGCCCGGTCAGGGCCTGGGCCGTGGCCCACAGGCGCTTGCCCGGCACGCCGAGCGGATTGAATTCGATCGTCATCTGGCTGCGCGCATCCAGGCCGGCGCCGCGGAAACGCGCCAGCATCGCGCGCAGTTCCGGGTCGCGGCACCAGGCCTCGACCGGTTGCGACAGCACCTCGGCCACCGGCACGCCGAGCAGCGGTTCGATCTTGCCGGTGGCGAAGGTGACTTCGGCGGCCGGGTCGAGCACCAGCAGGCCGTCGGGCAGGCATTGCAGCACCGCCTGCATCTTGTTGCTGCCGTATTCGAGCAGGCGGCCGCTGGCCATGCTGGCGATGCTGTCCTGTTCCAGCTCGCGGATGCGGGCGCTGGTGTGGTCGAGGTAGCGGTTCAGCTTGCCGGCCAGGCCGCGCACATCCTGGTTGGCATCCAGTTCTTGGGTTGGAGCTTGCGCCTGGGCTGCGCCGAGGGTCTTCAGCTGGTCGCCGAGGGCGGCCAGCGGCGCCATCTCGCGCTTGATGACGATATAGATAAGCGGTACCAGCAGGAACACGGCCAGCGCGATCAGCGCGTAGAACGGCAAGTCCTTCAGGTCGAGGAAGCCCTGCGGCTCGAAGTAGCCGATGCGCAGCTGCAGGCGCGCATCCGGGCTGGCCAGCGGGCCGCGGAATTCGCGGACCGCGCGCGCGTTCTGGCCGGCGGCTACGCCGCGCTCGTCGAAACTGGCCAGGGCCAGCGGCGCGGCCGGCGGCACGATGGCGCCGGGGCTGGCCACTTCGGCCAGGTTGCGGCCATCCTCGCCGCTGATGGCGGCGTAGGCGAAATCGGGGTTGTCGCGCCCGGCCAGCAGCGACGCCAGCACGCCCGGCTGGCCCGGGGGCGGCAGCAGTACGCTTGCCGGCAGCACCGCCAGCGAGCGCACCGTGCCCAGGCCCTGGGCGCGCACCTGCTCGGCCTGTTCGGTGTGCTGGCGCTCCAGCAGCAGGGAGACCACCAGCGCAATAACGGCCAGCGAGGAGACGACGAGGATAAGGCCGATCCGGTTATTTTTCATGGTAGGCAACGGAATGCGGCAGGTCTAAAGCGCTAGACTATAGTTGAAAATTTCTTACAGGAAAATAACATTCTGCGCGCGAATGTGAACTGGTCAACTATTTGAGCCGTCTACAACACATTTGTATGCACAAGGCCCGTCAAACCGGCATGCCAGGCCAGTTCCGGAACGAGAGGGCCGCGGCATCCGCGATATAGTGGTAACAACCAGACATCGTCTTTTTCACAAATGAGCAATTTTCGTAACGATCCTTCCGACAACGATTCCGACACGGGCGACGACGCCTTTCTTGAACAAGACCTGAAGCTGGCCGAACGCGGCATCGCGCTGGTCAAGATGGAAGGCCGCGTCTTCCTGCGTTTTTCCGGCGAAGTGAAGTACCACGGCCTGCGCGTGCGCTACGCCCTGGTGCCGGCGCGCGGCGTGCTGGCCAAGCCGAGCAAGTGGCGCAAGATGGACCCGCTGGCGCGGCGCGACCTGATCGCCGAGCGCACCGGCGACAAGGCCCTGGCCGAACTCCAGATGGACGCCGAGGAATTCGTGGCCGAGATCGCCGAGCAGGCCGACGACGCCGGTTTCGATCCGCGCGTCTTCCTGGGTGTGCTCGACGAGCTGGAAACCTCGGAGCCGGCCGAATACGTGTTCGAGCGCATCCGCCAGCGTGTCGAGCACGCCATCGAGCGCGACCAGGAAGAGCGCCACGCCGCCCGCACCAAGGAAAGCATCAACCTGGCCGAGTACCCGGAATCCTTCGAGGTCGCCAGCCGCATGCCGCGCAAGTTCATCGCCCTGCTCGGCCCGACCAACTCGGGCAAGACCCACCGCGCGATGGAAGCGCTGGCGAAAGCCGGCAGCGGCGTGTATCTGGCGCCGCTGCGCTTGCTGGCGCTGGAAAACTACGAACGCCTGCAGGCGGCCCGCCCGCACGGCGAGGCGTTGAAGGTGAGCCTGGTCACCGGCGAGGAGCGCCGCATCGCCGAGGGCAGCACCCACGTCGCCAGCACGGTCGAGATGCTCGATACCAAAAAGGCGGTGGAAGTGGCCGTGATCGACGAAATCCAGATGCTGGCCGACCGCGACCGCGGCGCCGCCTGGACCGCCGCCGTCTGCGGCGCGCCCGCCAGCACCGTCTACCTGGTCGGGGCGCCGGAAGCACGGCGCGCCATCGAGGCGCTGGCCGAGCGGCTGGAAGTGCCGCTCGAAGTGCACGTGCTGAAACGCATGGCGCCGCTGGCGATGGAACCGTCGCCGGTGCGTAAACTCGGCAATTTGCGCCGGGGCGACGCCGTGATTGCCTTTTCGCGGCGCGAGGTGCTGATGTGGCGCGACATGATCACCGAGAAGGGGCTGTCGGTCGCCACCGTCTACGGCAATTTGTCGCCGGAAGTGCGCCGCGCCCAGGCCGAGCGTTTCCGCGAGGGGCAGGCCGACATCGTGGTCGGCACCGACGCCCTGGCCATGGGCCTGAACATGCCGATCGCGCGCATCGTGATGACCACCGCCGTGAAATACAACGGCTACGAAGAGGAAGAGATTTCGGCGGCGCTGGCCAAGCAGATCGCCGGCCGCGCCGGGCGCTATGGCGTGCACGAGGAAGGTTTCGTGGCCGGCTACGACGACGACACCCACGAGGTGATGCGCGCGCTGATGAAGGAAAAGATCGCCGCCATTCCCGCCAGCGGTTTCGCGGTCGCGCCGTCGCTCGAACAATTGCACCGGATTGCGTCGGTGACCGGCGAAACCTCGCTGGTCAAATTACTGAAGCGTTTTGTTCACAACATCGACGTACCGGATGGCTTTTTCTATCCGCGCATTACCGAGGAACAGAACGAGCGCGCCGAGTGGCTCGACACCTTGCCCTTGTCGGTGGCCGAGAAATTCATGCTGTCGCTGGTGCCGATCTCGACCAAGGTACCGGTGCTGCAAAGCGCCTGGGAGCATTGGTCGCTGTCGCTGGCGAAAAAGAAGATCTGCAAGCTGCAGCCGCATACCCAGGAACTGTTCTTCATGAACCTGCAGGAAGTCGAGGACACCTGCCGCATGTACTCGGCCTATGCCTGGCTGGGCTACCGCCAGCCGGACTTCTTCCCCAGCATCGAGGAAGCCCAGAAGCTGGCGCGCGAAGCGTCGGAGCGGGTCGATTCGGTGCTGCAGCAGCAGAATTCGGCGACGCGCAAGCGCCATGCGGGTGGGGGTGGCGGTAAGCAGAAGCGCCGCGCGTAAAAGGTACGCAGCCTCAACCGTACGGTGGGCACTCCGTGCCCACGCGGAACGATGCGTTACGTTGGCCTTGTTGAAGCCGCGTGGCCTGCATCTTGACACCGCATCTCAAAGCAAGCCGCAACATTCAAACCCGGCCAACATGATGCGGTGTTCCGCGTGGGCACTCCGTGCCCACCCTACGGGTTATGCCGCAGGCCTGATGCAGTGTACGATGACGAATTCTCATCCGCCACAAACACAACATGAACAACCAGCTCACCCCCGACGTCTTCAACCAACGCGGCGCCAACACCCTGCCCGGCTACCTGGGCATCGAGATCCTGGAAATCGCCAAAAACCGCGTATCGGCGCGCCTGCCGGTGCGCCAGCAATTGCTGGCGCCGAACGGCTACCTGCACGCCGGCAGCGTGGTGACCCTGGCCGACACCGCCGCCGGCTACGCCTGCATGGCCCACTTGCCCGAAGGCGCGCACAGCTTCACCACCATCGAGTTGAAATCCAACCACCTCGGCACCGCGCGCGATGGCGCAATCGCGGCCGTGGCCACGCCGGCCCACCTGGGCCGCACCACGCAAGTCTGGGACGTAACGGTGACGGATGAAGCGAACGGCAAGACCATCGCCCTGTTCCGCTGCACGCAAATGATCCTGTATCCGAAAGCCGCCTGAGGCCTGCGGGAAAACACCTTGATCAGGGTGGCAGGCAGGCCGCCGCCACCCCGGCCGCGGTACCGCCCACGGCCGGCAGGTCCGACGGCGACTTGCCGTTGCCGACCAAAATCGCCGGCTGGCCCTTATAACTGAGCTGCAATTGCTCGCCCGCATAGCCGTCCAGTGCCTTCGGAATGAACACGGCAAAGCGGTAATTCAGGTCGGCATAAAAGCCGCTGTGGAAAATCTGGGCCGGCGGCCCTTCCTGGATCTCGGCGGCAATCGCATCGAGGATGGGGAGCCGGTCGCCACCATTGTTCAGGTCAGCCTGGCCCTGGTAGCGCAGGCTGTAGGGCGGCAAGCCGCCGAACTCGCGCCCGTCGTACGCGACGCGGAACTGCTCGACGTTGTACTGGAAGCCGCGCCCCGCATGCCCGGCAATGTCGGCGTTGCACAGCAAGAAAATCGCCCAGAACCCTTCGGAATCCACCGGCGCCAGGTAGCCCACGCGGTAACGCGCCGCCGACAGCGCAATCGGATTGGTGAAGTGGATTTCGTGCGCATTGGCCACGTGCTGGTAATGCAGGACAGCATCTGCCCTGCGCGCCTGTCCCGCGCACCCGGCCAGCGCACAGAGCGCGGCAATGCTGGATATCCTGCGAAGTAAATGACCCATTCCAACTCCTTTGCGAGCATGCACGCCCGTACAGGCGCTTGCGACCGCATCAAGCTTGGACGAATCGAATGCTCCAGGCTTGAGCTAAGTCAGGCGTGCTGTGGCATTGGCGCATATATCGCCCAAGGCGCCAGTTTACTCAGGGAGAAGAAGAGCGGCAAGGCGAGCACGGCCGCGGGCCGGCGCATTCCCTACCGGGACAGACTCTTAGAGCGCCTTTTGCAGCAGGGCGTGCAGCTGGGCAAAGTCCGGTTCGCCCACATAGCGCTTGAGAATGGCGCCATCCTTGCCGATCACAAAGGTGGTCGGCGTCAGCGTCACGTCGCCGAAGGATTTGGCAATGTCGCCGCCCGAGTCGAGCGCGACGATGAACGGCAGCTTGCGCGTTTCGGTGAAGTTGACGACGTAGTTCGGCGGGTCGTACTGCATGGCCACGGCCACGAATTCCAGGCCTTGCCCTTTGAACTTGTTGTAGGTGTCGACCATCGCCGGCATCTCGTGCACGCAGGTGGTGCACGAGGTGGCCCAGAAGTTCACCATCACCACCTTGCCACGTAATCCCTGCGTGCTGATCTTGTCGCCGGCAATGCTGATGAAGGTGACGTCGGGCGCCACCTCCCTGCTGCTGAAGGTGGCATAGCCGACGCCCGCCAGTGCGAGCACCACCGCCGCGGCGGCAGCGGGCTTGATCCAGGCGCGGGAGCCGGCGCTCATCGTCTTACAGGGCAACCGTCGACGATTGCGGATACTGGGCGCGCAGTTCTTCTTCGGTGATGTATTCGAAGATCTTGACCACGCGCTGGACGCCGGACACGCTCTGGGCGATCTTCGCGCCCAGGTCGCCTTCGCGCTGGGTCACGCGGCCCATCAGGTACACGGTGCCACGCTCGGTGACGACCTTGAACGAGGTCGCCGAGATCGTTTTCATTTCGACCAGGCTGCCCTTGACGTTGGTGGTGATCAGGGCGTCCGAGGAGCGCGAGGTGTAGCTCGACGGGCCGGCAATCGCCAGTTCGTTGATCACCGACACCACGTTCTCGATGCGGCGCACTTCGGCCTCGACCCTGGCCTTCATGGCTTCGTCGCGCACTTCGCCGGTGAGCAGCACCTTGCGGTTGAAGCTGGCGATGTTGACGTGGCCGGCGTCGCCGACGATCTTCGGAATCTGCACTTCGGCTTTCACCGTGATCGACTTGTCCTCGGTTTGCGCACCCAGCGTGCGGCGGTCCATGGTGGACGCCGCGCCGAAGGCGGCGCCGCCCACGACCAGCGGCACGCAGCCCTGCAGCGCGCCCAGCAGGGCTGCGCCCAGCATTACCTTGGTCAACGACCCCTTCAGGGCCTGGCCGGTTTTAATCATTCTCGTCTCCTCCGAAAAGCGCAACGTCGATGCCGTCGCAAATGCAATGGATCGCGACCAGGTGGACTTCCTGGATACGCGCGGTACGGCTATGCGGCACGTTGATGTGCACGTCGGCATCGGTCAGCATCTTGGCCAGCGCGCCGCCGTCCTTGCCGGTGAATGCCACCACGCGCATTTCGCGTTCCAGCGCCGCTTCCACGGCCGCCAGCACGTTCGCCGAATTGCCCGAGGTCGACATGGCCAGCAAGATGTCGCCGGCCTGGCCGAACGCTTGCACCTGCTTCGAGAAAATTTCGCGGAAGCTGTAGTCGTTCGCCACCGCGGTCAGGATCGAGGTGTCGGTGGTCAGGGCAATCGCGGGCAACGGAAAACGCTCGCGCTCGAAGCGGCCAACGAGTTCGGCAGCGAAATGCTGGCAGTCGGCGGCGGAGCCGCCATTGCCGCAAGCCAGGATCTTGTTGCCGTTGGACAGGGCGCTGAACATCAGTTCAATGGCCTGCGAAATAGGGGAAGACAGAGCCGCGGCCGACTTCAATTTGAGATCGGCGCTCTCCTGGAAGTGAGCGAGGATGCGTTGAGTGTTCATAGCCGGGGATTATAGTGCAGTGGAAAGGTGGGACGGACAAACCGTTTTTAAAATTGCTTACATTTCGTGCACAGTTAACATGCACTTAAGCTTCGATGGCGTTGCGCAGCCATTCAAGATTGTCACCATCAATGGCAATCACGTCGAAGCGGCAGGGCGGCAGGCGCGGGAAGCGCAGCAGATACACTTGGGCGGCGCGCACCAGGCGCCGTATTTTTGCAGGAGTGATACTGGCGGCCGCGCCGCCATGCTTGCTGTCGGCACGTTGGCGCACTTCGACGAAGACGATGGTGTCGCCATCGCGCATGATCAAATCGATCTCGCCGCCCTTGCAGGTGAAATTGGCCTCGATAAACGAGAGGCCCTGGCGTTTCAGGTAGCGCAGCGCCGTTTGCTCCCAGTCGCGGCCCTGAGACTGCTTTGGGGAAAGGCGCGTCGCCATGTCATGGCCTGGTTGCCGCCGCTTCGAAACCGAGGCCGTCGCGGTAGACGGCTGCCGCTTCCTGGCGCTTG
Organism: Massilia brevitalea; assembly: GCF_030711405.1. GTDB lineage: Bacteria > Pseudomonadota > Gammaproteobacteria > Burkholderiales > Burkholderiaceae_D > Telluria > Telluria brevitalea. The sequence goes on from NZ_JAULSI010000024.1 coordinate 22,091, forward strand.
ACGGCATATGCGCCATTGTTCATGCGCACCGACAGGCGGCCGGTGACGCCGTCGAGCTCGAAACCGCTGCCCGGATGCTGGGCCACTTCGCGCGCCACGCGGAAGGCGTCGATGCCGAGCGCGTACAGGCGCTGCATGTCGAGGGTGTCGGCATCCACCGGGCGCGGATACACCATCACTTGCGGATGCTCGGGCTGGATGGTCCAGGGCAAATCGAGCAGGCGCACGCCGTCGAGCTCCGGCCAGCCGGCGCCGGCCGTGCGGCCCGGGTTGGCGGCCGAGACGCCATAGGTCGGCAGCGAGGTGCCGATGGCGCTGCGCACCTGGCGCAATTGATTGGCATCCAGCGCGGCAAAGACCAGGTCGGGACGGTCGATTTCCAGGCGCTTGCGCAGCTCGGCCAGGGCATTTGCGTCGACGTAGCCATCGATAACCGGCAGGTCGACCGTGGCATTGTTGTGGCCCAGGCGCGCCCAGTGCGAGGTGAATGCGCCGACCACGCGCTGCTGCCAGGCGGCGCTGCCACTGAGCACCAGGGCGCGGCCGCTGGCCTGCTCCTGGGCGGCCCAGTCGGCCACCTGGCGCGCTTCTTCTTCCAGCGACAGGCCGATCACCAGCATCTGCGCCGGCAGCGGACGGTCGATTTGCGGGTGGTTCAGGGCCACCGTCGGCTTGGTCACGACATTGCTGGACGCCACGGCGGCAACGGCGGAACGGGCCAGCGGGCCGACCACGATGTCGTTCTGTTCGGCGGCGCGGGCATAGGCGCGCAGCGTGTCTTCGGCCGAGTCGCCGCTGGCGACGACCTGCACTTCGATGCCGGCGCCGTCGCGCTCATGGCCGGCCATGAAGCCGGCGCGCACGGACTCGGCGGCCTTGCCCAGCGCGCCCGATTCCAGCGGCAGCAGCAGGGCCACGCGCGCCTGCACGCCGGGCGCGGCGGCCTGGGCGCCATTTTCGCGCGGGTAGAGCTCGATCGGTATGGTGCGGGTTTCCGACCGTGGCGCAGAGGTGGGTTCGGGCGGGGGCGCCGTACGTGGCGCACTTGTGTTTGGCTCTGCGGGCGCGCACAATCCGCCCGGTACGCCGCATCCCAGATCGGGTGGCAGGGGCGTGCTGGCGCAGCCGGCTACGGTAGCAACCGTGGCGGCCGCAGTGGCGACAGCAAGCAGACCCTTCAGTTTATTCACGAGCATCGTATCTCCAACATGACCGACAACCAGTCCATCGACATTGCCAAACTGCCAGTAATGGCCGAGGCAGCTCAGCAGTCCTATCCTACCGCAACGCTGTACGTCGTGGCCACCCCGATCGGTAATGCAACCGACATCACCCTGCGTGCATTGCACCTGCTGGCGCTGGCAGACGTGGTCGCCTGTGAGGATACGCGCAAAACCGGCGCCCTGCTCACCCGTTACGGCTTGAACAAGCAGATGGTCGCCGCGCACCAGCACAACGAGCGCGAAGTGGCCGATAAATTGATCGCAAGATTGCAGGCCGGCGAGCGCGTGGCGCTGGTGTCGGATGCCGGCACGCCGGCCGTGTCCGATCCGGGTGCGCGCATCGTCGATGCCGTGCGCGACGCCGGGCTGCGCGTGCTGCCGCTGCCGGGCGCCTCGGCATCGGTGACGGCGCTGTCGGCCAGCGGGCTGGTGAACGACCGTTTCAATTTCGTCGGCTTCCTGCCGGCCAAGGCCAAGCAGCGCGAAGCGGCCTTGCAGGCACTGGTGCGCGAGCCGGCCACCCTTGTGATCTACGAGGCGCCGCACCGCATAGTCGATTGCGTGGAAGGGCTGTTGGCCGTGTTCGAGCCGACGCGCCAGGTGGTGTTTGCGCGCGAGCTGACCAAGCTGTTCGAGGAAGTGCACCGCTGCCCGCTGAGCGAGGCGCTGGCCTGGGTAAAGGCCGACCAGCACCGCGAGCGCGGCGAATTCGTGGTGCTGGTGGAAGGCGCGACAATCGAGACCGATGCGGCCGATGTCGAGGCCGAGCGTATCCTGCAGATCCTGCTGACCGAGTGCTCGGTGAAGCAGGCGGCGAACCTGGCGGCACAAATTACCGGGCGCAAGAAGAATGCGCTGTATGAACGGGCCTTGCAGATCAAGGGCGAGTAAAGCTTCGTAGGGTGGTCGGCTCCACCCGGTAATGTGAATCAATCTGACGCGTGCGCCGCCCACGCGTCCAGTCACCGCCCACGCTGCTGTCTCACCATTTGCAGCCGCTGTCTTTCTTGTCGGCCAACAGTAAGAGCGGCGCCAGCAGGCCGCCCGGCAAGCCATCCTTGCAATTACGCCGTTTCGCGGCGCCGATCATGCGTGCCGCCTTTGTCTCCGTTTCCAGCGGTTTCTCGGGGAACTGGCCGACGGCGGTGCCCTCCTTCGCCGGATCGCGCATGTTGGCCAGGGAGCGGGCGCTGCGCTTGGCGGCATCGAGGTCGAAATGCGGCGTCTCCGCTGGCGCTGGTGGGGTCTGCGGCTGCTCGACCACGAAGGGATCGGGTTCCGATGCGTTGCCGGTGTCGGGCGGGACGGCGATGACGGGACGTGGCGTACTTGGTTTTCTTGCAGGCGCCGGCCGCTCTGCCTTGGGTGCAGGTGCAGGTGGCGGCGGATCCGGTGTCTCGACGCGTGGCGGTGGTGGCGGCGGTTGTATGCGCACAGCGATCGAACGCGGCGGTTCGGGCAGGTCGGCAGGGCGGAAGCCGCCGCGCCAGGCCGTCAGCAGCGCGGTGTGCACCAGGATCGACAGCACCACACCGAACACCACGCGCCGCGTGCGGCGGCGGTCCTCTACGGACATCGCTTCGAATCCTGTCATTGCCGCATTCACCATGCCTGCTCCTGTTGCGCGAGAAACCCGGAAAGTTCAGTTATTTTCTCACGTCAACTTGACCGAAAGGCTGCCAGCGGATATTATTGATGTCTTCGGAGTGTAGCGCAGCCCGGTAGCGCACCTGGTTTGGGACCAGGGGGTCCAAGGTTCGAATCCTTGTACTCCGACCAGTATTAAGAGAGAAGCCGACAGCGAAAGTTGTCGGCTTTTTTCGTTTACGTGGCTGTTTTTGTACCCGTAGCGGCGGCTAGGTAGGGTGGTCGCCCCGTGCCCACGCGTGAACTTCGATCATCGTTNGTATTAAGAGAGAAGCCGACAGCGAAAGTTGTCGGCTTTTTTCGTTTACGTGGCTGTTTTTGTACCCGTAGCGGCGGCTAGGTAGGGTGGTCGCCCCGTGCCCACGCGTGAACTTCGATCATCGTTATCGTTGCGGCGCCTGTAAGCGCCAACACTTTACGCGTGGGCACAGGGCGCCCACCCTACGAATGCATCCGTCAGCTGTAACCGTTACGTTCGCTCAATTCACCCTGCCCGCTTCGCCAACAAGGCATTCCCGACACGGCTCGCGCCCTTGCGGCCCAGCTGCTGCGAAATGAACTGCCCCGCGTCCACTACCTGGTCAAGGTCGATCCCGGTCTCGATGCCCAGGCCATTGAGCATGTAGACCACATCCTCGGTCGCCACGTTCCCGGTCGCGCCCTTTGCATACGGGCAGCCGCCGAGTCCCGACACCGACGAGTGGAAAATCTGCACGCCCACTTCCAGGCTGGCGTAGATGTTGGCCAGTGCCTGGCCGTAGGTGTCGTGGAAGTGCCCGCTCAGCTGCTGCAGCGGGAATTCGCGCGCGGCCGCCAGCATCACGTCCTGGGTCTTGCGCGGCGTCGAGACGCCGATGGTGTCGGCGATGTCGATCTCGTCGCAGCCGAGGTCGCGCATGCGGCGCACCACGTCGGCTACGGCTTCGAGCGGCACCTCGCCCTGGTAAGGGCAGCCGAACGCCGTGCTGATGCTGCCGCGCAGGCGGATGCCGTTGGCCTTGGCGGCTTTCGCCACCGGCTCGAAGCGCGCGATCGATTCGGCGATCGAGCAGTTGATGTTCTTTTGCGAGAACGCTTCCGAGGCCGAGCCGAAGATCACGACTTCATCGGCCCTGGCGGCCAGCGCCGCTTCGAAGCCCTGCATGTTGGGCGTGAGCGCCGAGTAGATCGTGCCCGGCAGGCGCGCGATGCGCGCCATCACCTCGGTGCTGGTGGCCATTTGCGGCACCCACTTCGGCGACACGAAAGACGCCGCTTCCACATTCGCGAAACCGGCGCGCGACAAGCGGTCGACCAGCTCGATCTTGACGTCGGCGCTGATGGTTTCCTTTTCGTTCTGCAGGCCGTCGCGCGGACCGACTTCGACGATCTTGACCTTCTTCGGCAGGGTGGCTTGGCTGTTCATGGTGTCAGTATCCCAGGTTGCGGTCGACGATGTCGGCGACCGGTCTATCCGCCTCGAAAGCGGCGATTTTGTCGATGATCTGGCGCACCGCGTCCTCGCGCACGGTGAGCGCGGAGATGTGCGGCGTGATCGTGATGCGCGGCTCTTCCCAGAACGGGTGCGGGGCCGGCAGCGGTTCGTTGCGGAACACGTCGAGCGTGGCGCCGGCAATGTGGCCGGAGCGGATCAGGGTCAGCAAATCCGGCTCGGCCACCTGGGCGCCGCGCGCGACGTTGATCAAATAAGCGCCCTGCGGCAGCGTGGCCAGGCGCCGGCGGTCCAGCAGGTTATTCGTCTCCGCCGTGAGCGGCAGCAGCGACACCAGCACCCGCGTGCCGCCTAAAAAATTGTCGAGCGCTGCCATGCCGGCGTAGCAGTCCACGCCCGGCAAGTCCTTCGGCGTGCGGCTCCAGCCGCGCACCGGGAAGCCGAAGCTGCGCATGGTCTCCACCACGCGCAGGCCCAGCTTGCCGAGGCCCATCACGCCAATCGTGAAGTCTTTTTTCTCATGCACCGGCAGCGGCGCCCACAGCCCGTGGCGCGCCTGCTCCTCGTACTCGTCGAAGCGGCGGAAGTAGCGCAGCGTGGCGTAGGCCACGTACTCGGCCATCTGCACCGCCATGCCGGCGTCGCCCAGGCGCACCAGCGGCACCTGCGGCAGCGCCTCGCCGAATTTGAGCACCGCATCGGCGCCGGCGCCCATCAGGAAGATGGCCTTCACGCGCGACAGCTGGGCCAGCAGGGTTGGTGAAGGATTCCACAGCACCGCATAGTCGCAGGCCGGCAGGGTCTCGCCCTCGCGCCAGGCCAGGGTCTCGACGCCGGGCAGCAGGCGTGCGAAATCCTCTGCCCATGGGCCGGTCTGGCCATCACCGCGGTACAGCAGGATGCGTACTGCGGGCGCCATATTAAGCAGCCTCGAAAGCCAGCAGCGGCGCGCCGTCCGCCACCTGGTCGCCCACTGCGTACAGCACCTCTTCCACCAGGCCGTCGCTTGGCGCGGCGATGGTGTGCTCCATCTTCATCGCTTCCATGATGACCAGCGGCTCGCCCTTCTTCACCTCCTGGCCCGCCTCGACCATCACGGCCACCACCTTGCCTGGCATCGGCGCGGTCAGGCGTCCGCCCGCGGCCTCGGCTTCGCCTGCGTGCGCCATCGGGTCCTGGTAGGACAGCGTGTGGTGCTCGCCATTGGTGAACACGTGGAACAGTTCGCCGTCGCGGCGCACGTTCCCATGCATCGACTGTTCGCCCAGGCGGATCGAGTAGGCTGCGCCCTCGTGCGCCAGCAGCGTCAACGCCTGCTTGTTGCCCTCGATGTCGAGTTCCCAGCCTTGCGGGTGATACACCAGGCCGACGTTGTAGGCGCCGCCTTCCTGGCCGGCCGCATGCTCGTCGCTAAAGGCGAGGACGCGGCGGTAGTCGCCGTTCAAACGCCAGCCCTGGGCCTGGCCCCACGGGTCGGCCTGGACGCGCGATGCGCCGCGCGACCCGTTCTTTTCTGCTTCGGTCAGGGCCACCGCCGCCAGCGCCAGCGCACCGGCTGGCGCCGCCTTTGCGGCCGGGAACAGCGAATCCTGGTTCCGCTCGATCAGGCCCGTATCCAGGTCGGCCGTCGAAAAGGCCTGGCCTTCGACCAGACGCTTCAGGAAGGCGATGTTGGTCGCCAGCCCGACGATCTGGAATTCGGACAAAGCCTGCGACAGGCGCGCCAGCGCCTGCGTGCGGTCCACGCCCCAGACGATCAGCTTGGCGATCATCGGGTCGTAGAACGGCGAAATCGCATCGCCCTCGCGCACGCCGGAGTCGATACGCACCGCAGCCGGCTCCACGCCCGCCGTGCCGCCCAGCTCGAAGCTGACGGCGCCCGGCGTATCCATGTGGCGCAGCGTGCCGATCGACGGCAGGAAGCCCTTTTCCGGATTCTCGGCATAGATGCGCGCCTCGATGGCGTGGCCGTGGATCGCCAGTTCATGTTGCTGTTTCGGCAGTGGCTGGCCGGATGCCACCCGCAGCTGCCATTCCACCAGATCGGTTCCGGTGATCATTTCCGTCACCGGGTGCTCCACCTGCAGGCGGGTGTTCATCTCCATGAAGTAGAACGAGCCGTCCTGGTTGGCGATGAATTCGACGGTACCTGCGCCGACGTAATTCACCGCGCGCGCCGCGGCCACCGCTGCTTCGCCCATGGCAGCGCGGCGTTCGGGCGTCATGCCCGGCGCCGGCGCTTCTTCCAGCACCTTCTGGTGGCGGCGCTGCACCGAGCAGTCGCGCTCGTGCAGGTAGACGCAATTGCCCAGTTTGTCGGCAAACACCTGGATTTCGATGTGACGCGGACGCGTCAGGTATTTCTCGACCAGCACCTTGTCGTCGCCAAAGGAGCTGATCGCTTCGCGCTTGCAGGAGCCGAGGGCGGCAACGAAGTCTTCGCTGCGCTCGACCACGCGCATGCCCTTGCCGCCGCCGCCGGCGCTGGCTTTCAGCAGCACCGGGTAGCCGATGCGGTCGGCCTGCTCGTTGAGAAAATGCGGGTCCTGGTTGTCGCCATGGTAGCCCGGCACCAGTGGCACGTTCGCGCCTTCCATCAGCCCCTTCGCAGCGGATTTGGAACCCATGGCGCGCATCGAGGAACCCGGCGGGCCGATGAAGGCCAGGCCCGCCGCCTCCACGGCTTCGGCGAACTCCGCGTTCTCCGACAGGAAGCCGTAGCCCGGGTGGATCGCCTGGGCGCCGGTGGCCAGCGCGACCTCGATGATCTTTTGCCCGCGCAGGTAGCTTTCCTTGGCCGGCGCCGGGCCAATCAACACCGCCTCATCGCAGACCGCCACGTGTTTCGATCCGGCGTCCGCTTCGGAATACACGGCGACGGTACGGATGCCCATGCGGCGCGCGGTGGCGGCGACACGGCAGGCGATTTCGCCACGGTTGGCGATGAGGATCTTGGTGAACATGCGTTTGTCTCGCTTATATTATTCGTGTGTTGATCGGTTTGGAGCGCCGGGAAAAGCCCATGGCGCTCCTGGTAAGGCTTAGCAGCCGCAGGCTTCCTTCGGCGCCGATTCCAGCGTGGCCGAACGGGTCTTCAGGCCCAGCTTGCCCAGCAGCGCGCGGTCGTCCTCGGCTTCCGGGTTGCCGGTGGTGAGCAGCTTGTCGCCGTAGAAGATGGAGTTCGCACCGGCCATGAAGCACATCGCCTGCACCGCCTCGCCCAGCTGGCGCCGGCCTGCCGACAGGCGCACGCGCGCTTCCGGCATGATGATGCGGGCGACCGCGATGGTGCGCACGAACTCCAGCGGGTCGAGCGGCTCGAGGCCGTGCAGCGGCGTACCTTCGACCTGCACCAGGTGGTTGACCGGCACCGATTCCGGATACGGGTTCAAATTGGCCAGCTGGGCCAGCAGGCCGGCACGCTGTTCGCGCGTTTCGCCCATGCCGACGATGCCGCCACAGCACACCTTCAAACCGGCGTTGCGCACGCGGCCCAGCGTGTCCAGGCGGTCCTGGTATTCGCGGGTCGAGATGACGTTGTTGTAGAAGTCCGGCGCGGTGTCGATGTTGTGGTTGTAGAAATCGAGGCCCGCCTTTTTCAGCTGCTCGGCCTGGCCCTCTTCCAGCATGCCGAGGGTGGCGCAGGTTTCCATGCCCAGCGCTTTCACTTCGCGCACCATCTCTTCCACTTTGTCCATGTCTCGCTCTTTCGGGCTGCGCCAGGCGGCGCCCATGCAGAAGCGGGTGGCGCCGTTGGCTTTCGCCTGGCGCGCGGCGTCGAGCACGGTGTCGATGTCGAGGATCTTCTTGGCTTCGACACCGGTGTCGTAGCGCGCGGCCTGCGGGCAGTAGCCGCAGTCTTCTTCGCAGCCGCCGGTCTTGATCGACAGCAGGGTGGCCAGCTCGACGTCGCCGTCCGGGAAGTGGGTGCGGTGCGCCTGCTGGGCGCGGAACATCAGGTCGTTGAACGGCAGTTCGAACAGGGCCAGGACGTCGGCCAGCGGCCAGGTGGCATCGGGGCGCTCGGTGATGGCGGCGGTTGGGCGGTGCAGGGCGACGGTGTTGGTTGGTGCGTTCATGGTGTTTCCTTAATTTGAAGCAGAGCCTCGCGACGACGGCCAGCCCGGCAGTCCCGCGAGATCGATGAATTGGGCCGCGTTGGCGGCAGTGGCTTGTTCGAGGCGCGGCACGACGCCGAGCAGGGGCGCGGGAATGCGCGCCGCCAAGGCCTCGATATTTTCGTCGAAGAAGCGCATGTCGGGGTCTGCCGTGTTGGCCACCCAGCCGGCCAGCACCAGCCCGCGCGCGACGATGGCTTCCACGGTCAGCAGGGCGTGGCTGATGCAGCCCAGGCGCATGCCGACCACCAGGATCACCGGCAGGTTCAGTTGGGCCGCCAGGTCGGCGCTATCAAAAGTGTCATTGAAGGGCACGCGGAAACCGCCTACGCCTTCGACCACCACCGCGTCGGACGCGGCCAGGACTTCGGTGTAGGCGGCCAGGATCGGCACCGCTTCGATGGTCACGCCTTCCAGCGCGGCGGCGATGTGCGGCGCCGCCGGTTCGCGCAGCATGAAGGGCGTGGTGATGTTTTGCGGCAGGTGCACGTTGCCGGCGGCGATCAGCATGTCGGCGTCGTCGTTGTGCAGTTCGCCGTCACGCAGCTCGGCGCCGGCGGCGACTGGCTTCATGCCGCAGGCGCGCTGGCCGCTTTCGACCAGCTTGTGCAGGATCGCGGCGGAGACCAGGGTCTTGCCGATCTCGGTGTCGGTGCCGGTGACGAAGCAGCAGAAGCGCGATGGAATGCCTTCGGCGGCCAGGGCTTCCAGCGGCGCAGGTTTCAGCGCTTCCTCGGGTTCGGGCGGCGCCAGCACCGGTGCGATGGCGGTGTCGACCGCCGGGTCCTGGGGTTCGGTCAGGTTGCGGCTCACATGGCCTCCAGTTGGTTGATGGCCTGCGCCAGTTGCGCGACCTGTTCACGGGTATGCGCGGCCGACAGCGTAACGCGCAGGCGCGCCGTGTTTGCCGGCACGGTAGGTGGACGGATCGCCGGCACCCACAGGCCCTGCGCATGCAGGCTGGCCGCCACGCGCAAGGCTTCCTCATTCGCGCCGATGACGATCGGCTGGATCGCCGTGTGCGACACCGGGCGCTGCCAGCGGGTCAGCTGCAGTTCGCTGTCGAGCTGCTCAATCAGTGCGGCCAGCTGCGCACGCAGGCTTGCACCCTCCTCGCCTGCGATGATGTCCAGGCTGGTAAGCAGCGCATGGGCAATCGCCGGCGGCGAAGCCGTGGTGTAGATGTAGGGCCGGGCGCGCTGCACCAGCAGCTCGATCACGCTGGCATGCGCGGCGATGAAAGCACCCGACACACCGGCCGCCTTGCCCAGCGTGCCGACATAGACCAGGTTCGGCGAGCGCAGCGCGCAGTGTTCGAGTGCGCCGCGTCCTTGCGCGCCGAGCACGCCGAAGCCGTGGGCATCGTCGACCACCAGCCAGGCGCCGTGCTGCTCGCACAGGGCCAGCAAGGCCGGCAGCGGCGCCAGGTCGCCGTCCATGCTGAAGACGCTGTCGGTGACGACGATCTTGGTGCCGGCGCTGCTCGCTTCCAGTTGCCCGCGCAATGCGTCGACGTCTCCATGCGGATAGACACTGACGCCGGCACGCGCCAGGCGGGCGCCATCGATCAGCGAGGCGTGGTTCAGCGCTTCCGAGAAGATCATCGCGTCGGGTTCGGCGCCGAGCGCGGTGAGAACCGCCAGGTTCGCCATGTAGCCGGTGCTGAAATACAGGGCACGCGCATCGACCAGGTTCGGCGCCACGAAGGCGGCCAGGCGCTCCTCCAGCAGCGCATGCGCGCGGCTATGCCCGCTGATCAGGTGCGAAGCGCCGCTGCCGGCGCCGTACAAACGCGCGCCTTCCTGCAGCGCTTCCACCACGCGCGGGTGATTCGCCAGGCCCAGGTAATCGTTGCTGCAAAAGGCCAGCATGGCGCGGCCGTCGACCGTCTGCTCTGGCGCGCAGGCCGTATCGGCAATGCGGCGGCGGCGCGTCAGGCTTTGCGCGTCCAGCGCCGCCAGCTTGCCCTGCACCTTGTCGATCAGGTCCATGCTCACGACCCGATCACCGACTCGAACACGCTCTGCGTGCGGATCGCGAGGAGTTCGATCTCCTCATCGTTCAGCACATACGGCGGCATCATGTAGACGGTGCGGCCGATCGGGCGCAGCAGCAGTTCCTTTTCAAGGGCTTCGGTGAAGAAGCGGCGCGAGAAGGTCGATGCACGCGCGGCATCCGGCTCGATGGCGTCGAACGCGAAGATCATGCCGCGCTGGCGGAAGTGGCGCACGCGCTCGTGCTCGGCCAGCGGCGCCAGCGCCACGGTCAGCTTGGTCGCCAGCTCGCGGTTGCGGTTCAACACGTCGTCTTCCTGGAAGATCTGCAGCGTCGCCAGCGCCGCGCGGCAGGCCAGCGGATTGCCGGTGTAGGAGTGCGAGTGCAGGAAGCCGCGCGTGATGTCTTCGCTGTAGAAGGCCTGGTAGATTTCATCGGTCGACAGGACCAGCGACAGCGGCAAATAGCCGCCGCTGATGCCTTTCGACAGGCACAGGAAGTCCGGCCAGATCGCGGCTTGCTCGCAGGCGAAGAAGGTGCCGGTACGGCCGCAGCCGACCGCGATTTCGTCGGCGATCAGGTGCACGTGGTGGCGGTCGCACAGCTCGCGCAGCAGTTCCAGGTAGAGCGGGTCGTACATCGCCATGCCGGTGGCGCACTGCACCAGCGGTTCGACGATGATGGCGGCAATCTTCTCCCCACGTTCCTCGAACAGCTTTTCCACATCCTTCAGCGCACGCCGTGCCACGTCCTGCGACGATTCGCCTTCGACGGCATTGCGCGCATCCGGCGAGGCCACCACGTGCGAAGCGCGCAGCAGCGGGCCATAGGCATCCTTGAACAGCGGCACGTCGGTGACCGACAGTGCGCCCATGGTCTCGCCGTGGTAGCTGCCCTGCAGGCAGACGAATTCCTGTTTATTCGGATAGCCGGCGTTGCGCCAGGTATGGAAACTCATCTTCATCGCGATCTCGACCGCCGAGGCGCCGTCGGACGCATAAAAAGCGTGGCCCAGCGCGTGGCCGGTGAGGGCGGCCAGTTGTTCCGACAGTTCGATCACCGGCTCGTGGGTAAAGCCGGCCAGCATCGCGTGCTCGAGTTTATCCAGCTGGTCTTTCAGTGCCGCGTTGATGCGCGGGTTGGCGTGCCCGAACAAATTCACCCACCAGGAGCTGATGCCGTCCAGGTAGCGTTTGCCCTCGTGGTCATACAACCACGGACCCTTGCCGTGGCTGACCGCGATCAGCGGCACTTCCTCGTGGTGCTGCATTTGCGTGCAGGGGTGCCACACGCTGCGCAGGCTGCGTGCGATCCAGTCGGACGATGTTTGATGCTTCAAAATGAATCCAATACTTCTCTAGTTCAGCCATGACGGCTTGCGCTTCTCCAGGAAGGAAGAAACGCCCTCGCGTCCCTCGTCCGAAGCGCGGATGGCCGCGATGCGCTGGGCGGTGTCGAGCACCATCGCCTCGTCGGCCGGCTTGCCGACCACCTCGCGCACCAGCTTTTTCGCTTCCACCACCGCGTGCGGGCTGTTCGACACCAGCGACTTGACGATGCCGGCCACGGTGGTATCGAGCGCCTCCATCGTCACGACTTCGTGGGCAAAGCCCATGCGCGCGGCCGCGGCGGCGTCGAAACGCTCGGCGGTGATGAAGTAACGGCGCGCGGCCTGCTCGCCCATCGCCTTGATCACATACGGCGAAATCGTCGCCGGGATCAGGCCCAGCTTCACTTCGGACAGGCAGAAGTTTACTCCTTCGGCGGCCACCACGATGTCGCAGGCTGCAACCAGGCCCATGCCGCCGGCGTAGCAGTCGCCCTGCACCTTGGCGATCGTGGGCTTCGGGCACAGGTAAATCGTGCGCAGCATGTCGGCCAGGCGGGCGGCGTCAAGCTGGTTCTCGCTGTGCGAGTAGCCGGCCATCTTCTTCATCCAGTTCAAATCGGCGCCGGCGCAGAAGGCCGGGCCGTTCGCGGCCAGCACGATGGCGCGCACCAGTTCGTTGCGGCCGAGTTCATCGAAAGCGAGCGCCAGTTCGGCGATTGCCGCTTCGTTGAAGGCGTTGCGCAGCTCGGGGCGGTTCAGGGTGACGGTGGCGACTTTGTCGGCAATCGCGATGCTGAGGGTTTGGTAGTCCATTTTCATTCCTTACATGCGGAAGACGCCGAACTTCGTGTCTTCGATCGGCGCGTTCAGCGCGGCCGACAAACCCAAACCCAGCACCATGCGCGTATCGGCCGGATCGATCACGCCATCGTCCCACAGGCGCGCCGACGCATAGTAAGGGTGGCCTTGGTGTTCGTACTGGTCCTTGATCGGCTGCTTGAAAGCCGCTTCTTCGTCCTGCGACCACTGGCCGCCCTTGCCCTCGATGCCGTCGCGCTTGACGGTGGCCAGCACCGACGCTGCCTGGTCGCCGCCCATCACGGAAATGCGCGCGTTCGGCCACATCCACAGGAAGCGTGGCGAGAAGGCGCGGCCGCACATGCCGTAGTTACCGGCCCCAAAACTGCCGCCGATGATGACCGTGAACTTCGGCACCGAAGCGGTGGCGACAGCCGTCACCATCTTGGCGCCGTTGCGCGCGATGCCCTCGTTTTCGTACTTGCGGCCGACCATGAAGCCGGTGATGTTTTGCAGGAAGACCAGCGGAATCTTGCGCTGGCAGCACAGTTCGATGAAGTGGGTGCCCTTCAGCGCCGACTCCGAGAACAAGATGCCGTTGTTGGCGATGATGCCGACTTTTACCCCGTAGATGTGGGCGAAGCCGCAGACCAGGGTCGTGCCATAGCGCGCCTTGAATTCGTCGAACTCGCTGCCGTCGACTACGCGCGCGATCACTTCGCGCACGTCGAAGGGCTTGCGGGTGTCGACCGGGATCACGCCATACAGTTCTTGCGGCGCGTACTTCGGCTCCACCACCTCGCGCGTCGCGCCCTGCACCGGTTTCACCCGGTTCAGGTTCGAGACGATGGTGCGCGCCAGCGACAGCGCGTGCAGGTCGTTCTGCGCCAGGTGGTCGACCACGCCCGACAAACGGGTGTGGACATCGCCGCCGCCCAGGTCTTCCGCGCTCACCACTTCGCCGGTGGCCGCTTTCACCAGGGGAGGGCCACCGAGGAAGATGGTGCCCTGTTCCTTGACGATGATCGATTCGTCGCTCATCGCCGGCACATAGGCGCCGCCGGCGGTGCAGGAACCCATGACGACCGCGATCTGCGGGATGCCCTTGGCGGACAGATTTGCCTGGTTGTAGAAGATGCGGCCGAAGTGGTCGCGGTCGGGGAAGACGTCGTCCTGGTTCGGCAAATTGGCGCCGCCGGAGTCGACCAGGTAGATGCAGGGCAGCTGGTTCTGCTCGGCGATCTCCTGGGCGCGCAGGTGTTTCTTGACCGTCATCGGGTAGTAGGTCCCGCCCTTGACGGTGGCATCGTTACAGACGATCACGCATTCCTGGCCGGCCACGCGGCCGATGCCGGTGATGATGCCGGCGGCTGGCGCAGCACCCTCATACATCTCGTACGCGGCCAGCTGGGAAAACTCGAGGAAGGGCGTGCCCGGATCGAGCAGCATCTGCACGCGGTCGCGCGGCAGCAATTTGCCGCGTGCCACGTGCTTGGCGCGGGCTGCTTCGCCGCCGCCTTCGGCAATCGCCGCCACCTTGGCGCGCAGGTCATCGACGATGGTTTGCATGGCCGCGGCGTTGGCTTTGAAATCGTCGCTGCGCGGATTAAGTTTGCTCTCGATGTGGGGCATGCCGTCTCTCTAGTTTTATTCGGGAAAAGTGCCGTCCAGGTAGAACCAGCGCGGCGTGCCGCCGATGGCCGGGTCGGGCTCGCGCAGGAAGCGGCTGGTCTCATGCAGCCGGTGTGCGCGGCCACCCACCTTGAAGCGGGCGACGAATTCGACGGTGTCGCTATCGGCATCGCTACCTGGATGATCCGGCAATTCTGCTTTACGTTGACGTAAACGTAAAGCAGATTTTATCTCCAGGCCGAGCCAGCGCAGGTGCTCGTCTTTATCCAGGATGGCGTCCTGCGGACGGGTGCTCGGGTGCCAGGTGGCGCGCAGGTAATCCTCGTTGCGCTGGGTGTAGGCGGTGTAGCGCGAGCGCATCAGGGCTTCGGCGGTCGGCGGCAAGCTGTCGCCGGCAATGTAGGGGCCGCAACAGGCGGCCAGCGAAGGACCGCCGCAGGGGCAGGTTCCAGGCGATTTTTTCGAAGTAGGCATGCGCGGATTATCCGCGATTTCCATGGAGCGGCGCACTCGGCGTGGCTGCGGAGCCAATGACCGGACAAACAAATGTTTGCCATACAAACAAATGTTTATAGCCCAAACAAATGTTGGGTGCGGCAGCACATGCCTGGCCGGATATCCTGGCGGACTGCTGGCAGCTTCAGGGCAGGCGCACGCCTGCGGCGCAGGCCTGCATCAGCTTCCCCAGGCGCGCGGCCCGTGTTTCCGGCTTCTTCGCCGTGGTAATCCAGTGCAGCACCGTCTTGCGGTAGCCCGGCGGCAGCTTCTCGAAATAGGCCCAGGCCGTGGCGTCGCGCCGGAATGCCTGCAGTTCGGATTCGGCCAGCTCGGCCGCCTGCGCCTGCTCGTGCGAATAGATGCCGGACTTCGCTTCGGTACGCAGCGCAAAGGCGCGTTCGCCTTCGGGCCGCATGCGTCCGGCGGCGCGCAATGCGTCCATCTTGGCGATGTTCACCGCGCTCCAGATCGAGCCTGCCCTGCGCGGCGTGAAGCGGATCGAATAGGCCGTGTCGTCGATGCCCCGGCGCCGGCCGTCGATCCAGCCGAAGCACAGCGCCTCGTCCACCGACTCCGGCCAGCACATGCTGGGCTGCCCGCTGCCGACCTTGTGGAAGCCGACCAGCAGTTCGCTCGCCGAATCGGCGTGCGCTTCCAGCCAGATGCGAAAACCAAGAGCGTTGGAGAAAAATACAGGCTCAGACATGGCACTCCAGCGAGCGATGTGGGATACGCCCTGGCATCGGGCTCTACGACAATCTACAACAATCTACAACAATCTATCGAAGTATAAGACAATCACCTTATACTTAGTTATATATTTCTAGAGGTGAGTTCAATGGATCCTGTTCGAAATCCCTTCGCTCCCGGGGCAGGCAGTCAACCTCCTGAGTTGGCGGGACGGCAAACCATTATCGAAGACGCGCGTGTTGCTATCGAACGTGCCATGCTCTGCAAGCCCAGTCGCTCGCAAATGTTTCTTGGTCTGCGTGGCGTAGGCAAAACGGTGCTCTTGAATGCGGTCGACAGCATGGCGCGGGAGCGTGGCCATCTTACGTCCGTTATCGAGGCGCCGGAAAATAAATCCCTGGGTGAGCAGTTGTTACCGCGCATCCATCAGGTACTTCGTAAACTGTCCCTGGCCGATAACGCCAAAGCCAAGGCATATGATGCGATGCGGGCACTCAGGTCGTTCGCCTCGGTATTCAAATTCGAATACGGCGATGTCGCGATCGCCGTCGAGCCTGAAGTAGGGGTAGCCGACAGCGGTGACCTGGAAAACGATCTCCCTGAGCTGTTTGTGCGTATCGGTGAAGCAGCCAAGGCTGCCGGGAAAGCCTGGACACTTCTCATCGATGAAGTGCAATACCTCAGCCAAAAAGATTTGGCTGCGCTCATCGTTGCGTTGCACAAGATCAATCAAGCTGGTCTGCCTGTCCTCTTTTTCGGTGCCGGGCTGCCGCAGGTTGCAGCGCTGTCAGGAGAGGCCAAGTCCTATGCCGAGCGGCTGTTTCATTATCCCGATGTGGGGGCCTTGCCGGAAGCGGACGCCAAAGCGGCGATTCGTCAGCCCGTGAATGAAGAAGGTGCCGCTATCGATGACGATGCACTGACCGAGATTTATCAAAAGACCAGGGGCTACCCATATTTTTTGCAGGAGTGGGGGCACCAATCCTGGAATCTGGCCGCAGGAAATACCATCACGCTCGACAACGCAAAGCAAGCTGAAGCGATAACGCTCAAGCGCCTGGATGAGGGATTTTTCAAGGTGCGCTTCGACCGCTTGACGCCTAAGGAACGAGAGTATGTCCTTGCGATGGCGAGATTAGGAAATGGCCCTTATCGTTCTTCCGATATCGCCGATGCACTTGGCGAAACGGCACAAAGTCTCGGACCGCGGCGTGCACAGATCATCAGCAAAGGCATGATTTACAGTCCTTCTCATGGCGACATTGCATTCACTGTGCCAATGTTTAACGATTACCTGATCCGCAATCTGGCCACGCTTGGTTGACCTCGGGGAGCTTCCTGTTACGTTTGCAGCGCCAGCATCTCCAGCGCAAACGGCGGCGCCTTCCCCTGCATCAGGCTGCTTAACAATTGGGCAGTGCCGGCCGCAAAGGTAAACCCGAGCGGCCCGTGCCCAACGTTCAGCCACAAATTCGACAGCGGCGTGGCGCCGACAATCGGTGCGCTGTTCGGCGTGGCCGGGCGCAAGCCAGCCCAGGCGGTCACCTGGCTGTAGTCGGCCGCGTGCGGCATGGTTTCCTGCACCTGGCGCGTCAGGCTGCCCACGCGCTTCGGGTCCAGCGTCAGGTCTTCGCCCACCATGTCGACCATCGCCGCCACGCGCAGCTTGTTGCCGATGCGCGCGTACAGCACCTTGCGCTCGAAGTCGGTCACGCTGATCTGGGGGCCGGTGTCGGTGGAGCGGATCGGCGCGGTCAGGCTGTAGCCCTTGAGCGGGTACAGCGGCAGCTTGATGCCGGCATGCTCGGCCAGCGCGCGGCTCTGGATGCCGGCCGCCAGCACATAGGCATCGGCGCCGAGCGGGCCGATGCTGGTGTCCAGGCCGGTCACGCGTCCGCCGGCCACCGCCAGGCCCCGCACCTCGGCGTGGACGAAGCCGCCGAAGCGTGGATGCGCGCGCACGCGTTCGGCCAGGGCCACGCAAAAGGCGTAGCAGTCGGCCACCGCTTCGCCGGCGTTATAGATGCCGCCGGCCAGCAGGCTGCGCGCCGCCGCCAGCGCCGGTTCGCGCGCGGCGCATTCGGCGCCGGTCCAGATGTCGCCGGCGGTGGCCTTGCCGGCGGCCTGCTCGAAGATCTTCGAGGAGCGGTAGACCACCAGCTTGCCGGCGTCGCGCCAGTCGAATTCGTCGGGAGAAATGATGGCGCCGAGCTGCTGCATGCCGGCGCGCGACAATTCGCCCAGTTCCAGCAGCTTGGCGGTGGTGCGCCGGTTCGCGGCGGCCGTGCACTGGCCGAGGAAGCTGGCCAGCCAGGTCCACTGGCGCAGGTCGAGTTCGGGCCTGAAGCGCAGCGGGCCGTGTTCCTGGAACAGCCACTGGACGGCTTTCAGCGGCACGCCGGCGTCGGCCAGCGGCGAGACGTAGCGGTAGCTCAGCTGGCCGCCATTGCCATGGCTGGCGCCGCTCGCCACGTCGGACGCGCGCTCGACCAGGGTCACCTTGTAGCCGGCCTCGAGCAGCCACCAGGCCGAGGTCAGGCCGACGACACCGCCGCCGATGACAATTACTTGTTGCATCCCGACCCACTTTTATTTGCTGACATAAGGGAAGAGCTTAGGCGCTCGGCCCGGTTGCAAGCCAATGAAAGTGACAAGCCACGCCATAACCGGCAGTCATGTATTCCATGCAAGGCGCATGCGGATCCCTGTCTCAGGTGGCGATGACGTGCCGAAACATGCTCGTAAGAATGCTTTCCTCGAAGCTGGCCAGGGCCGAGTAGCGTCCTTTGCGCGCACCCGGGTCGCTTGACGTGCCGCCCACCAGCACCACCAGGCCATTGCGGCGCTTGCGGTCGAACGCGAATACCGAGCGCAAGCCGTAGGCGTCGCCCAGGTGGCCGACGGCATCAAAACTGCCGTCCACCAGGCGCATGCCCGGCTGGTCGGGGAACTGGGCATTGCCCAGGCCCCAGGCATTGAAGAAGCCGTTCAGGGTGTCGCCGTTGCTGCCGTTCGCGGTCCATTGGCGCGCGAACATGCGCTCCAGGGTCGCGGCCCCCAAGATGCGTTTGCCTCCATGGACGCCGCCGTCCATCAGCATGCGCATGACCACGCCCAGGCCGCGCGCCGAGATGCGCAGGCCGCCGGTCGGGCTGAAGGGTGTGGCGTTCTCGCCAATGACGTAACGGTCGAGGCCGGGCGGCGGCGCCGGTGGACGCACATCGTCGGCCTGGGCGATCCAGGGCCCGTCCGCATTCCAGACTTCGGTATCGACCGTGCGCTTGCGGTAGAGGGTGGCAAGGTTCGCCAGCGCCGCCGGCGGCAGCTCGGCCGGGTTATAGCCGGCGTCCAGGCCCAGCGGATCGAGCAGCAGGTGCCGCATCAGGCGATCGAAGCGTTCGCCCGTGGCGCGCTCCATCAGCGTGCCGATCAGGCCCCAGCCGAGGTTGCAGTAGGTGAACCAGTCGCCGGGACCGGCTTCCCTGGCGTACGTGGCGGGCCTCCCCGGTACCAGGAAACTGCGCAGCGAGGTGCCGGCCGGGAAGGAGTAGCCGGCCTCGTCGCGCAGCGAGGAGGTGTGGGTCAGCAGGTGGCGCAGGGTGATGGCGCGCTCGGGGAAATGCGGATTGCGCAGCGTGAAACCGAGGTAGCCGGAAACGTCGGCGTCGAGGTCGAATTTTCCTTCTTCCACCAGGCGCATCAGGCCGAGCGTGGTCATCAGCTTCGAGACCGAGGCGATGCGGTACAGGGTGCCTGGGGTGGCGGGCAGATCGGGCTCACCGTTACCGATCCGGCGCCGGCCAAAGGCGCC
The DNA here is from genome assembly GCF_030711405.1 of Massilia brevitalea. Taxonomy (GTDB): domain Bacteria; phylum Pseudomonadota; class Gammaproteobacteria; order Burkholderiales; family Burkholderiaceae_D; genus Telluria; species Telluria brevitalea. The sequence continues at coordinate 41,265 of NZ_JAULSI010000024.1, forward strand.
TTCATATGCCACTTTGCCGTCGCGGATCGCCAGCACCGACAGGCTGGCCAGCGCGCAGGCCGGGTCCGCGGTAATCGCCGCCAGTGCGCGGTCCAATCCCGCATGCGAGGGGCTGCCGCCCGGCGCGGCCGCCCACACGGGTTCGAGCGCGCTCAACAAGGCCCATCCCAATACCGTTCGCCTGCCCTGGTGCATGCCTGTCCTTTCCGAGTCGTGGCCCGAGCATAGGCAGCGATTGCCCGGCTCGCCAATGAAATGCCGTGACTGCATCATAAGTTTTCGCTATGGCGCTGGCGCACACCGCGACAAATTTCGCCGCTGCGGGCGCGGCGCTGGCTTACACTTGGGCACATGAACCAGCCTTTTACAGACTTCAGGATCGACCTGAACGACAATTCTCCCCTGTACATGCAGCTGGCGCGCAAGCTGATGCAGGATGTGCGCGAGGGGCGCTACCAGGCCGACCAGGCCCTGCCTTCCGAGCGCACCCTGTCGGAAACGCTCGACGTCTCGCGCGTGACCGCGCGCAAGGCCATCGACCAGCTGGTCGAGCAGGGCCTGGTGGTGCGCCGCCGCGGCTCGGGCAACTACATTGCGCCGCGTATCGAGCAGCCGCTGTCGAACCTGTCCAGTTTTTCCGAGCAATTGCAGCAGCGTGGCTACACACCGAACTCGCACTGGCTCAAGCGCGAGGTAGTGGCCGCCGATGGCGACGAGCAGCTGGCCCTCGGCCTGTCGCCAGGCGCCCGCGTCGCGCGCCTGGAGCGCCTGCGCCTGGCCGACGAGGTAGTGATGGCCTACGAGACCAGCGTGATCCCGGCCTCGGTACTGCCGCAGCCGCAGGAGGTGTCGCATTCGCTGTATGCCCACCTCGAGCGCGGCGGCCAGGTGCCGGTGCGCGCCTTGCAGCACATCCGCGCCATGAATGCGCCGAAGGAGCTGGCCGAGCGCCTGGGCGTGCCGGAAGGCCAGGCGGTGCTGTTCATCACCCGCGTCGGCTACCTGGAATCGGGCGTCGCCGTCGAGCTGACCCATTCGTATTGCCGCAGCGATTACTACGATTTCGTGGCCGAATTGCGGCGCGCGCTCAGCTAGGGCCGCATAACTTTTCGGAATAATGACGGCCTTTCCTTTCATGGGAAGCCGCCTGTAATTGGTATTACACTGGTTTTATCGATAATCCTGCCAAACGGCCGCGACCATGCTGAAGACCGAAACGCCTGCCCTGGACCATGCCCAGCTCGACCAGTATCCGACCGCGGAGCTGGTGAACGCGCTGGTCGATGACCAGCTGAACGCGGTGAACGCGGTACGCGCCGCCGCGCCGCGCCTGGCCGCCGCCGTTACCGCCGCCGTGCCGCGCATGGAAGCGGGCGGACGCCTGATCTATGTGGGCGCCGGCACCTCGGGCCGCCTGGGCCTGCTCGACAGCGTGGAACTGTATCCCACCTTTTCCTGGCCGCATGGCCGCGCCGTGGCCCTGCTGGCCGGCGGCAGTGACGCCATGTTCATGGCGGTCGAAGGCGCCGAGGACGATATCGTCCAGGGCGCGGCCGACCTGCGCTCGGTGGAGGTGATGGCGAACGACGTCGTGCTGCTGATCGCCGCCTCCGGCGCCACCCCCTACGTGCTGGGCGCGCTGCGCGCCGCGCGTGCGGCCGGGGCGCTGACGATCGGCTTTGCCAACAATCTTGACGCGCCGATTGCGCTGGAGGCCGAGATCGGCATCACGCTCGACACCGGCGCCGAGATCATTTCCGGCAGCACCCGCCTGAAAGCCGGCACCTCGCAAAAGATTGCCCTGAACAGTTTTTCGAGTGCCTTGATGGTGCGTTTGAACAAGGTTTACGGGAACCTGATGGTAGACTTGAAGGCTACCAACGCCAAGCTGGTACGCCGCGCCATCCGCCTGACCTCGTTCGCCACCGGCGCCGATGAAGAGGCCGCGCGCGCCGTGCTGGAACAGTGCGATTTCCATGTCAAGACCGCCATCGTGGCCTTGTCCAAACAAACTGGTGTCGAGGAAGCACGCGCCTCCCTGGAAGCGGCGCGCGGCAGCGTGCGGCAAGCCCTGGCCGGGTAAGCAAGCCCTCAGGGCCGGCCAGGGCGGGCGCAGCGGTTCTCTTCATCCGATCACGAAAGCCTTATGCACACTTCGCAAGCGAAAAGTCCGTGGCTGTGGGTGCCCTCGCTGTATTTTGCCCAGGCCATTCCCTACGTGGTGGCGATGTACCTGTCGGTCATCATGTACAAGGACATGGGGATCTCGAACACCGACATCGCCTTCTATACCAGCCTGCTCTACCTGCCCTGGGTCATCAAGCCGCTGTGGTCGCCCGTGGTCGACATGTTCGGCACCAAGCGCGGCTGGACGGTATGCCTGCAACTGGTGATTGCCGCCTCGCTGGTGGCAGTGGGTGCAGTGCTGCACCTGCCGGCCTTCTTCAGCGTCAGCCTGGCCGTGATGTGGCTGATGGCCTTCAGTTCCGCGACCCACGACATTTCCGCCGACGGCTTCTACATGCTGGGCCTGCGCCAGAAGGACCAGGCCGCGTTTGTTGGCGTGCGCAGCACCTTCTATCGCCTGGCGACGCTGGCCGGGCAAGGTCCGCTGGTGGTGCTGGCCGGCTACCTGGCGGTGTCGCTGGGCGACGCGCACCAGGCCTGGGCTATCGTGCTGTTCATCCTGGCCGGCTTTTTTGCGCTGGCCTTCGCCTGGCACCAGCTGGCGCTGCCACGTCCGAAGGAAGACCACGCCGTGGCGCGCGGCACCAACCCGCTCGCCGAATTCTTCGGCACCTTTGGCGCCTTCTTCGCCAAGCGCGACATCTGGCTGATCCTCGGTTTCATTTTGACCTTCCGCCTGGGCGAGTCGCAGCTGCTGAAACTGGTGGCGCCTTTTCTCAAGGACCCGATCGAACAGGGCGGCCTGGGCCTCAGCACGGCCCAGTACGGCATCGCCTACGGCACCATCGGCATCATTTTCTTGACCATCGGCGGATTGGCCGGCGGCTATTTGATCTCGCGCCTGGGCCTGAAGCGCTGCCTGTGGCTGATGGTGTTCGCGGTGCACTTGCCCGACCTGGTGTTCGTGTACCTGTCGCAGGCGCAGCCTTCGAACTTCTACCTGATTTCGGCTTTCCTCGCGGTCGAGCAATTTGGCTATGGCTTTGGCTTCACGGCCATGATGCTGTACATGATCATGGTGGCCGAGGGCGAGCACAAGACGGCGCACTATGCGATCTGCACCGGCTTCATGGCGCTGGGCATGATGGTGCCGGGCATGTGGAGTGGCGCGCTGCAGGAATTCCTGGGTTATAAGAACTTCTTCATCTGGACCTGCCTGGCCACGATCCCGGCCTTTATCATGGCGGCGCTGGTGAAGATCGATCCGGAGTTCGGCAAGAAGTGATAGCGAAGGCGTCGACTCCATGAGCGGCCAAGGTGGAGCGACACCCGGCCGTCTCGACTCGCTCGACGCCTTCCGCGGCTTCACCATCGCCGCCATGGTGCTGGTGAACAATCCCGGCGACTGGCGCCATCTGTACGCCCAGCTGGCACACGCCAGGTGGCACGGCTGGACCTTCACCGACACCATCTTTCCCTTCTTCCTGTTCATCGGCGGCTTGGCCATGGCCCTGTCGCTGGGGCGCCTGGCCGCCTTGGGGGCCGACAAGCCGCAACTGCTGCTGAAACTCGCCAAACGCGCCTGCCTGATCTTCCTGATCGGCTTCCTGCTGAATTTCATCCCGCATTTCGACCTCGATACCGTGCGCATCCCCGGCGTGCTGCAACGGATCGCCTTGTGCACCCTGCTGGCCGCGCCCATCGTGGTGTATTGCGGCTGGCGCATGCAGCTGGCCATCATCGCCGTCCTGCTGAGTTTGTACAGCGCGCCCATGCTGTTCTATCCCGTGCCCGGCATCGGCGCCGGCGTGCTGGAGCCGGGCCAGGACTTCGGCGCGTATATCGACCGCATGCTGCTGGACGGCCACATGTGGGTGCAATCCAAAACCTGGGACCCGGAGGGATTGTTCAGCACCCTGCCCGCCCTGTGCAGCCAATTGTTCGGCGTGCTGGCGGGGCGCTTCCTGCTCTCGAAGCTGGACCGCACCGAGCAGATCGTGTGGATGCTGCTGGCCGGCCTGCTGTTCGTCTGGCTGGGCGTGGTGCTCGACGCCATCCTCATGCCGATCAACAAAAGCCTGTGGACACCGTCCTATTGTTTCCTGATGACGGGCTGGGCTTTGTTACTATTCTGCGCCTTCTTCTGGCTGCTCGACGCCAACCCCCACCGCGCGCTGCGCGAGGCGGCGGCGCGCTGGGCCAGGCCGTTCAAGATCTACGGCATGAATGCGCTGTTCATTTTCGCCTTGTCCGGCCTGGTAGCGAAGATGCTCGGCTTCATCAAGCTGATGGGGCCCGATGGCGCCACGGTGTCGCTCGGCCGCATGCTGTATGCGCCGCTGCGCGACTTGCCGATCGGGGCGGTGAACAGCTCGCTGCTGCATGCACTGCTGTTCAATGCCTGCATGTTCGCCGTTGCCTGGCTCATGTGGCGCCGGAAGTGGTTTGTCAAAGTATAGAACTCGAAACACTGGAAAGAATAAGGGGACTGGTAGTGCAAGCTGATAAGAAACGACGCGCGTTGACGCTGGCCGGCATGGTCGGCGCATTGGCCATGGGCGGCTTCCTGGGCGCGTGCTCGACGCCGACTACCCAACACGCCACCCTGCCGGACGGCAGCATCATCGGCAGCAGCGATACGCCGCCGGCTGCGCCGCGCGAATTCCGCGCCGCCTGGGTGTCGACGGTGGCGAATATCGACTGGCCGAGCAGGCAGAACCTGAACGCGGCCCAGCAGCAGGCCGAGGCCGTCGCCATCCTCGACCGCGCCAAGCTGATGAACATGAACGCCATCGTGCTGCAGGTGCGCCCGTCGGCCGACGCCATCTATGCCTCGCAAATCGAGCCGTGGTCGGAATACCTGACCGGCGCGCAGGGCAAGGCGCCCCAGCCCTGGTACGACCCGCTGAAGTTCTGGGTGACCGAGGCGCACGCGCGCGGCCTGGAGCTGCACGCCTGGTTCAACCCTTACCGCGCCCGCCACGACGGCGCCCGCTCGCCGGCAGCCAGCAACCACATCACGCGCAGCAATCCGGCGGCCGTCAAACGCTACGGCAAGTTCATGTGGATGGACCCGGGCGAGGAGTCGGCATCGAAGCAGACCCTGGACGTGATCCTGGATGTGGTGCGCCGCTACGACATCGATGGCGTGCACCTCGACGATTACTTCTATCCCTACCCGATCGAAGCGACCCCGGCCGTGGCCGGCAACCAGGCGGCGCTGGACGGCAAGCCTGCCACCAAGGCCGAGCTCGACTTCCCGGATACCCCGGCCTGGGACCGCTACCTGGCCGGCGGCGGCAGGCTCGACCGCGCATCCTGGCGCCGCCAGAACGTCGACCACCTGATCGAGGACATGTACAAGGGCATCCACCGCGAAAAGAGCTGGGTGCGCTTCGGCATCAGCCCGTTCGGCCTGGGCCGTCCGGATCGCCGTCCACCAGGCATTGCCGGCTTCTCGCAGTACGACAAGCTGTATGCGGATGCCGAGCTCTGGCTGCAGAAAGGCTGGCTGGATTACTTCACGCCGCAGCTGTACTGGGCGCGCTCGCAGAAGGCGCAATCGTATGACGTGCTGCTCGATTACTGGATCGGCCAGAATACGATGGGCCGCCACATCTGGCCGGGCCTGTTCACCAGCCGCATCGGCGCGCCGACCAAGGATTACCAGCCGCAAGAGATCCTGGACCAGATCAGCGTGACCCGTTCGCGTCCGCAGGCCGGTGGGCACGTGCACTTCAGCATGGTTGCGCTGATGCAGAACCGCAAGGGCATCGGCGACCAGCTGCGCACCCAGTCGTATGCAAGCCCGGCGCTGGTGCCGGCCACGCCGTGGCTGGGCAGCGAGAAGCCGGGATTGCCGGCGGTGAAGGCAACGCGCCAGGCGCGCGGCATGGCCCTGAGGTTCACGGCGGGCAAGGCGAATGCGCTGTACACGGTGTGGGAGCGGCATGGCAACGAGTGGAAATTCCACGTGGTGCCGGCTTCGAAGGTGGACTGGACGCTGAATGACGATGGGCGGCTGGGACCGGCGGATGCCGTGTTCGTGAGTGCCGTGGATCGCCTCGGGAACGAGAGCGACCGTATTCGGGTGTGGAGCAAGTAAATTCGTAGGGTAGACCGGGCCACGGGAGGCGGCTTGCCGTCCACGCGTTCAACCAGTGCTTGCAATCGTAGGGTGGGCGCCCCGTGCCCACGCGTTAACGAACGTTCGCATACCGCGCCGTTGATCAAACGGTGAAACCGCGTGGGCTCGAGAGCCCACCCTACGACAAGTAATCATGCCTATTTCTTCCTCTATCGGCCTCGGTATCGATGCCGGCGGCACCGAAACACGCTGGGCCTTGGCCACGGCCGACGGCAGCTTGCTGGCCGAAGGCACGGTCGGCGGCCTGTCCGCCCTGCAAATGGCCAGCAACGATGGCCGCCAGGCCGTGCACGCCACCTTCACCGAACTCGCGTGCAAGGTGCTGGCCGTTGCACGCCCGGACAAGGTGCACGCCGGCCTCACCGGGTTCGGCGGCGACGGCGAACAACTCCAGCAATGGCTGGCCGGCCTGCTCGGCATTGCGCCCGGCGCCATCACCCTCTGCAACGACATCGACATCGCCTACCGCGCCAGCTTCGCGCCCGGCGAAGGCTACCTGGTGTATGCCGGCACCGGCTCGATCGGCGCCTTCATCGACGCCGATGGCGCCTTCCACCGCGCCGGCGGACGCGGCGTGGTGCTCGACGATGGCGGCGGCGGCTTCTGGATCGCGCGCGAAGCCCTGCGCCACATCTGGCGCAACGAGGACGAATGCCCGGGCCGCTGGGAAAGTTCTCCGATGGCGCATGCGGTGTTCGACCATGTGGGCGGCGCGGACTGGGCCTGGTCGCGCCAGTTCATCTACGGCCAGGACCGCGGCACCGTCGGCAAGCTGGCGCTGGCCGTTGCCGCCAGCGCGGAACAGGACCCGGCCGCCGCGCAGATCCTGGAAAACGCCGGCCGCGAACTGGCGCGCCTGGCGCAGGCACTGATCGCGCGTTTCGGGCCGCGTCCGGTGGCGCTGGGCGGGCGCGCCGCAGCGCTGCATCCGGCGATCGCGGCAAGCATGCGCGCCAGTCTGCCGCCCGGCACTATCCTGACGCACAGCACCACGCGCGCCCACCATGCCGCAGCCCGTCTTGCAGCCATCCATTTGGCCGCCGCCGCCCCTTGACTCCGCTTACTGACTCATCACTATCCAAGATACCAATGAAAAAAATCCTTGCTGCCTTCATGATTGCCCTGCTGGCCGGTTGTACCACCCCCGGCCCGCGCATCGACAAAAGCCTGAGCGCCACCGGCCAGGCCAGCCGCGTGCGCTTCCTGGTGCTGCATTACACCGTGTCCGACAAGCCGGCCTCGATCAAGATCCTGACCCAGCAACAGGTCAGCGCCCACTACCTCGTCACCGACGACCCGCAGCCGACCGTGTATGGCCTGGTCGACGAGACCCGCGCCGCCTACCACGCCGGCATCTCGAGCTGGAAGGGTTACACCCAGCTGAACAGCAGCTCGATCGGCATCGAGATCGTGAACGCCGGCTGGAAAGATACCCCGCAGGGCCGCGTGTTCGCGCCCTTCCCGCAATCGCAGATCGACGTGCTGGTGCCGCTCATCAAGGACATCATCGCGCGCCACAAGATCGCGCCGGAAAATGTGCTCGGCCACAGCGACATCGCACCATTGCGCAAGCAGGACCCGGGTCCATTGTTCCCGTGGCACCAGCTGGCCCAGGCCGGCCTGGTGGTGTGGCCGGATGCCAACCGTGTAGCCGCCGTACGCCAGGTGTTCGACATCCAGGTGCCGGACGCCGCCTGGTTCCAGAAGAAACTCGCGGCCCACGGCTTCGCACTGGCCCAGACCGGCGTGTTCGACCAGCAAACCCGCACCGTGATCGGCGCCTTCCAGATGAAATACCGCCCGGCGAACATTGCCGGCGAACCGGATGCGCAAACCGCGGCCATGCTGGAGGTGCTGACCACGCCGGCGAACGCGCCGCTGCCGCCGGTGCCGCCTGCGCCGCAGTTGCCGCAGTTGCCCACCTCGCCTGTCGTGCCGGGGACGCCGGTTCCGGTGCCGGGTGTGCCGCCAGTGCAGGCCGTGCCGCCGGCGCCGGTGGTGCAGCCGGTTCAGCCTGTGCAGCCAGTACAGCCAGTACAGCCAGTTGCAGCGACCCAACAATGATCGCCGTCCTCACTTTTAACCTGTATCCTTCGACCGACCCGCGCCTGGCGCGGGCGTCCCACTGAAGGATTGAAGCAATGCGCCTGCGCCACATCGAAGTTTTCCACGCCATCATGCAAGTCGGCACCATCAGCGGTGCCGCCCAGGTTCTCCACATTTCCCAGCCGGCGGTGACAAAAGTGCTGCAGCATGCCGAACTGCAGCTGGGCATGCCGCTGTTCGAGCGCGTGCGCGGCAAGCTGTATCCGAAGCCGGAAGCGCACCGCCTGTTCGCCGAAACCGAAAAGCTGAACCGCGACCTGCAAGGCATCCGCCGCCTCGCCGCCAGCCTGAAGGGCCGCGCGCTCGAGACCGTGCGCCTGGTGTCCACGCCCACGCTCGCCATCAGCGTGCTGCCCGAGGCCATGACCCTGTGGCGCCGCGACTTCGGCGAGACCCGCTGCGAACTGGCGACTTACCACACCAGCGAAATCGTGAACGCCCTGCGCCTGGGCGAAGCCGATCTCGCGCTGTCGCTGCAGGACCCGCGCCACCCCGGCATCGTCGCCGAACCCATCGCGCAAGGCATGCTGACCGTGATGGCCCCGGCCGGCACCTGGAGCGAGGCCGAATGCGCCCAGCCGATCGGCGCCGAAGGCCTCACCGGCGAACTGATCGGCCTGGCCGACAACGACCCGCTCGGCGAAATCGTGGTGGCCGCCTGCGAAGCCCAGGGCGTGCAGCCGATCTTCCGCACCGTGGTCCAGACCTACCAGATCGCGCGGTCGCTGGTCGAAGCCGGCGCCGGCACCGCCGTGGTCGACCCGTTTACGGCCGCCTCCGCGGCGAACGACAAGGTGCAGCGCCGCCAGTGGGCGCCGGCCATGCCGGTGCAGATGTACCTGCTCTCGGCCAGCCACGCCCCGCTGTCGCACGGCGCGCGCGAACTGGCCAATTGCATCGCCGCCACCGCGCGCGCCTGTCTCGCGCGGGGAAGCCGATGAGCATTGCCGTACCCGGCGCGACGCTTGCCAGCGAAGACATCGCCGCCAGTCCGGCGTTCCGTCACCTGTCCTCGATTGCGGGCATCGAGGTCGACCTGCGCTACGCCAGCGCCAACAACTTCGTCGGCCGTGACTTGTATTCGCCCTACGACTGCGCCTGGCTGCACCGCGACGCCGCCGCCGCGCTGGAACGGGCCGTGGCCTGGCTGGCCGAGCACGCCCCCGGCCACACGGCCCTGGTGCTGGACGCCCTGCGCCCGCAGCGCGTGCAGCAGCAATTGTGGGACGCGCTGGCCGGCACCGGCCTGCAGATGTACCTGGCCGACCCGGCACGCGGCTCGATCCACTCGTACGGCATGGCGCTCGACATCACCCTGCTCGACCCGCAAGGCCGCGAGCTCGACATGGGCACCGGCTTCGACGACATGACGGACTTGTCGCATCCGGCGCTGGAAGAAGGCTTCCTCGCGGCGGGTAAATTAAGCGAGGCGCAGGTGGCGAACCGCCGCCTGCTGCGCGCGGCCATGTTCGGGGCTGGTTTCCTTGGGATCCGCACCGAATGGTGGCATTTCGATTGCGGCGACCGGGACCTGGTGCGCTCGACGTTCATGCGGGTGATGTAACTTCGCCGTCTATCAGGCGATGAGTCAGCGTGGGCACGAGTGCCCAGCCTACGAAACCCGCCGTTGTAGGGTGGGTTCTCGAACCCACCGATTGCATCGCAAGCACAAATATGCGGTGCCTGCCACCGCGGCACGCACGCGCACACTTGAGCTTTCTCATCCTTCCCCTTCATCCGCCCCGGACAATCGTTCCATACCGACGGAAGATGTGACGCCCCCGCTTGACACTCGAGGCCGCTTCTTCCGCGCAAACGATTCCATCTCCAACGGACAAGAGAGGTAAGTCATGAAAGCTTCGATGATGGCCGCCACCGTGACCATGGCCGCCGCGCTCGCAGGCTGCAGCACGGGCGGCAGCACCGGCGGCAGCAACATGTTCGCCTCGCGCGACACGGCGGTCGAATACATCCGCGTCTTCGACATCAAGACCGACGCAGCCGGGACCATGGTCGCGCGCGCCGCCAGCGAAGGCATCAGCCGCAACATTAGCAACGCCACCGTGGCCACGCCGGTGCCGGACAGCGCCGAGGTGCAGGACCAGCCCGGCCGCTTCAAGCTGGCCGATCCCGCCGGCGCACCGCCGGGCACGATCCCCGCGCGCGGCCCCAGCTGCGAAGGCGCCAGCTGGACCGCCAGGGCCACGCCCGACGTGCGCGGCAGCCAGGACATGAACATCGTCGCCTGCCTTTTCCCCTACAAGGGCGGCTACCACCTCGACCTGTACGCCGCCTTCACCAAGAAAGAAGGCGGCTGGCTCGAATGGCCGCGGCGCGCCACCGGCTACGTGCTCGGCACGCCCGACAAGTACGCCGAAAAGACCATGCTCGACATCGTGCGCACGATCCGCGAAACCACGAATGCCCAGGTGGCGCTGGTGGAAGCCAGGCCCGAGGTGGCGGGTGCGCCCTGGCTCGATCCATCCGGCGTGGCGCCGCGCAGCAGCCAGACCTCGAAACCTTGATGCCTTGACGCTTCGATGCCTCGATGCTTCCAATGCCTGAAATATTATTTCACCAGAGGAGCGCCGATGAAATAATCTTTCACCCGTACTCGGCTCGGTCCAGGCTTAATCAACCACCATGGTCTTCGCCTCCGGATCGGTCATGCGCACGAAACGCACGACCGAATCGGTGGTCACGGTATCGATCTGGCCGGCCATGCGGCGATCGAATGGGTGGTCGTCGAAGGCGACGTTGGCGCGGAACATGCGTCCGCCCAGGCGTGTGGCCGCCGGTACTTCCACCGTCAGCGGCTGGAAGCGCAGCGAACGCATCCAGGCCTGGGCCTCGCCGCGGGTTTCCACCTGCCCCGGTGGCGCCATGGCGGCGGCCAGGGATTCGAGCACCCACTGGTTCGAGTTCTGGTACTTGGTCGCGTACACGTAGGCCAGCATGTTGTAGTGCCCTTCATGCATGCGCTGCGGCGTGCGCGTGGCGAACAGTTGCGCGATGCGCTCCTGCGCGGCCGGGCCGGGGATTACGAGCTGGGCTTCGTGGCGGTACAGGTCGGTAAGGAAGAAATTGCCCATGCCCTCGTTGTAGAGGTGCGAGGCCGCCGTGCCGCACTCGTTCAGCTCGTGCACGACGGTCCAGCGCCCGGCCGGATGGTCGCGCACGGCCACGCCCATGTGCGAGTAGCGCAGGCGATAGCGGCTCAGGTCCTGGCCGGCGCGCGACACCAGCGCCACCTTCGCGCCGCTGGCGTCGAGCGCCTGCACGGTGCGCTGGGCCAGGTCCATCGACATCACGACCTCGGTCGGCGTGAGCGGTTTGTCGGCGCAGGCCTGGCCGGCCTGGGCAGGCAGGGCGCAGGCCAGCAGGACCAGTGCAGACAGCGAGGTCAGCGAGGCCAGCCGTTTCAGGAAGGCTGCATGCAGGCGCCGGCGCATGTCAGCCCGGCCGCGTAGTTCGGTTCGCGGAAACATCTCAGCTCACCCGTGCATGGTGCAGCAGGGCCTTGCCCACTTCGTTCGGGATGAAGGCAATCGCCTTGCCCGACAGGACCAGCACGTGGCCGGTGGAAGCCGTCACCACTTCCACTGCGGTGCCGGCCGCCACCGACAGGCCGCCTGCCACCGCACCGGACAGGCGCAGCGTCGCGCGGCTGCCATCGGCCAGGCTTTCGACCACGATTTCCAGGCCATCGCCGATCGTCTTGACGCTGGCGACCACCACGCTGCCGGCTGCCGCCACGGTGAGCACGGAACCGAACACGGCCACGCCGGACAAATTGGCGCTGGCCTGCGACGGCGCGGACTGGCCGGCCGCCGACGCCGTGGCGCAGGAGAAACTGAGGAGAGATGCGAGCAGGGAGGTGACCACAACACGTTTCATGAGATGCTCCTTTGATCAGGTGCAGCCATCATCGCGAAATCGCGGCCGCAGGCCAACCGGGGCCTGCGGAGTATTGTCTTGCTGACGGAAACGTATCGCCCGGCGATACCGGGTGCAGCTAGCGGTTATTGCGGCAGGACTGGCGACCCCACGGCCGGCGCCGGCGTGCCCGAGCGCGCCACCCAGTCCACCAGCGCATCGACCACGGCCCGGCCGCGTCCTTCGCCCGCGCGCTCGTCGTTCACCATCGCCACCACCACGTTCTGCACGCCACTGGCATCCGGCACGTAGCCGGCCACCGCCACCACGTTGCGCAGCGTCCCCGTCTTCAGGCGCGCGCGGCCAGCCGCCGGGCTGCCGTGCAGTCGGCGGCGCATGGTGCCGTCGACGGCGACGATCGGCATGCTGGCCTGGAATTCCGGCGCCCAGTTGCTGCGCAGCCCGGCCTGGAGCAGGCCGCCCATTTGCAGCGGGCTGATGCGCTCGATGCGCGACAGGCCCGAGCCGTTCTCGATCACGAAGCCGCTGTCGTCGATGCCGCGCGCGCGCATCCAGTTGCGCACCACCTGATCAGCGCGGGTATAGGTGCTCTGCCCCGGCACGGGCGGCAGCGGACGGCTGCCCAGCACCGGGTCGGCTTCCAGCGCGCCCAGGCTCAGGAACAGGGTACGGGCCAGCGCATTGTCCGAAGGTTTATTCGTATCGCGCACGACTTCCGGCAGGGCACGCGCGGTGTGCAGGGCCAGCAGGCGCGCATCGGGCGGCGCGATGCCCTCGAACGTCTTGCCATCGAGCGTGCCGCCGAGCTGTTTCCACTTCATGCGGAACAGGCCGTCGAGGTAATCGTCGCGGTCGACCACGTTGATGCTGTTGGTCTGGACGCAGTTCTTCGGGAAAGTCCCGCGCAGCACCAGCTTGATGCGGCCATCGGCGCCCTTTACCGCTTCCGGCAATTTCCAGCCATCTTCCCAGCGCGCGCAATTGGCGTCGATCAGGGTCATTTCCGACACCACGCGCACGCCGTCGAGTTCCGGCTGCATCGCCAGTTTCAGGCTCTTGCCGGTCGAGCGCATGTCGATCTGCAGCATGTTCTTGTTGACCAGCAGCGCGTCGGGAATCACGTTGTAATAGGCTTCCGGCGACTCGTCGAAGGGCGGCACGCCGCGGTCCTGGCGCGCCGGATTGAACAGGCTGCGGTCCAGCACCAGGTTGCCCGCGATGCGCTGGACGCCGGACAGTTGCAGCGCGCGCAGCATGGTGTCCAGCACCTCGCCCGACAAGTCGGCGTCGGCCCCGCCGCGCAGCACCAGGTCGCCCTGCAGCACGCCGTTCTTCACCTCGCCATTACTGAGCAGCTCGGTACGGCCGCGGAATACCGGGCCCAGCTGCTCCAGGCTCACCAGCGTCGTCACCAGTTTCATGGTCGAGGCCGGCTGCATGGGGCGGCCGGCGCCGTGCGCCAGTATGGTCTGGTCGCCGCGCAGCACCAGCACGCTCAGGTTGGCGGGTGCGATGCCGTTCGCCGCCAGCAAGGCCGTCACCGGCTGGGGCAGGCTACCCGCCGGCAGGATCGCGCCGGCCAGCTGCGGGATGCCGGCGGATGCCTGTGGCGTGGCCGACGAAGATTGGGATTGCGCGGCAGTCGCCTGCGGCACAACGGCGGAGGCCTGCGGCACGGCAGGGGATGACGACGGCGTAGCAGGCGCCCGCTCCACCTGCGCACAAGCAGACAGGCAAGCCAGGACGGCAATGGCGAGAGCGGGGCGACGGAACATGGGCATCCTTAACCGAAGAAGAGATAGGCGACGAAGATGGCGGCGATCACGCCGGCCAGGTCGGCCAGCAGGCCGCAGGAAATCGCGTAGCGCGTCTTGCGGATGCCTACCGAGCCGAAGTACAGGGCCACGATGTAGAAGGTGGTATCGGCCGAGCCCTGGAAGATGCAGGCCAGGCGCCCGACGAAGGAATCCGGGCCGTAGGTGGTCATGGTGTCGATCATCAGCGCGCGCGAGCCGCTGCCCGACAGCGGTTTCATGAGCGCGGTCGGCAGCGCCGGAATGAACTCGGTGTTCACGCCCAGTTGCACGAAGACCCACTCGAAACCGCGCACCACGAAGTCGAGGATGCCGGCGTTGCGGACCACGCCAATCGCGACCAGCATGCCGACCAGGTAGGGAATGATGGTGATCGAGGTCTGGATGCCGCCCTTCGCGCCTTCGATGAAGGCCTCGTAGACGTTCACCCGCTTGCGCAGCGCGCCGACCATGAAGATGACGATGATCGAGAACAGGATCAGGTTGGCGGCGACGGTCGACACCAGCTGGATCTGTTCCTTGTTCAGGAAATTGCTGAAGTAATAAATCATGGCGCCAATCGCCAGCGTCATGCCGCCGATCCAGCCGCCCAGCACCGGGTCGAACAAATTGATGCGCTGGCGGATGCCGACCACGATGATGCCGGCCATGGTGGCGACATAGGTCGCGATCAGGCAGGGAATGAAGATGTCGGCCGGATTCGCGGCGCCGAGGATGGCGCGCTGGGCCATGATGGCCAGCGGAATCAGGGTCAGGCCCGAGGTGTGCAGCACCAGGAACATGATCTGGGCGTTACTGGCCGTGTCCTTGTCCGGATTCAGGGTCTGCAGGCTTTCCATGGCCTTCAGGCCGAAGGGCGTGGCGGCGTTGTCCAGGCCGAGCAGGTTGGCCGAGAAGTTCATCACCATGTGGCCGTTGGCCGGGTGGTCTTTTGGTACTTCCGGGAAGATGCGCGAAAAGAAGGGGGCAATGAAGCGGGCCAGCACATTGATGGCGCCGGCTTTTTCGCCAACGTTCATGATGCCCAGCCAGAGGGTCATGACGCCGGCCAGCGGCAGGGCAATATCCATCACCGCCATCTTGGCCGAGGTAAAGGTGCCGTCGACGATGCGCTTGAAGATTTCGGTATCGCCGAGGAACAGCCACTGTGCCAGTGCTGCGACGAAACCAACGAGGAAGAAACCGGTCCAGATGTAATTTAATGCCATGTTCAGTCCGAAAGGGCGGGCCAGGCCGCCGCGCGTTCACCGCCGCGGAGGAGATCACGGCATCGTTGTGCACGATTGTGCAGCTGAGAGTATAGGCGCACAGCAAGCTGCAAAGATGAAAGAATGCAGCGGCGCCATGCACAAAAGTTATGGTGGACGCCGCGTTTATGGTCGTGGTCGCGTTATCGGGCTGCATCCCGTACGGTGGGGTCATTGATGCCGGGGGCATCAATGACGTGCCCACGCGGAACGATGATCATGGTTGACGCTCGTTTTATCGAACATCGCGCCTTTCGGCGACGTGTCCAAAAGCGTCCCGCTACCCTCTGTATCCGTGGTTGAGCCGCGGAGCGAATCATCACCGGCGCAGGTGCAAGGACGCGCACGTAACCGCGTGGGCACGGAGTGCCCACCGTACGGTCGCGCTTCCGACCCCGATGGTCAACCGGCCGCTCGGCCCTTATCGGCTCCGTTTGCGTCCATCAACCACCCCGCCTATGATACGAACGCTCAACCAGGACATGCACAAATGAAACTACGCTCCGCCCTGCCCGCGCTGCTGTTCGCATCCGGCGTCTTTGCTTTCCCTGCTGCGGCCCAGGCCCCAACGGCGCCATCAAGCGCAGCCCCGGAAAAAGTCCTGCGCATGTTCCTCTCCACCAGCGAAACCGGCCTCGACCCCGCCGCCGCGTCCGACATCGCGACCTTGTCCTTGTTGGAAAACATCTTCGACCCCCTGCTGCGCTACGACTACCTGGCGCGTCCGGTAAAACTGCGCCCCAACACGACCACGCAGATGCCCGAAGTCAGCCAGGACGGCCGCACCTACACCTTCCGCCTGCGCCCCGGCATCCGCTTCACCGACGACCCCGCCTTCAAGGGCACCAAGCGCGAAATGTCCGCGCAAGATTACGTTTACAGCATCAAGCGCCTGTACGACCCGACCCTGAAATCCCCATGGTCGTACATGTTCGACGGCAAGATCGAAGGCGACGAAGCGCTCAAGAAGCATTTTAGTATCGACACGTCGGTCAGCGGCCTGCAAGCCCTCGACCGCCACACCCTGCGCATCCGCCTGAAGGAACCCGACAACAACTTCCTGTTCTACATGGCCACGCCCGCCTCCGGCGTGGTGGCGCGCGAGGTGATCGAGGCCTATCCCGGCCAGGCCGGCAACCACCCGGTCGGCACCGGCCCCTTCCTGGTCAAGGAGTGGAAACGCAGCGACCGCATCGTCCTGCAAGCCAACCCGTATTCGACCGCCGTGTTCCACGCCACCCCCGGCAGCGACGCCGAAGCACAAACCATCGCCAAAGAACTGGAAGGCAAGCGCCTGCCGCGCGTCGACCGCGTGGAAATCAAGATCGCCGAGGAATTCCAGGGCCGCATGCTCGGCTTCCTGAACGGCGAATACGATTACCTCGAGCAGGTGCCCGAATCGATGACCGACATGGTGATCCGCAACGGCGCGCTGAAACCGGAATTGCAGGCGCGCGGCATGCAGCTGTCGCGCTTCCCGGTGCTGCAGACCTATTACATGTGGATGAACATGAACGACCCGGTGCTGGGTGGCTACAGCAAGGACCGGATCGCCCTGCGCCGCGCCATCTCGCTGGCCTACAACAGCGCCGAAGACATCGCCCTGCTGAAAAAAGGTTTTGCGATCAAGGCCGAGTCGCCGCTGCCGCCGAACGTGCTCGGCTACGACCCCCATTACCGCAGCCCAGTACCCTACGACCCGTCCCTGGCCAACGCCCTGCTCGACCGCCACGGTTATGGCCAGCGCGATGAAGAAGGGTTCAGAAAAGCACCCGATGGCAAGCCGCTGACGCTCACCATGCACAGCGAAGCCACGGTCGGCGGCCGCCTGCGCGACGAGCTATGGAGAAAATGCCTGAACGCCATCGGCCTGCGCGTGGTGTTCAAATCGGACAAGAAAACCGAGATCATCAAGGCCTCGCGCCTGGGCAAGGTGACCATGTTCGAAAGTAACTGGATCGCCGACTTCCCCGACGGCGACAATTTCTACCAGCTGCTCTACGGCCCGAACGCCGGCCGCGCCAACTATGCGCGCTTCAACCTGCCGGCCTACAACGAACGCTACGAACAAGCACGCGCCTTGAGCGACGGTCCGGCGCGCCAAAAACTGTACTTCGAGATGAACCAGCTGATCCACGCCTACAACCCCTGGGTGCCGCTGACCCATGTGCTGTCGGCGGATATCCGCCAGCCGTGGCTAAAAAACTACAAGCGCCACCCTGTCGAATTCACCAACTGGCGCTACCTGGACGTCGATGTTGCGCAAAGAGCACGCTCCTCAAGCAAGCGCCCCTAGCACTTACTCATTTTCCAACTATAAACATTCCTGGAAGTTATACTTCCCGGCGCTTATTTCATTGGCTCGTGCCAAATAATCAGGCTTACCCTCAAATCAAACATAACGTCTTGCCAAGCCGCTGCGGACGCGCAGTGCCTGGACAGGACGACGGAAAAAGCAGCGATCGGCCGCTCGGCCCGCATCGTCCACACCTCAGGAGAGACGCGTGAAAGTAAAAAAACTGGCCCATCTGATTGCCCTGATCGGCGTCGTCAGCCCGGCGGTCGCACAGCAGGTGCAAACGCCGCCGATGGCACGCGTCGAGATCACCGGTTCCAGCATCAAGCGTATCGCCAAGGAAGGCGCGCTGCCGGTGCAGGTGATCACCTTCGACGACATCGAAAAACAGGGCATCAACACGACCGAAGAGCTGGTGCGCACCATTTCCGCCAACGGTACCGGCGCCGACAACATGACCTCGGGTAACAACGTGTTCGGCGCCGATGCCGACCGCGTCAGCGGCGGCGCCTCGTTTGCCTCGCTGCGCGGCCTGGGCCCGAACAGCACCCTGGTGCTGCTCAATGGCCGCCGCATCGCCACCCACGGCGGCAGCGGCAAGGCGGTCGATTTGAACTCGATCCCGCTGGCAGCCATCGCGCGCGTCGAGATCCTGAAGGACGGCGCCTCGGCCATCTACGGCACCGACGCCGTCGGCGGCGTGGTCAACTTCATCCTGAAGACGGATTACCAGGGCCTCGAGGCCAGCGCCAACGTGAACGCCACCGAAGCCGGCGGCGGCCTGACCCGCCGCGCCTCGATCCTGGCCGGCACGGGCGACCTGGACAACGACCGCTACAACGTCATGGCTTCGCTGACGGTCGACAAGAACAACATGCTGCACTCGCACCAGCGCGACTTCGCCAACGGCTTCCAGCCCGCGCGCGGCCTGTCGCCGGACACCACCGGCACCCCGTTCGCGAACCAGCTGAGCGGCGCCGGCACCGCCCTGGGCGCCAACTTCCAGATGCCGGGCGACGCCACGCGCTACCTGCAGGCCAGTTTGCTGAGCCTGCAAGGCAAGTGCGATTCGATTCCCTGGATGTCGCAGTACCAGAGCCAGCTCTGGCCCGACGTCACCCCGGTGACCCGCAGCCGCTATTCCTGCGCCTACGACTACGGCGCCGACTACGTCATGGCGCCGCCGGTCGAGCGCGCCAATGCCCTGCTGCGCGGCGTCTTCCAGATCGCGCCGGGCCACCGCCTGTTCGCCGAAGGCCTGGCCTCGCGCTCGGAAGTGACCTCGATCCTGACGCCGATGCAGATCTCGACCTCGCTGGCCACGGGTAGCGCCTACCCGGTCGGCGGCGCCTATTACCAGGACCTGTCGCCCTACATTTCCAGCTACAACCGCAATCTGCCGATCATCTACAAGTGGCGCGCCACCGACTTCGGCAACCGCACGATGGACAACACCACCGAGGGCGCGCGCCTGCTGGTGGGCCTGGAAGGCAGCTTCGGCAAGTACGACTACAAAGTGGGCCTGTCGCGCGCCATCAGCAAGACCCAGACCACGCTGACCGACGGCTACGCCTACACCACGCCGATGTACCAGGCGCTGGGCACCGGCAAGATCAACCCGTGGCTGCAGCCGGGCCAGAGCCAGACGCCGGAAGCGATGGCGCTGATCGAATCGACCAAGTTCCGCGGCGATCTGCAGCACGGCCGCACCACGCTGACCCAGCTCGATGGCTCGGTATCGGGCGAGATCTGGGACCTGCCGGCCGGTCCGCTGGCCGCCGCGGTCGGCTTCGACCTGCGCCGCGAGGGCTATGCCTACGGCCAGGACGCCGACGCGACGGTCGTCTGGCAGGCGCCGGGCAATGCCGCCCTGAAGGCGGCCGAGCGCGACATCAAGGCCGTGTACGCCGAGCTGATCGTGCCGGTGATCAAGGACCTGGAAGTGCAGCTGGCCGTGCGCCGCGACCACTACAGCGTGATCGGCGCCACCACCAATCCGAAGGTCGCCTTCCGCTACCAGCCGGCCAACTGGCTGCTGCTGCGCGGTTCGGCGAACAAGGGCTTCCTGGCGCCGAGCTTTACCCAGCTGTATTCGGCCTCGCTCGACCAGGAACTGCCGAACGGCGTGATCGACCCGATCGGCTGCCCGCTGAACCCGGGCGACCCGGCCTACTGCGCGATTGCCCGCCTCGACTACAAGAGCGGCGGCAACTCGAACCTGAAGCCGGAAACCTCGAAGCAGGGCACGCTGGGCGTGGTGGTCGAGCCGTTCAAGGGCTTCTCGGCCTCGGTGGATTACTGGATGATCAACACCCAGGACAAGATCCTGAACCGCACGCCGCAGATCATCCTGGCCAACCAGCCCGGCCTTTCGGCCAACGTGATCCGCAACAACGACGGCAATCCGGGCACCATCGAGTACGTGCAGGCCGGCTGGATCAATGCCGGCGGCGTGAAGACCCGCGGCGCCGACCTCGGCCTGCGCGGCGACGGCAAGTTTGGCGACTTCAAGTGGAGCGCAGGCCTGGACGGTACCTGGACCCAGCACTTCCAGTTCGCCGAACTGGCCGGCCAGGCCTACAAGGAATACGTGGGCAATTTCTACACGCGTGATTTGTACCTGCGCTGGAAGCACAACGCCACCTTCACCGTCGCCCGTGGCGACTGGAGCGGCACGCTGAGCAACAACTTCGCCAGCGGCTACAACGACCAGGTGCCGAACAAGGGCATCGGCGCGCCGCCGCCGGGCTTCGACCCGACCGTGTCGAGCTATACCACCTGGGGCCTGTCGACCAAGTACACCGGCATCCAGAACGCCTCGATCACCTTCGGCATCCAGAATCTGTTCGACCGCGACCCGCCGTTCACCGCGCACAACGTCGACGAAGTCGTGGGCGCCGGCTGGGATCCGCGCGTGGCCAGCCCGCGTGGCCGTTCGTTCTCGCTGTCGATGAAGTACAAGTTCTTCTGATTTGTCGCTTCGTTTGCGGCCCGCAGCCGAAGGAGGCCCGCGCCTCCACGGCGCGGGCCGTTTTTCATTGAAACCGAACGCATGTCCAGCATGACAATCAGCCGGCGCGCCTTTGCCGCCTGGCTCGCCGCCGCCGCGCTCCTCCCCGTCTCCAGCGAGGCAGCCAGGCCATGCACACGCAGCCCACGTCCTTCCATGAAACCTCTGATCAAACCGCCGCGCCTGCGCCGTGGCGACACCGTCGGCCTGATCGCGCCGGGCGGCTATACGGGCGAAAAGTCGATTGCCAAGGCGCGCGCCAACATCGAAAGCCTGGGCCTGAAGGTGCGCGAGGGACGGTACTTGCGCGAAATAAACGGCAACTATGCCGGTACCGTGGAACAGCGCCTGTCGGACCTGCACGCCATGTTCGCCGACCCGGAAGTGACGATGCTGTGGCCGATCCGCGGCGGCTCGGGCTGCATCTCGCTGCTGAAAGAACTCGACTATGGCCTGATCCGCAGGCATCCGAAGATCCTGCTCGGCTACTCCGACATCACCGCCCTGCACCTGGCGATCCTGAAGGAGACCGGGCTGGTGACCTTCCACGGCCCGGTGGCTTCGTCGACGCTGTCGGACTATGCGCGCGAGCACATGCTGGCCGTGCTGGGCAACCCGCAGCCGCGCTACACGATTCCGATGGCGCTGGAAAACAGCCGCCGCGCCGTGTTGCAGCCGCACTTCGGCATGCGCACCGTGCATGGCGGCAGCGCGATCGGGCCGCTGATCGGCGGAAATCTGAGCCTGGTGGCGGCGCTGGCCGGCACGCCGTATGCGGCCGACTTCCGCGACGCCATCCTGTTCCTGGAAGAAGTCAACGAAGCGCCGTACCGCATCGACCGCTGGATGACCCAGCTCGACCTCGCAGTCGGCTTCAGGAAGGCGGCGGCCGTGATGATCGGCATCTGCGAGGATTGCGGCCCCGAGCACGAGGACGTGTCGCTGACGCTGGACCAGACCTTCGACATGCATCTGCAGCCGCTGTCGATCCCGGCCGTGACCGGCTACTCGATCGGCCACATCCGCAACCAGTTCACGATCCCCATGGGAGTGGAGGCCACCCTCGACGCCGAGCGGCAGACGGTGACCTTGCTGGAGGCGGCGGTCAGCTAAGTTAGACCGCTGCCTGTTTGCTTATACCTTGGCTTCGGCGCCCGGCGTTTCCGAGCGCACCAGGAAGGCTTGCGTGACTTGCGGCAGGTGTTCCAGCAGCCAGGCGGCCATGGCCTTTTCCTGGGCCAGGATCTGTTCGCAGGCGGCGGCGGTGGCGGTGTCGCCAACGGCCTTGGCGGCGCCGATCAGCGAGGTGTAGCTGGCGATCTCCAGGTTCTCGAAGACGTAGCCGGCCATCGCGCCCTTCACCACTTCGTCGCTGGTGGTCATGCCGCCGACTGCCTGGCCAAAGGCGGCCAGCTTGCCGCCCAGGTCCTTCAGCACCGAGTTGCTGATGCCGCGGCGGGTCATGATCTCGTCGAGCTGACTTTGCTGCCAGCGGGTTTCCTCGATGTGCTGGACGATACGCGCACGCAGTTCCGGATAGTGCTCCAGGCGTTCCGCTTGCGCGTTCAGCATCTTGTCCGCTTGCTGTTCCATCGCGTGAGCATCGCGCAGCCAGTCGTTCAGGTGTTCGTTTGCCGTCGTCGTCATACGTCTCTCCATCGGTAAAGTGTGCGTGATGGCGCCGAAGATTGGCGCCGCCTGGATTTACATGCAGCCGCCACCTGGGCGGGCTGTGCAGCTTCAGCTACCTTGGCAGAGTCGAAGAACGATGTTTGTTAGATAGGGAACATTTCGTCGACATTGAACGAAGAAAGATGGTTTTTCGCTGCCGAAGGGCAAGGCTTATGAATACGTAGCTACGGTTTGATTTTGTAGGGTGGACTCCCGAGTCCACGCGGTCGTACTTGTGCAAACCGCTCTATGTAATACATATCGAAATGCGTGTGTCGTACAGCGTGGAGTAATGGAGGCCAGTGGCCTCCATTACGAGTCCACCCTACGGAAATCAAAGGCTATGGGTCATGAATACGTAGCCATGCTGCTCGCCGTCGATACGAAACAAGTCCGCTATCTCGCCGGTCTGCACAAAGCCGCTGCGCTCATACAGCCGGCGCGCCGGCAAATTGTTCGACAAGACTTCAAGATCGACCCAGGCCAGCCCCTGCGCATCGGCCCAGGCCAGCGCCGTGTCGAGCAGCCGCGCCCCCAGCCCTTGCGCGCGCCAATCGCGGTGCACGCCCATGCCCAGCAGGCAGCGGTGCGCCGCCGTACGCTCCGGCCGCGCACGCAGGTCGATGTGGCCGCAGATGGCGCCGCCCGCGTCGACCGCGATCCAGCCGCGCCGCCAGCCGGGCGCGTCCAGCGCGCTGCCCAGGCCGAGCACAAAGCCGGCGCGCTTGTCGATCGGGAAAAAGGAAGCGGCGCGCGGCAGCGGCTGGAACAGCGGCGTGCCGTTGCGGCCGTTGTCGCCCAGGTGATCGTCGAGGTAGACGAACAGCGCCGGCAAGTCCTGCTGCACGAGCGGGATGATCGCCGGCGCCGCCATCACAGTGCGCGCGCGATCAGGATTTTCTGGATATCGCTCGTGCCTTCGTAGATCTGGCAGACGCGCACGTCGCGGTAGATGCGTTCGATCGGGAAATCGGCCACGTAGCCGTAGCCGCCAAAGACCTGCATCGCATCCGACACCACGCGTTCGGCCATCTCGGAGGCGAACAGCTTGGCCATCGCCGCTTCCTTCAGGCAGGGCAAACCGGCATCCTTCATCGAAGCCGCATGCAGGATCAGCTGGCGCGCCGCCTCGATCTTCATCGCCATTTCCGACAATTTGAACTGCACCGACTGATGCTCGAAAATCGCCTTGCCGAAGCTGGTGCGTTCCTTTGCATACGCCAGCGCGGCCTCGAAGGCGGCACGCGCCATGCCCACCGATTGCGAAGCGATGCCGATGCGTCCGCCCTCCAGGCCCGACAGCGCGATCTTGTAGCCCATGCCTTCTGCGCCGATCAGGTTCGCGGCCGGGATGCGGCAGTTCTCGAACACGATCTGCGCCGTGTCCGACGAGTGCTGGCCCATCTTGTGTTCCAGGCCGGCGACGATGTAGCCGGGGGTGTTGGTCGGCACCCAGAAGGCGCTGATGCCCTTCTTGCCGGCGGCCTTGTCCGTCACAGCCATGACGATGGCCACGTCGCCATGTTTGCCGCTGGTGATGAACTGCTTGGTACCGTTGATGACGTAGTCGTCGCCGTCACGGACCGCCGTGGTGCGCAGGGCGGCGGCGTCGCTGCCGGTGTGCGGCTCGGTCAGGGCAAAGGCGCCCAGCATCTCGCCTTGCGCCAGCGGACGCAGCCACTGCTGCTTCTGTTCTTCGCTGGCATACATCATGGCGATGCTGCACACCGGGCAGTTGTTGACCGAGATGATGGTCGAGGTGCCGCCGTCGCCGGCCGCGATCTCTTCCAGCACCAGCGCCAGCGACACGTAGTCGAGGCCCGCGCCGCCGTATTCCTCGGGCACGGCCACGCCGAATGCGCCCAACTGGGCCAGTTCCTTCAGTTCGGCTTTCGGGAAGTAGTGTTCCTTGTCCCAGCGGGCGGCCTGCGGGGCCAGGCGCTCCTGCGCGTAGCTGCGCAGGGCGTCGCGGATCATCTGGTGTTCTTCGGTCAGGATCATGGTGTCTCGTGGTTGTTTTTTATCGTGGGCGGCTTACCAGGGGATAGTGTCGCCGTCGTGGTTCAGGAAGCTGCCGTTGGCCTCCGGCTTGGCATTCGCCAGGGTCGCGCGCAGATCGCGCACGCTGTGCTCGACCGTGATCGCCGCACTCTCGCCGCCCATGTCGGTCTGGACCCAGCCGGGGTGGAAGGCGATGCAGGTGGCGCCTTGCGGGCCATAAGTGAGTGCGGTGTCGGTGAGGACGGAGTTCAGCGCGGCCTTGCTGGCGCGGTAGAGCGAGCCGCCCGTATCGGTGCGCGAGCCGATCGAGCCCATGCGCGAGGACAGCACGCCGAGCTTGCCGCGCGTGTTGGCGACCAATGGGGCGACGATCGGCAGCAGGCGCATCGCGGCCAGCACGTTGGTGTGCATCACGGCGTCGAAGTCTTGCTGGGTCGGGAAACCGTCGTGGCGCGGGCCGTACAGGCCGGCGACCAGCCAGGCGGTATCGATCTTTTCGTCGTCGAGTTTCCAGCCCAGGCCGGCGATGGCTTCAGGGTCGGTGACGTCGAGTTGGTGCGGTTCGGCGCCGAGTTGCGCCAGCTCGTCGAGGTCTTGCTGCTTGCGGGCGGTGGCGATCACGCGCCAGCCATCCGCACGGTATTGGCGTGCGAGTTCGTGGCCGATGCCGCGCGAGGCGCCGAGGATCAAAGCGGTTGGCATGGTGTTCCTCCGTGTTGTGTTGCGGTTTGTTGAGGTACGGCCGCGTGGACACGAGTGCCCACGCGGTACAACGTTTGCAAACACCTATCGTAACCGGAGACCGGCATCCTCACCGTTCTCCGGCTATCGACATCACACCATCTCGATCGCCATCGCCGTGGCTTCACCACCACCAATGCACAGCGACGCCACGCCGCGCTTGCCGCCGGTCTTCTTCAGCGCGCCCAGCAGGGTGACGATAATGCGCGCGCCCGAGGCGCCGATCGGGTGGCCCAGGGCGCAGGCGCCGCCGTGGATGTTGACCTTCTCGTGCGGGATGTCGAGGTCGCGCATGGCGGCCATCGGCACGGCGGCAAAGGCTTCGTTGATCTCGAACAGGTCGACGTCGCCCGCCATCCAGCCGGTCTTCTTGAACAGCTTGTTCATCGCGCCGATCGGGGCGGTGGTGAACAAATTCGGTTCCTGGGCGTGGGTGGCGTGGCCGATCACGCGCGCGATCGGGGTCAGGCCCAGTTCCTTGGCCTTCGATTCGCGCATCATCACCAGCGCCGCAGCGCCGTCGTTGATCGACGACGACGACGCGGCGGTCACGGTGCCTTCCTTCTTGAACGCTGGCTTGAGCGACGGGATCTTGTCGATCTTGGCCTTCAGCGGGCCTTCATCCTTTTCCACGATCAGCTCGCCGGTGCGGGTGGCCAGCGTGACCGGGGCGATTTCCCAGGCAAACGAACCATCGTTGTTGGCAGCCTGCGCACGCTTCACGGAGGTGATGGCGAAGTTGTCCTGGTCTTCGCGGGTGAACTGGTAAGTGGCGACGCATTCCTCGGCAAAGGTGCCCATCGAGCGGCCTTCGCCGGTCTTTTCGTTGCGCGAGTAGGCGTCCTCCAGACCGTCGAGCATCATATGGTCGAACATCGGCGCGTGGCCGATGCGGTAGCCGCCGCGTGCCTTCGGAATCAGGTAAGGCGCGTTGGTCATCGACTCCATGCCGCCGGCCACCACGATGTCGGCGCTACCGGCCACCAGCTGGTCGTGGGCAAAGATCGCGGCCTGCATGGCCGAGCCGCACATCTTCGACAGGGTCACGGCGCCGGTCGATAGCGGCAGGCCGGCTTTAATGAGCGCCTGGCGTGCGGGCGCCTGGCCCTGGCCTGCCATCAGGCAGTTGCCGAAGTAAACGTGTTCGACGCTTTGCGGATCGACGCCGGCGCGCTCGACTGCCGCCTGGATCGCCACCGCGCCGAGGTCGCTCGCCGACTTCGAGGAAAAATCGCCCTGGAAGCCACCCATCGGGGTACGGGCGGCGCCAACGATAACGACTGGATCATTCATTTTCTAAGGTCTCCAAAGAGGATGGCGCCCGGCGGATTGCGGGTTGCGCCAATGGGGTGGTGGTCTGGTGGAAGCGGATGTGCTGCGGATAAGGGAAGACGTCTTCCACTTCGCCTCCGAGGATGCGGTCCTTGTGCGCCTGCCACCAGGCGCGCGTGAGCAGGTCCGCGTGATGCTGCATGAAATGGTGGCGGATGGCCGCGTTTCCAAGCAGGAAACGGCCAAATTGTTCGGGGAACACGTCGTGCTTGCCGATCGGGTACCAGGGCTCGGCGGACATCTCGTCTTCCTCGTTGCGCGCCTGTGGGATGTCGCGGAACTGGCAATCGGTGAGGTACTCGATTTCGTCGTAGTCGTAGAACACGACCCGGCCCTGGCGCGTGACGCCGAAATTCTTGTACAGCATGTCGCCGGGGAAGATGTTCGCCGCCACCAGGTCGCGGATGGCGTTCCCGTATTCGAGCACGCCGTGTGCCAGCAGCGCCTCGTCGCCGGCGGCCTGGGCATCGGTCAGGAACATGTTCAGCGGCACCATGCGGCGCTCGATGTACAGGTGCTTGACGATGAGGCGCTCGCCCTCGATTTCCACCAGCGAGGGGCAGTGCTGCTGCAGCTCGGCCAGCAGTTCTTCGCTGAAGCGCTGCAGGGGAAAGGCGACGTCCGAGTATTCCAGCGTGTCGGCCATGCGTCCGACGCGGTCGTGGTGCTTCACCAGCAGGTATTTTTCCTTCACCTGGGCGCGCGTGGTGTCTTTCGGCGGCGGATACCAGTCCTTGATCACCTTGAACACGTAGGGAAAGGATGGCAGCTCGAACACCAGCATCACCAGGCCGCGGATGCCGGGGGCGCTGCGGAACCGATCCGAGCTGTGCTTCAGGTGCTGCAGGTAGTCACGGTAGAACAGGGTCTTGCCCTGCTTTTGCAGGCCCAGTACGGTATAAATTTCGCTGCGCGGTTTGCGCGGCATCAGGCTGCGCAGGAACTGCACGGTGGCCGAGGGCACTTCCATGTCGACCAGGAAGTAGGCGCGTGTGAACGAGAACAGCAGGGCAACCCCGTCGGGGTCGGTGATGACCGTGTCGAGCACCAGTTCGCCGTGCTGGTCGTGCAGGACCGGGATCACGAACGGGTACTCGCGCGCGCCGTTGATGGCGCGGCCGACGAGGTAGGCGCCCTTGTTGCGGAAGAACGGGCTCGAGAGCACGTGCAACTGCAGGTTCGGTTCGGGCTGGTCGAGGCCGAAGTCCCTGATCATGCGCGCTTCGACCAGGCCGGTATCGCGGTCGAGCGCGGCGAACGGGCGTTCCAGCTGGAAGTTGCCGACGATGCGTTTCAGGGCAAAGCGCAGGCCGTCCGCGGCGGGGTAGTACACGCGGTAGGTCGGCAGCAATTCTTCGGTTTCGATGTACTCGGTCGAGATCACGGGGCGCACGAAGATGTAATCGTTGTGGTAATAGCGCCGGTGCAGGATCTGGCAGCTGACCGAGTTGAAGAAGGTCTCGGCCAGTTCCGGCTGCTTGTGGTCCGAGAGCAGGCCGATGTAGTGCAGCTTGACCTCGCGCCAGACATGGTCGGTGAGGTCGGCAGGTGGGTAGGTGTGTTCCAGTGCCTGCACGGCTTCCTGCACGCGCTGGTCGTAGAAGTCGATGCGTTCGCGCGCGGCCTGCTGGGCAGCGGGCCAGTCGGCCTGCTCGAACAGCCGGCGCGCCCCCTGGCTGGCTGCGCGGAACAGGCGGTAATGCTTGTCGAAGCCGTCCAGGATGGTGCGCGCGATGTCGAATGCGATCTGCGAAGACAGCAGTCGTGGGAACGTTACCTGGGTCATCGTTCGTCTCGCGCGTGGGTCGGTTGAGCAGGTATTTTATTGCAATGCAATGTGGCGGTGTTGGCAGCAAGATGGCCTGCGGCGGCAACCGTACGGTGGGGGTTTAGAGGCCGGGGGCCTCTAAACCGAAGTGCCCACGCGGAAAGGCGCGTCATGTTGGCCTTGATGAGAGCCGCGTGGCATGCTTCTAGACACCGTGTGCCAGAGCAGGCCGCAACATCCAAACGCAGCCAACATAGCGTCGCTTTCCGCGTGGGCACGGAGTGCCCACCGTACGGTCACGGCCAACGGTGCTGCAAATTACGCCGTCTCGCCAAACAACTCACGCCCGATCAGCATGCGGCGGATCTCGCTGGTACCCGCGCCGATTTCGTAGAGCTTCGCATCGCGCCAGAGACGACCGACCGGATACTCGTTGATATAGCCGTTGCCGCCCAGGGTCTGGATCGCTTCGCCCGCCATCCAGGTGGCCTTTTCGGCGCTGTACAAAATCGCGCCGGCGGCGTCCTTGCGCAGGGCGCGCACGGCGGCCGGGTTGGCGGCGCGGTCGCAGGCCTGGCCAACCGCGTACACATAGGCGCGGCAAGCCATCATGGTCGAATACATGTCCGCGATCTTGCCCTGCATGAGCTGGAATTCGCCAATCGCCTGGCCGAACTGCTTGCGCTCGTGAATATAAGGCACGACCACGTCCATGCAGGCCGACATGATGCCCAGCGGACCGCCCGACAGCACGGTGCGCTCGAAGTCCAGGCCCGACATCAGCACGTTCACGCCCTTGCCCAGGCCGCCCAGCACGTTCTCGACCGGCACTTCGCAGTCTTCGAACACCAGTTCGCCGGTGTGCGAGCCGCGCATGCCCAGCTTGTCGAGCTTTTGCGCGATCGAGAAGCCTTTGAAACCTTTTTCGATCAGGAAGGCGGTCATGCCGCGCGGGCCGGCTTCGAGGTCGGTCTTGGCGTAGACCACCAGGGTGTCGGCGTCGGGTCCGTTGGTGATCCACATCTTGGTGCCGTTCAGGACGTAGCGGTCGCCCTTCAGCTCGGCGCGCAGCTTCATGCTCACCACGTCGGAGCCGGCGTTCGGCTCGGACATCGCCAGTGCGCCCACGTGCTCGCCCGAGATCAGCTTCGGCAGGTATTTCTGCTTTTGTTCTTCGGTGCCGTTGCGCTTGATCTGGTTGACGCACAGGTTCGAGTGCGCGCCGTAGGACAGGCCGACCGAGGCCGAGGCGCGCGAGATTTCTTCCATCGCCACGATGTGGGCCAGGTAGCCCATGTTGGCGCCGCCGTATTCCTCGCTCACGGTGATGCCCAGCAGGCCGAGCTCGCCCATCTTCTTCCACAGGTCCATCGGGAACTGGTCGGTGCGGTCGATCTCGGCCGCGCGCGGTGCGATTTCCGCTGCCGCAAATTGTTGCACTGCTTCGCGCAGCGCGGCGATGTCTTCGCCGTGGTCAAAGGTCAAGCCTGGAAGATGCAGCATGTCGTCCTCTCGGTGAACGGTGTGATTAAGCTCTCGGCATCATACTCGCGTGTGACGTTAACGTAAACGTCAAGCAGCGGACGCCGTTGCGCCCCTATCAGGCGCGTTGGTTCAGGCCGCGTCGCTGGCGCTGTGCAGCTCTTTCGCGACGGAGCCGGGCACGTTTTCTTCGCCCAGCAAGCGCCGGCATTCCTCCTCGTGCGCGGATATTTCTTCAAGCGCCATCTCGATATCGGCACGCTGCTGTTCCAGCGTCTCGCGCTGGTGCCCCAGTACGCCAAGGAAGCGGTTGATTTGCGCCGCCGTATCCTTCGGCGACTCGTACATGTCGACGATACTCTTGATCTCCGACAGCGTCAGGCCCAGGCGCTTGCCGCGCAGGGTCAGTTTCAGGCGCGTGCGCTCGCGCGGGGTGTACACGCGGTTGCGTCCGCCCACGCCTTCGCGTTTCGGGCTGAGCAGGCCCTGGTCTTCGTAGAAACGGATCGCGCGCGCGGTGATGTCGAATTCGCGCGCCAGTTCGGCGATGGTGTAGGTGATGGCCATGAAAAGCGGGTGCAGGTAAGAGCTGGGGGAAACGGCTAGAATCGGACTCCGGCCTTGCCGTTTACGTTAACGTCACCCATTGTAGCGCGCCCGTCCTGCATAGATATGAAAGATTGCTGACCATGAATCCGCTCGAAGCCCAGTTGACCTGTCCCTTTGCCGACGAACTGCCCGCCCTTGGTACGGTGCGCGAGGTGGCGCCCGGCATCGGCTGGCTGCGCATGCCGCTGCCATTCGCCCTCGACCACATCAATCTGTGGGTATTGAGGGACGAGCGCGAAGGCCGCCAGGGCTGGAGCGTGGTCGACTGCGGCGTGGCCACCGACGCCACCCGCGCCGCCTGGGAGCAGGTGCTGGCGGGGCCATTGGAGGGGCAGCCGATCGTGCGCGTGATCGCCACCCACTGCCACCCCGACCACGTGGGCCTGTCGGGCTGGCTGTGCGAACGTTTCGACGCACCGTTCTGGCTGACCGCCGGCGAGTACGGTTTTGCGCGCATGATGGCGGCCGCCCTGCCCGGCGTCGACGGCCCGTCGGCGATTCCCCACTTCGAGCGCCATGGCCTGGCCGACCAGGCGATGCTGGAACAAATGCGCAGCCGCCGCAATTACTACCCCTCGCTGGTGCCAAGCGTGCCGGAGGCCTACACGCGCCTGCAGGATGGCCAGGATGTCACAATTGGCAATACAGCATGGCGCGTGATCACCGGCTTCGGCCACTCGCCGGAACACGCCTCGCTGTACGCGCCGGACCTGAACGTGCTGGTCTCGGGCGACATGGTCTTGCCGCGCATTTCGACCAACGTGTCGGTGTTCGCGATCGAGCCGGAAGGCAACCCGCTGCAGCAGTACCTCGACTCGCTCGACAAGTTCGCCGGCCTGCCCGACGACGTGCTGGTGCTGCCTTCGCACGGCAAGCCTTTCCGCGGTCTACACACCCGCATTGCGCAGCTGCGCCAGCACCATGTAGAGCGTCTGGATGAGGTGCTTGAAGCCTGCAAGCAAGCCCGCAGCGCAGTCGATATCGTGCCGATCATGTTCCGGCGCCAACTCGATGCCCATCAGCTCAGCTTTGCACTCGGTGAAGCACTCGCGCACCTGCATAAACTCTGGAATGATGGTATGTTGGAGCGTGTAACTGGCGCCGACGGCATCATTCGTTTTCGACTGATCTGAGCGGCCTGAGCCGGATTCTTGCGGGCTTCCCCAGTCCGCCCGGCTAATTCGACGTCAATTGACTAGACGTGCGTGGCATTCACGCGACAAAACATTTGCACGAATGTTATTCACGGTGAATATGTCGATTCTTTGCGGAAATTTTGTGGCATGATGTCACAAAATCTCACATTCTCACTTCACACTTCTTTGTTACTTATCTGTTCGTAAACTGTCACAACTGGTCTGTAAGGACAAGAGACTGACATTTATAGTCCAGCATGAAATAGTGCCATCATGAATTCCACGAATGAACGGGAGAGCTTTAGCGAGCGTCTCCAACAGGCGCTGAAGAACGCCCACTACTCACCAGACAGCCCGACTCGACTGGCACGTGAATTTAACATTCGCTTCGAGGGGCGACCCATCACCGTCCACGCCGCACGCAAGTGGCTGGTCGGCGAAGCTATCCCGACGCAAGAAAAGCTGCGCATGATTGCGCAATGGCTGGGTGTGCCTGCCGACTGGCTGCGCTTCGGCGGCTCCGAGAGCCCGGGCGAAGCGGTCGAGACCGGCAATGCCGCGCGCTTCGAATCGGCCGACGTCAAGCTGATCGCCGACCTGCAACGCCTGGACGAGCACCACCGCCAGCTGGCACGCGAATTCATCCGCATGCTGGTGCGCGTCAACCATCAACCGGCAGCCAAGTAAGCCTGGTCCTTCCTCGCTTGAGGTTTCCCGCTTACAAATTTTCTTCCAAATCAGGCAGTACAAACCGCTTCCACTGGCGCATAATCGAACTCGTCACAGCCGAGGATCGTGCCCGCCCATGAAAAGCAATTATGTGAACACTGCCCAGCTGAAGGAACTGATGACGGCGCCGCCAATGAGCGCGGCCCGCCACGCCGAGGTGATGCGCAAGCGCATCGCCCAGCGCAGGATGCTGGAGGAAGCAAGGGAATTGAAGAAAGCCGGAGACAGCGGCTACGGTACCAAGCGCTAAGCGCTGTCCTTGCTTGCCCGGACCTGTGCGTCGCCGTCGGCGCCGCGCATGCCGGGCCACCGTGCAGCCTGCGGGTTCTCGATGCCGAGCAGGTCGAGCACCCGGTCCAGGGTGTGGTCGACCATCTCCTCGATGCTCGCCGGCCGGTGGTAAAAGCTGGGCAAGGGCGGAAACACGATGCCGCCCATTTCGGTCACGGCCGTCATATTGCGCAGGTGCGCCAGGTTGAGCGGCGTTTCGCGCACCATCAGGATCAAACGCCGGCGTTCCTTCAGGACCACGTCGGCCGCACGCGCGACCAGGTTGTCCGCCAGGCCATGGGCCACGGCAGCCAGCGTTTTCATCGAACAGGGAGCGATCACCATGCCGTCGGTCTGGAATGAACCGCTGGCGATCGTTGCGCCGATTTCGCGGCTCTTGTGCACCACATGGGCCAGGGACTCGACCTCGCGCCGCTGCAGGCCGACTTCCTGGTGCAGGGTCAGCACGGCGGCGTCGGACAGCACCAGGTGGGTCTCGACGCCCGGCAGGCTGCCCAGGCGCCCGAGCAGGCGCACGCCGTAGACCGCGCCGGTCGCGCCGGTGATGCCGACGATGATCCTTCGCGGTCGTGCAGTCATTACTTCTTGAACATTGCCTGCAGTTCGCCGGAATCGTACATCTCGTTCATGATGTCGGTGCCGCCGATGAACTCGCCGTTCACGTACAGCTGCGGCACGGTCGGCCAGTTCGAGAAGTCCTTGATGCCCTGGCGGACTTCCGGATCTTCCAGCACGTTGACGGTGGCGATGTTATCGACGCCGCAGGCTTTCAGGATCTGGATGGCGCGGCCCGAGAAGCCGCATTGCGGGAACTGCGCGGTGCCCTTCATGAACAGCACGACCGGGGTGTTGGTCACGGTGTCTTTGATCCAGCTTTGTACGTCGCTCATGTTGATTCTGCCTTCGGAAAGAAATGGGTGAGATGGCGACATTCTATAAGAATTCCACTGTCGCGGTGCAGGCCGGGGCGGGTTTGGCGGCGGCTGTTCCGATGCCGCGACAGCTTCGGGTATCATCGGCCGGATTTCACTTTCTTCTTCATGCCCATGCAACAACAACGTCCCTCCGCCGGGCCTTCGGCGGGCTTCAATTTCGTGCTGGCCGTGGTGCTCGGCTTTATTGGTGTATTCGACCTCGTCAGCGGCGTGCGCGGCGACGGGCTGGGCGTGTTCCTGACCGGGCTGGCATTGGCGATCTATGCCGCGGTGCTGCTGCGCGACGCCTTGCACATCAGGAAGACCGGCGTGCCGGCCATGACGCGGCGGCGCATGAACTATATCGGCATGGGCTGCCTGGCGCTGTACTTCGTTGGGGTGATGGTGAAGCGCGTGCCGGAGCTGGCGCAGTTTTTTGGGTGATGGGGCCGGCGCCACGATAAGTTCGTAGGGTGGGCTCTCGAGCCCACGCGGTCTCACCTTTCGCATTCCTGCGGCGCAGTTTCGACCATCAACCGTCGTACCGCGTGGGCTCGAGAGCCCACCCTACAAAAAACCATCTCCGGCCGCCAGCACCTTCCCGAGGCAGATGGCATCGTCACGCCCGACATACTTGCCGTAGTTCGGGATAACCCGGTAGCCGTGCTTGTCGTAGAACGCGACCGCCCGCACATTCACGCGCCGTGTCTCGAGCCAGATCGCGCGGTAGCCAAACTGTAAAGCCCGCCGTTCCAGCTCGCCCAGCAGCTGCACACCCGCCCCGCTCCCGGGCCGCGCATACATCCGCTTCACCTCCGCCACATCGCCCTCGAGCGGTCGCAGCGCGCCGCAGCCGGCCACTACGCCGGCCGCATCACGCGCCAGCAAGAACACCGACCTCGGCCCGCGCACATCGTTCGCATCGAACGACTTCGCGCCGCTGTCGCCGCAGATGGCGGCCAGCGCCGCATCGAGTTCCGCGATCAGCGCACGCGCCTCCCTGCAATCCGGATCGGCAGGCGCGCAGGTCGGCATCGCTTACTTCTTCAGCTTGGCAAACGCGGCCGCCATCGCATTGTTGCCGGCCGGCGGCGCGGCGCGTTCCTGGCGCCCGCTCTGATTCTGGTGCTGGGTCATGCGCTTGCGGTCGTCGCGGTCGCCACGCTGCTGCGGCTGCGCACCCGCTACCGGTGCGCTGTCCGACAGGCGCATGGTCAGCGCGATGCGCTTGCGCTTGGGATCGACTTCCAGCACCTTCACCTTGACAACCTGCCCCGCCTTGACCACCGTGTGCGGGTCCTTCACAAACGTGTTCGACAGTGCCGAGATGTGCACCAGGCCATCCTGGTGCACGCCGATATCGACGAATGCGCCGAACGCCGCCACGTTGGTGACCACGCCTTCCAGGATCATGTCCGGACGCAGGTCGGAAATCTCTTCCACGCCTTCCTTGAAGGTGGCGGTGGTGAATTCCGGACGCGGGTCGCGCCCCGGCTTTTCCAGTTCCTTCAGGATGTCGGTCACGGTCGGCACGCCGAATTTTTCATCCGCATACCTGGCCGGGTTCAGGCTCTTGATCAGGGCCGCGTCGCCGATCACCGCCTTCATCTCGCGCCCCACCTCGCCCAAAATCTTCTGCACCACCGGATACGATTCCGGGTGCACCGCCGACGCATCCAGCGGATTATCGCCGCCCATCACGCGCAGGAAGCCGGCCGCCTGCTCGAAAGTCTTCTCGCCCAGCCGCGGCACCTTTTTGAGCGCCGCGCGCGAGGCAAACGCGCCCTGCATGTCGCGGTAGCTGACGATGCTCTGCGCCACACTCGACGTCAGCCCCGACACCCGCGCCAGCAGCGGCGCCGAGGCCGTGTTCACGTCCACGCCAACCGCGTTCACGCAATCCTCGACCACGGCGTCGAGCGAGCGCGCCAGCTGGGTCTGCGACACGTCGTGCTGGTACTGGCCGACGCCGATCGACTTCGGATCGATCTTCACCAGTTCGGCCAGCGGGTCTTGCAAACGGCGCGCGATCGACACCGCGCCGCGGATCGATACGTCCAGGTCCGGCAGTTCGCGCGAAGCGAATTCCGAGGCCGAATACACCGAGGCGCCGGCTTCCGAGACCACGATCTTGGTCAGCTTCAGCTCGGGGCGTTGTTTGATCAGGTCCTGCGCCAGCTTGTCGGTCTCGCGCGAGGCGGTGCCATTGCCGATCGAGACCAGCGAGACGTTGTGCCTGGCCGCCAGCTGGCCCAGCACGTGCAGCGCACCGTCCCAGTCGTTGCGCGGCTGGTGCGGGTAGATGGTGGCGGTGTCGACCACCTTGCCGGTGGCGTCGACCACGGCCACCTTGACGCCGGTGCGCAGGCCCGGGTCCAGGCCCATGGTGGCGCGCTGGCCGGCGGGCGCGGCCAGCAGCAGCGCCTTCAGGTTGCGCGCGAAGACGCCGATCGCATCCTGCTCGGCCTTCTCGCGCAGGGCGCCCATCAGTTCGGTCTCGATGTACATGAAGCTTTTTACGCGCCAGGTCCAGCGCGCGGTGTCGAGCAGCCACTTGTCGGCCGGACGTCCCTGCCCCTTGATGCCGAAGCGCGCGGCGATGCGGCTTTCGCACGGGTTGTGCGGCGCATCCCATTTCGGCTTCTCGGCCTCGGTGTCCAGGCGCAGGGTGACGTCGAGGATGCCTTCGCGGCGCCCGCGCATCAGGGCCAGCGCGCGGTGCGAAGGCACGTTCGCCAGCGGCTCGGAGTAATCGAAGTAATCCGCGAACTTCTCGCCTTCGTCCTGCTTGCCGTCGACCACCTTGGAATCGACCACGCCGTGCTCCTGCACGTATTCGCGCAGCGATTGCACCAGGGTCGCGTCTTCGGCAAAGCGCTCCATCAGGATCTGGCGTGCGCCGTCCAGTGCGGCCTTGGTGTCGGCCACGCCCGGGTTGTTCACGCCGTCGGCATTGGTAAAGGCGTCGCGCAGGTATTGGGCGGCGACTTCTTCCGGGTTCAGCGACGGGTCGGCCAGCAATGAATCGGCGAGAGGCGCCAGGCCCGCTTCGACCGCAATCTGCGCCTTGGTGCGGCGCTTCTGTTTATACGGCAGGTACAGGTCTTCGAGGCGGGTCTTGTCCTCGGCCAGCGCGATCGCTTCCAGCAGCGCGGGCGTCATCTTGTTCTGTTCGGTGATCGATTCGATGATCGCCGCACGGCGGTCTTCCAGCTCGCGCAGGTAGCGCAGGCGTTCTTCCAGCAGGCGCAGCTGGATATCGTCGAGGCCGCCGGTGGCTTCCTTGCGGTAGCGCGCGATGAAGGGGACGGTGGCGCCCTCGTCGAGGAGGGCGATGGCGGCGGCAACCTGGGCCGGCTTGGCGGCAAGTTCAATGGCGAGGCGTTGTTCGATGGAGGGCAGCATGGTGCAGGAATCCGTGGGTCAAGCGGGAATGATACCTAAGTCCACAGCCGGGGTCAGGTCTGACATTTAGACACGGCCTCATCCTTAGTGCGAGTCTGCCATGGGAGCAAGGCTGAAAAATCACGCAAAATGGAAGTTTACGGCAGAGCTCGTGTCCGAATGTCAGACCTGACCCCAGCTGTTTGTGTTGGAATAAAGATTCTTAAAATTTCATCCTGTAAAGATTTCCCGACTACGTGCGATTCCGAACAAAACTGAACGGTCCGTATGAGAGATAATGTCGTTTGTTGTTCTTTTTCACACACCACCCAGAGACCCATGCACACAGTTGATTACCCACGCGAACACGCAAGCGATGCCCCCGCGCCGCGTGCGACGCCGGCACGCGCGCCCGCCTTGCCGGCACCCGTGACAACCTGGCTGCAAAGGGTCGAGGCAGCCGCCCATCCGCAACCGAAGTTGACCGTCGAGCTCGCCGATCCCAAGGCCGTCCAGTACAAGTTTGTCTACGTCATGGCCCCGACCAGCGGCGGCCGCCACGTGGCTGTCTGCCTGTGCAAGGCGCGCCTGCGTCCGAACGGCGATGTCGCGGCCGCCAGCCCGGTGAACGAAGTGTTCTCCCTGCTGTCCGCGCCACCGGCCTACCTGGAAGGTGAAGACGAAGACCTGGTGCGCTTCTTCATCGCCATGCGCAGCGGCGCGTCGCAGAGCACCAGCGCCACCGAGCCCAAGGGCAAGGTCGGCGCCATCCTGCTCGACATGCTGCTGAAACAGGGCAAACTGCTGTGGGCTAATTCCTGGCAAGACATGTCGAACGGCCTGGTGTATCCGCTGCAAGCCGGTGCGACCCGGCAAGCGAACCTGGCCTGGCGCGACGAAGGCCGGGCGGCCAAGTTGGGCTGGTCGGTGGAACCGGCCAACGGCGCCACCCATCCCGGAGCGGATTTGATCGACTACATGCTGCCGACCGATCCGCCGTGGTACATCGACAATTTGTCTTGCGGTCCTTTGGCCCTGAACCGTGGTGGTGTGGATATTTCGCTGGCTGAGCTGCAAGCCCTGGTGGCCCAGGCGCCTATCCTCACCGGCAACGACAAGAAACGCGTTTCGCAATTGCTGCTGGCCCATGGCTTGCACGAACTGATGCCGCTGCCGCAGCCGCTGACCCAGCGCCTGCGCACCGACGTCGCGCCGCAACCCTTCCTGCTGCTCGATGCCGTGGCCCTGGCCGACACCGGCACCCAGCGCTGGCAGGATTTTGCCGTGCTCTCGTTCGACTACGACGGCCAGCGCGTTTCCTTCGACCCGGCCCAGCGCGTGGTGCGCCAGATCGGCGACGTCACCGAAATCATCGAGCGCAATGCCGACGCCGAAGCGGCGGCCCTGGATAAACTGAGCGAACTCGGCTTCCGTAAACCCGCCACCACCCCTTTGTCGGGCGTGGCCGGCGCCCTGCAGCTCGATAGCCAGGCGCACTGGCTGCGCTTTGCCGAAGCCGACCTCGACGCCCTGTCGGATGCCGGCTGGCACCTGCAAAAGTCCAATAAATACCGCTACGACGTGGTCGCGGTGGAAGACTGGTATGCCGAGATCGACGAGCCCGAGGAAGCGGGCAAAGCCTGGTTCGAACTCGAGCTGGGCATCGTGGTCAACCGGCAGCGCGTGCCGCTGCTGCCGGTGCTGGTGCAACTGATCCGCAACGCGCCGATGGACTTTGATCCGGCCGTGCTGGCCGCCCATGGCGAGCAGGACCAGATGCTGGCCACCCTGCCTGAAGGCGTGCGCGTCGCCCTGCCCTGGAACCGCGTCAAACCGATCCTGTCCACGCTTGGCGAGCTGTATTTCAACGACAAGATCAAGGGTAAGGTCCGCCTGTCGACGCTCGACGCCAGCCGCCTGGAAGAACTGGCGCGCAGCGTGGAGATGCGCTGGTTCGGCGGCGAGCAATTGCGCGAAACCGGCCGTAAACTCAGCCAGTTCGGCGCCGTGAAAAAGGTCGCCGCCCCGGCCGGCCTGCAAGCCACGCTGCGCGACTACCAGCTCGACGGCTTGTCGTGGATGCAGTTCCTGCGCGAATACGACCTGGCCGGCATCCTGGCCGACGACATGGGCCTCGGTAAAACGGTGCAGACCCTGGCCCACATCCTGACCGAAAAGGAAGCCGGCCGCCTGACCCGTCCGGCCCTGGTGATCGCGCCGACCAGCCTGATGACCAACTGGCAGGAAGAAGCCGCGCGCTTCGCTCCCAGCCTGAAGGTGCTGCTGCTGCAAGGTAAAGAGCGCATGGACATGTTCGACCAGATCGAGCAGGCCGACATCGTGCTGACCACCTACGCCCTGCTGCCGCGCGACGAGGAAAAGCTGCGCGAGCACGAGTACCACCTGGTGATCCTCGACGAATCGCACTACATCAAGAACACGCGCTCGAAGGCGGCGCAAACAGCCGGGTCGCTGAATGCCCGCCACCGCCTGTGCCTGACCGGCACGCCGCTGGAAAATCACCTGGGCGAATTGTGGTCGCAGTTCCACTTCCTGCTGCCAGGCCTGCTGGGCGAGGAAAAGACCTTCAATACCCAGTTCCGCCATCCGATCGAACGCCAGGACGACCCGGTGCGGCGCATGCTGCTGAACCGCCGCATCCGTCCTTTCCTGCTGCGCCGTACCAAGGACAATGTGGCCAAGGAATTGCCGGAAAAGACCGAAGTCGTGCGCCGCATCGAACTGTCCGGCCCGCAACGTGACCTGTACGAAACCGTGCGCCTGGCGATGGACAAGAAGGTGCGCGAGGAAATCGACCGCAAGGGCGTGGCGCGCAGCCAGATCGTGATCCTGGAGGCGTTGCTGAAGCTGCGCCAGGTCTGCTGCGACCCGCGCCTGGTGAAAGCCATGCCGTCGAAGAAGAACACGGCCGCCGTGTCCGCCAAGCTGACCGACCTGATGCAGATGGTCGACGACTTGCTGGAAGAAGGCCGCAAGATCCTGGTGTTCTCGCAGTTCACCAGCATGCTCGGCCTGATCGAGGAAGAGCTAGCGGCACGTGGCATCCGCTACGCCATCCTGACTGGCGAAACGCGCGACCGTTCGGCCCAGGTGGCTGCCTTCCAGCAAGGCGCAGTGCCGATCTTCCTGATCAGCCTGAAGGCGGGTGGCGTTGGCCTGAACCTGACCGCGGCCGACACGGTCATCCACTACGACCCGTGGTGGAACCCGGCGGCCGAGGCGCAAGCTACCGACCGCGCCTGGCGTATCGGCCAGGACAAGCCGGTGTTCGTGTACAAGCTGATCGCCAAGGGCACGCTGGAAGAAAAGATCCAGCAGCTGCAGCAGAAAAAGTCGGAGCTGGCGCAGTCGATCCTGGCCGAAGGGGAATCGCAAAAGATGGCACTGACGCAGGAAGACCTGCAAGCGATTTTCGCGCCGCTCGACGAGCAATAAGTAACCAACAGTGTATGTGAACGCCCGCTGCCTGCGGGCGTTTTCACTGGGAGCGGCGCGTTTGCATGGATTCAGGCAGGTAAATTCATGCAAATCGAATAGGATTCGGCAGTAGCTGCCCTTGATTTAACAATGTTTAACCAATTTACAAAAACGGCAATTTTAGTTAAACGCTAGCGCTACAACGCTTACCTATACAAACAAGCAGTTGCGGCGATATACTCGCTCGCGGGCATGATATTGCCCCCGTGCATGACTCTCTGATTGGATGGTATGGAATGACTTGCAGTGCCAGCCTTGACTGTTCCGGCGCGGCCGGTGCGGAACTGGCCGAGCAGTTCCGTGTCATCGCCGAGATCGGCGGCGACATCGCTTTCAGCATCGATTGCGCGGGCGGCGCCCTGCGTTACGTCAGCCCCGCAATCGAGCAATTGCTGGGATACAGCCCGTCCGAGATCGCCGCCCAGCTCGGCGACCCGGGCAGTGCGCTGGCGGCCCTGTGCGCCGGGCTGCCGGAGCGCATCCGGCGCCTGCGTGGCGGCGACCGCAGCCGCCTGCGCGTGGTGCGCGAAACCGAACTGCGCGGCGCGCACGGCTACCTGGTGCCGGTCGAAATCATCTCGGCCCTGCTGTGCGACGCCGCCGGCGAACCGGTCACGCTGGTGGGCCAGGTGCGCGACCTGTCGCCGCGGCGCCAGCGCGAAGCCGAGCGCAAGCGTTTTGCCAGCATGCTGAACCACGAATTCCGCACCCCGCTGTCGACCATCGACGGCGCCGTGCAGCGCCTGGAAGCGACCTGCCAGGACGCCGACGAGCCGACGCGCCAGCGCTACCGCAAGATTGCCGTGGCCACCGACCGCCTGATCGCCATGCTCGACGACTATTTGTCGCCGGACCGCATGGCCGAGATCGGCGGCGAGCGCAAGCCGACCTCGGTGGCGCCGCGCGAATTGCTGGACGAAGCGGCCACCCAGGTGCGCGCCGCCGGCCGCGTTGCCAGCGTCGAGGTGGGCGAATTGCCCGACTCCCTGCGCTGCGAACCGGACGGCATGCGCCTGGCGCTGAAAATCCTGGTCGACAATGCAATCGCGTTTTCGCCCGCGGCCACGCCCATCCTGCTGCGCGGGCGCCTGGCAGCCAGCGGCATCGAACTGGCGGTGCGCGACCATGGCGCCGGCGTGCCGCTGGAAGAACAGGGGCGCATCTTCGAGAAATTCTTCCGCGGCGGGAATGCCGACGGCCTGCCCGGCAGCGGCCTGGGTTTATATATGGCGCGCGCGATCGTGGAAGTCCATGGCGGCGTGCTGAACCTGGTATCGCCGGCCCCCGGCGGCGCCGAATTCCGCATCTGGCTGCCGCTGGCCGGCGCCGGCAAAACGCCCGCCAGGCCGGCGCCCGCCAGCGAACCTCTCCTGCAGTCCGCGGGGGACGCCCCTGCCGCGACAGGCAGGCACAAGTAAAAACAAAGAACGTGGCCCACCCATGACCCAGATACTGATTGTTGAAGACAACGGCGACTATGCCGGCGACATGGCCGATTTCCTGCGCGAACTCGACCACGACGTGACGGTGGCCACCTCCGCCAGCGAAATGTGGGCCGCGCTCACGCGCACCCCGGCCGCCGTGGTGGTGCTCGACCTGGGCCTGCCCGACGAAGATGGCTTTACGGTGATTCCGCGCATGCGCCAGCTGTATCCCGAAATCGGGCTGCTGGTGCTGACCGGGCGCGTCGCCTTCGACAACCGCATCCTCGGCCTGCAGCTGGGCGCCGACCACTATCTGACCAAGCCGATCAAGTTCCCGGAACTGGCCGCCCACATCGAAGCCCTGGGCCGCCGCGTGCGCCCGGCCGAACCGGCGCCGCTGCCGAGCAAGTGGACACTGCGCGTCAGCGCACGCCAGCTGGAACTGGGCGGCAAGGTGATTGACCTGACCGAAAAGGAATTCAATTTCCTGCACCTGTTGACGATCAACACCCGGCCGGTTCCGCGCGCCACCATCGTCGCCGGCATGGGGGGCGACGATCCGGATGCGAGCCGGCGTGTGGACATGCTGGTGTACCGCCTGCGCAAGAAGGCGCGTACCGGGCTGGGGCAGGATCTGCCGCTGCGCAGTGCGTATGGTGAAGGGTACAGCCTGTCGGCTGGATTTACCCTGGCCTGATGGTAGGGGTGGATTGCGTCGGGATTTGCAGTTGTAGGGTGGGTTCTTGAAACCACGCGGTACATCATTTCCAAGGTCGAAAAATCGTTTCGACCTGCATATGCCGTACCGCGTGGGCACAAGTGCCTAGCGCGGCCCGGCCCACCCTACGGGGACAGAGTCAATCCGATTTTCGCATCCTGGCTTGATAAATAGGGACAGAGCACGGCCGGAGCGCTAGAATAGGTTATTCGAACCGCTCCTTGCCCGCCATGGCCCGCCAACCCCGCCTCATCCTCCCCAAACAACCGCACCACATCCTGCAGCGTGCCAACGACCCGCAGCTGATCTTTCGCGCCGACGAAGACTACGCGCAATTTATCGTCTGGCTGAAGGAAGCCGCCCGCTTCTACCAGGTGGCAATCCACGCCTACGCCCTGTTGCCGACCCACCTGCATCTGCTCGCCACCCCGCCAGACGAAGACAGCCTGGCCGCGATGATGCAAAAGATCGGCCGCCTCTACGTTCCCTGGTACAACACCAAATACGCCCGTGCCGGTGGCCTGTTCGAAGGACGTTTCCGCACCGCCGTGGTCGATACCGACCGCCATTTTTTGATGTGCAGCCGCTTCATCGAACTGGCGCCGGTGCGCGCAGGCCAGGCCATGGAACCCGGCCAGTACGCCTGGTCCAGCTACCCCCACCACGCCGGCCTGCGTCCGGATCCGGTGATCACCGACCATGCCCTGTTCTGGGCACTCGGCAATACACCCTTCCAGCGCGAAGCGGCGTATACCGACCTGGTGCAGCAGGGCATTGCCCCAGACGAGCTGACGCTGATTGCCTCCAGCGTCCAGAAAGGCCAGCCTTTGGGCACGCAAGCCTTCAAGACGGCGCTTGAACAGAAGACCGGACGCCGCATCCTGCCGGCCAAACGCGGACGCCCTGCCCGAAACCCCGAGCAGTTTCCAGCAGCCTGAACCAGAAACGACGGATCGCAATTTTCTGCTCATGAGAAGCGCTTGCTGCAAATAAAGAACGACACAAAACGCCTTATCCCACCTGTCCCCCATTAAATAGGAAAGACGAAAGTCATCAGTTAATTCTACTCCGACCCTAATTGTTCTGCTTGATGCGTCTGCTGCATTGCACTATTCTCGGCCTTCACCCCTGAAAAAGTTGTGGAGAGCCGAGTATGATTGCCCAAGGTTTGTACGATCCCGCCAATGAACACGATGCCTGCGGCGTCGGTTTCATCGCCCATATCAAGGGCAACAAGAGCCATTCCATCATCGACCAGGGCCTGATGATCCTGAAGAACCTGGACCACCGGGGTGCCGTCGGCGCCGATGCGCTGATGGGCGATGGCGCCGGCATCCTGATCCAGATTCCTGACCAGTATTTCCGCGACGAGATGGCGAAGGGGGGCGTCGAGCTGCCGCCGCCCGGCGAATACGGCGTCGGCATGGTGTTCCTGCCGAAGGAACACGCCTCGCGCATCGCCTGTGAACAGGAAATCGAGCGCGCCGTGCGCATCGAAGGGCAGGTCGTGCTGGGCTGGCGCAATGTGCCGGTCGACGAAGCGATGCCGATGTCGCCCACCGTGCGCGCCAAGGAACCGGTGATCCGCCAGATTTTCATTGGCCGCGGCCCGGACATCATGGTCACCGACGCGCTCGAACGTAAGCTGTACGTGATCCGCAAGTCCTCCGGCCACGCGATCCAGGCCCTGAAACTCCTGCATGGCAAGGAATTCTTCGTGCCCTCGATGTCGGCGCGCACGATTGTCTATAAAGGCCTGCTGCTGGCCGACCAGGTGGGCGTCTACTTCAAGGACCTGCAAGACCCGCGCTGCGTGTCGGCACTGGCCCTGGTGCACCAGCGCTTCTCGACCAACACTTTCCCGGAATGGCCGCTGGCCCACCCCTACCGCCTGATCGCGCATAACGGCGAGATCAACACCGTGAAGGGCAACTTCAACTGGACCCGCGCGCGCGAAGGCATGATGAAGTCGGCCGTGCTGGGCGACGATCTGAACAAGCTGTTCCCGCTGATTTACGAGGGTCAGTCC
Source organism: Massilia brevitalea (assembly GCF_030711405.1). Taxonomy (GTDB): domain Bacteria; phylum Pseudomonadota; class Gammaproteobacteria; order Burkholderiales; family Burkholderiaceae_D; genus Telluria; species Telluria brevitalea. Next base: position 85,636 of record NZ_JAULSI010000024.1, read on the forward strand.
GACACCGCCTGCTTCGACAATGCGCTCGAATTGCTCGTCATGGCCGGCTACCCGATTGCCCAGGCCATGATGATGATGATCCCCGAGGCCTGGGAAAACCACACGGCGATGGACGACAACCGCAAGGCCTTCTACGAGTACCACGCGGCCATGATGGAGCCATGGGATGGCCCGGCGGCGATGGCGTTTACCGACGGCCGCCACATCGGCGGCACCCTGGACCGCAACGGCCTGCGTCCGGCGCGCTATGTCGTGACCGAAGACGACCTGGTGGTCATGGCCTCGGAATCCGGCGTGCTGCCGATTCCGGAATCGCGCATCGTCAAGAAATGGCGCCTGCAGCCAGGGAAGATGTTCCTGATCGACCTGGAAGCAGGGCGCATCATCGACGACAAGGAACTGAAGGACACCTATTCGAACGCCAAGCCCTATAAAGCGTGGATCAAGTCGGTGCGCATCAAGCTGAACGAAATCAAGCTCTCCGAATCGCAACTGGCCCAGCACCGCGGCAAGGACGCGCACGGCGAAAAAGCCGCGATCACGCTGCTGGACCGCCAGCAAGCCTTCGGCTACACCCAGGAAGACCTGAAATTCCTGATGGCCCCGATGGCCGTGCTGGCCGAGGAAGCGACTGGTTCCATGGGCAACGACTCGCCGCTGGCAGTGATGTCGAACAAGCTCAAACCTTTGTACAATTACTTCAAACAATTGTTTGCGCAAGTGACCAATCCGCCGATCGACCCGATCCGCGAAAGCATGGTCATGTCGCTGGTGTCGTTCATCGGTCCCAAGCCGAACCTGCTCGACACGAATAACGTGAACCCGCCGATGCGTTTAGAGGTGTCGCAGCCGGTGCTCGGCTTCAACGACATGGCGCGCCTGCGCAACATCAGCCTGCATACCGGCGGCAAGTTCAAGTCGTATGAGCTGAACATCTGCTATCCGGTCGCCTGGGGGAAAGAGGGCATCGAAGCCTCGCTGGCCTCGCTCTGCGCGGAAGCGGTGGACGCTGTGAAATCCGGCCACAACATCCTGGTGGTCTCGGACCGTGCATTGTCCGGCGACATGGTCGCCATTCCGGCCCTGCTGGCGACCTCCACCATCCACCAGCACCTGGTGATGCGCGGCCTGCGCGCCTCGACTGGCCTGGTGGTGGAAACCGGCTCGGCCCGCGAAACCCACCACTTCGCCTTGCTGGCGGGCTATGGCGCGGAAGCCGTGCACCCTTACCTGGCGCTGGAAACCCTGAGCGACCTGGCCCAGCACCTGCCGCACGAAATGGCGCCGGAAACGGCGATGGCCAACTACACCAAGGCCATCGGCAAGGGCTTGCTGAAGGTGATGTCGAAGATGGGCATCTCCACCTATATGTCCTACTGCGGCGCGCAGATCTTCGAAGCCGTGGGCCTGAACAAATCGCTCGTCGACAAATATTTCCGCGGCACCTCTTCGACGGTGGGCGGCATCGGCCTGTTCGAAGTGGCGGAAGAAGCGCTGCGCCTGCACAACCTGGCCTTCGGCCCCGACCCGCTGCTGGCCAACGCCCTCGACACCGGCGGCGAATACGCTTTCCGCGTGCGCGGCGAAGACCACATGTGGACGCCGGATGCGATTGCCAAACTGCAGCACTCGACCCGGGCCAACAGCTTCAGCACATATAAAGAATACGCCCAGCTCATCAACGAGCAGACGCGCCGCCACCTCACTTTGCGCGGCCTGTTCGAGTTCAGGATCGACCCGGCGAAAGCCATCGCCATCGACGAAGTCGAGCCGGCCAAGGACATCGTCAAACGCTTCGTCACCGGCGCCATGTCGCTCGGCTCGATCTCGACCGAAGCCCATGCGACCCTGGCAATTGCCATGAACCGCATCGGCGGCAAGAGCAATACCGGCGAGGGCGGGGAAGATCCGCGCCGCTACGCCAACGAATTCAAGGGCATCAAGATCAGCAAGGGCGAAACCCTGGCCTCGGTGCTGGGTTCGGATCGCGTGGCAGCAGACATCCCGCTCGAAGACGGCGACTCGCTGCGCTCGAAGATCAAGCAGGTAGCCTCGGGCCGCTTCGGCGTCAGCGCCGAATACCTGAATTCGGCCGACCAGATCCAGATCAAGATGGCGCAGGGCGCCAAGCCGGGCGAGGGCGGTCAGCTGCCGGGCCACAAGGTTACCGAATACATTGCTTCGCTGCGCGTGTCAGTTCCGGGCGTGGGCCTGATCTCGCCGCCGCCGCACCACGACATCTATTCGATCGAAGACCTGGCGCAACTGATCCACGACTTGAAGAACACGAATCCGAGCGCCTCGATCTCGGTGAAGCTGGTGTCGGAAGTGGGCATCGGTACGGTGGCCGCCGGCGTCTCGAAAGCCAAGGCCGACCACGTGGTCGTGGCCGGCCACGACGGTGGCACCGGCGCCTCGCCGCTGTCGTCGGTGAAGCATGCCGGGACGCCGTGGGAGTTGGGTCTGGCGGAAACACAGCAGACCCTGGTGCTGAACGGCCTGCGCAGCCGCATCCGCGTGCAGGCCGACGGGCAAATGAAGACCGGCCGCGACGTCGTGATTGCCGCCATGCTCGGCGCCGACGAGATCGGTTTCGCCACGGCGCCGCTGGTGGTCGAAGGCTGCATCATGATGCGCAAATGCCACCTGAACACTTGCCCGGTCGGCGTCGCCACGCAAGACCCGGTGCTGCGCGCCAAGTTCCAGGGTAAACCGGAACACGTGGTGAATTACTTCTTCTTCGTCGCCGAAGAAGCGCGCCAGTTGATGGCCCAGCTCGGCATCCGCACCTACGACGAACTGATCGGCCGCGCCGACCTGCTCGACAAATCGAAGGCGGTCACGCACTGGAAGGCCCAGGGCCTGGACTTCAGCAATATCTTCTACCAGCCGAAGACCGATGACCGATGTAACTTGTTCCACACCGGCGGCCAGGACCATGGCCTGGACCGCGCGCTCGACCACAAGCTGATCGCGCAGGCCAAGCAGGCGCTGGAGAAGGGCGAGCGCGTTTCCTTCATCTCGCCGGTGAAGAACGTGAACCGCACGGTCGGCGCCATGCTCTCGGGTGAAGTCGCCAAGCGCTACGGCCATGCCGGGCTGCCGGACGACACCATCCACATCCAGCTGCAAGGCACGGCCGGCCAGTCCGCCGCCGCCTTCCTGGCCGCCGGCATCACGATCGACCTGGTGGGCGAGGGCAACGACTACGTCGGCAAGGGCCTGTCGGGCGGGCGCATCATCGTGCGCCCGAACACCGAGTTCCGCGGCTGGGCGGTCGACAACATCATCGTCGGCAACACGGTGCTGTACGGCGCCATTGCCGGCGAAGCTTTCTTCAACGGCGTGGCCGGCGAACGCTTCGCGGTGCGCAATTCGGGCGCCGTGACCGTGGTCGAAGGCCTGGGTGACCACGGCTGCGAATACATGACCGGCGGCACCGTGGTGGTATTGGGCGAGACCGGGCGCAACTTCGCCGCCGGCATGTCGGGCGGCGTGGCCTACGTCTACGATCCGAAGAACGAATTCGAGACCCGCTGCAACACGACCATGGTGAACCTCGAGCGTGTGGTGTCGACCAAGGAGCAGGGCGACGTATCCGGCTGGCATAGCCAGACCCGCAACGGCGAGCGCGAGTCCGACGAAGTGATCCTGCGCCGCCTGATCGAGCGCCACTTCAAACACACGGGCAGTACCCGCGCGCGCAACCTGCTCGACGACTGGGCCAACAGCCGCGCCAAGTTCGTGAAGGTCTTCCCGACCGACTACAAGCGCGCGCTCGAAGAAATGCACAACAGCAGCATGGAAGAAGCCAACGACAAGATCGAACTCGCGGCGTAGAGCGAACATAACCGTAGGGTGGACGGCTCGTAATTCAGGCCCCCGGCCTGAATTACTCCACGCGTCCAGCTGACGCTGAATATCGTAGGGTGGGCGCTCCTGTGCCCACGCGTTCAACATAGCGTGCTCAGCCGCGAAAATGACCGGAGCCTGAATCCGGCACAGAACAAAGGAACAGCAACATGGGCAAAATCACCGGCTTCATGGAATTTCAACGGCAGGAAGAGCACTACCTCGACCCCGCCGCCCGCATCAAGCATTACAAGGAATTCGTCCTCACCCTGACCGACCCGCAAGCCAAGGTCCAGGGCGCCCGCTGCATGGACTGCGGCATCCCGTTCTGCAACACCGGCTGTCCGGTCAACAACCAGATCCCCGACTGGAACGACCTGGTCTACCATAATAACTACCGCGGCGCGATCGACAACCTGCACTCGACGAACAACTTCCCCGAGGTCACCGGCCGCATCTGCCCGGCCCCTTGCGAAGCTTCGTGCACGCTGAACATCAACAACGACCCGGTCGGCATCAAGTCCATTGAGCGCAAGATCGCCGACAGCGCCTGGGACCACGGCTGGGTCGTGCCGCAGCCGCCCGCCCATAAAACCGGCAAGAAAGTCGCTGTGGTCGGTTCCGGCCCCGCCGGCCTGGCTGCCGCCCAGCAACTGGCGCGCGCCGGCCACGACGTCACGGTGTTCGAGAAGAGCGACCGCATCGGCGGCCTGCTGCGCTACGGCATCCCCGACTTCAAGATGGAAAAGACCCTGATCGACCGCAGGATCGAGCAGATGCAGGCGGAGGGCGTCACGTTCCGCACGGGTGTCCTGATCGGCAAGGACTTCCCCGCCGCCGTCAGCAACATGGCGCGCGACACCATCTTCCCCGAAGACCTGGCCGCCGAATTCGACGCCGTGGTCATGGCCGGTGGCGCCGAGCAGCCGCGCGATTTGCCGGTGCCGGGCCGCGAGCTGAAGGGCGTGCATTTCGCGATGGACTTCCTGCCCCAGCAAAACCGCGTGAATGCCGGCGACAAGTTGAAAGACCAGATCAAGGCGACGGCCAAACACGTGGTCGTGATCGGCGGCGGCGACACCGGTTCCGACTGCGTCGGCACATCGAACCGCCACGGCGCCGAATCGGTCACCCAGTTCGAACTGATGCCGATGCCGCCGGAACAGGAAAACAAACCGCTGGTCTGGCCCTACTGGCCGACCAAGCTGCGCACCTCGTCCTCGCACGAGGAAGGCTGCGAGCGCGATTTCGCCGTCGCTACCAAGCGCTTCGAGGGCAAGAACGGCAAGCTGGAAAAACTGGTCGCCTGCCACGTCGAGTGGAAAGACGGCAAGATGATCGAGGTGCCGGACTCCGAATTCGAGTTGAAGGCCGACCTGGTGTTCCTGGCCATGGGCTTCGTGTCGCCGGTGCAGCAGGTGCTGGATGCCTTCGGCGTGCAGAAAGATGCGCGCGGCAACACCAGGGCCACGGTCGAGGGCGAACTGGCTTACCAGACCTCGGTGCCAAAGGTGTTTGTCGCCGGCGACATGCGCCGTGGCCAGTCGCTGGTGGTGTGGGCGATCAGGGAAGGGCGCCAGTGCGCGCACGCTGTCGATACCTTCCTGATGGGGTCATCCGTACTGCCACGCTAGATATCCTCAAGGCGGGAAGAAGCCAACTTCCCGCCAAAACACCAGTCCAACGCTGTATTCCCCGCCGGCTTTTCGATCCCTTTCGAGCCGCAAACGATCACTCTTGCTTTCCTCAAAAGCGGCCCCATCTTGTCATCCAGTTTCAGCGGTTCTCCAGAGTAATGTTTATATAAGCCAACAAATCGAAATGTTGTCTTATATGCATATCGTAAGAAAAACAATTACTTACAACATTAAATAGCTGACTTTCGGGTTATTTGTGTTGTAATTGTGCGTCGTACAATGGGTGGAAACCGAGGGGCCTCAAGCAGCGGTTGCCGTTTCTGCACTACAATACGAGATTCCCCAAATCTAATTACCCCCTGTGTCTAACTTAGTAGAAATACGTGATCTTGAGTTCGGCTACGGCGACCGCAAGATCCTGTCGAACCTGCGCATGGACTTTCCGCGCGGCAAGCTTATTGCCGTCATGGGCGGGTCCGGCTGCGGCAAGACCACGGTGCTGCGCCTGATCGGCGGACAAATTCGTCCGCAGCGCGGCCAGGTGCGGGTCGGCGGCGAGGTCGTGCACGAGTTGCGTACGGACGGCTTGTACCGCCTGCGCCGCCGCATGGGCATGCTGTTCCAGTTCGGCGCCCTGTTTACCGACCTCACCATCTTCGACAACGTCGCCTTCCCGCTGCGCGAACATACCGATTTGTCCGAAGAGCTGATCCGCGATTTGGTGCTGATGAAGCTGAACGCCGTCGGCCTGCGCAATGCCCATAAACTGAAGCCGGGCGAGATTTCGGGCGGCATGGCGCGCCGCGTTGCCGTCGCGCGCGCGATCGCGCTCGACCCTGAGCTCATCATGTACGACGAGCCCTTCGCCGGCCTCGACCCGATCTCGATGGGCGTGACCGCCAACCTGATCCGCAACCTGAACGACGCGCTCGGCTCGACCTCGATCCTGGTTTCGCACGACGTCAAGGAAACCTTTGCCATCGCCGACTATGTCTACTTCATGTCGGCCGGCAAAATCGTGGCCGAAGGCACGCCCGAGGAATTGCGCGTCTCGACCGACCCGTACGTGAAACAGTTCGTGAATGCCGAACCGGACGGTCCGGTGCCCTTCCACTACCCCGGCAAGTCGCTCGGCGACGACCTGGGCCTGGGAGCGAAGCGATGATCCTGCGTTTCCTGGAAGCGGCCGGCCGCACCGCGCGCGAAGGCGTCGAAGCCCTGGGCTTTGCCACGCGCGCGTTTTTCAATTTGCTGCGTTTTTCGCCGGGCGCCTTCCGCCGCCCGACGCTGATTTCCGAGCAAGTCCATTTCATCGGTAATTATTCGCTGGTCATCACCATCGTCTCCGGCCTGTTCGTCGGCCTGGTGCTGGGCCTGCAGTTCTACGTCAACCTGATCCAGTTCGGCGCCGAAGAAAAGCTCGGTTCGCTGACGGCCCTGTCGCTGATCCGCGAACTCGGCCCGGTGGTCACCGCGCTGCTGTTCGCGGGCCGCGCCGGCACCTCGCTCACGGCCGAGATTGGCCTGATGAAAGCGGGCGAACAGTTGTCGGCCATGGAAATGATGGCGGTCAACCCGGTGCAGCGCGTGCTCGCGCCACGTTTCTGGGGCGGCGTCATTGCCATGCCGGTGCTGGCGGCCGTGTTCTCGGCGGTCGGTATCGTCGGCAGCTACCTGGTCGGCGTGAAATTGCTTGGCCTCGACGAAGGCGCCTTCTGGTCGCAGATGCAGGCCGGCGTCGACGTCAACCGCGACGTGATGAGCAGCATTATCAAGAGCTTCGTGTTCGGTATCGCCGTGACCTTCACCGCGCTGTTCCAGGGTTACAACGCCAAGCCGACCCCGGCCGACGTGGCGCGCGCCACTACCCGAACCGTCGTGATCGCGTCGCTGCTGGTGCTGGGCCTGGATTTCGTGATGACCGCGCTGATGTTCACGCAGTAATCGAAGAATAAATAACTCAACAAATCAGAACCGTTTCGTTTGGCCGCGCACAGATGGCCTGACTACTAGGAATTACTATGCACCGTAAAATCATCGACGTCTGGGTCGGCCTCTTCGTTCTTCTGGGCGCGGCCGCTGTCCTGTTCCTGGCCCTGCAGGCTGGCAACATGAGCTCGCTTTCCTTTACCGACACCTACGTGGTAACGGGGAAATTCGACAACATCGGTGGCTTGAAACCGCAGGCGCCAGTCAAGAGCGCCGGTGTCGTGGTGGGTCGCGTTGGCGACATCAGCTTCGACGATAAAACGTTCCAGGCGAATGTGACCCTGGATCTGGACGAAAACTATCAGTTCCCGAAAGATTCGTCGCTCAAGATCCTGACCGCAGGTCTGCTTGGCGAGCAATACATTGGCATCGAACCGGGCGGCGACACCAAGAACCTCGTCGACGGCGATCGAATCAACCGTACGCAATCGGCCACCGTGCTGGAAGACCTGATCAACCAGTTCATCTACAGCAAGGCCGCCGAAGGAAAGGATGGCAGCGAATGAAAAGCAAGAAGATGAGTACCCTGCCGCGACTGAGTGGCCTGGCCCTGGCAGTGGCCGCCTGTGCCGTGCTGTCGGGCTGCGCCACCTCGGCCAACCCGCAGGATCCGCTGGAAAAGTTTAACCGCGCAAGCTTCGCCTTCAACGATGCGGTCGACCGCACCGTCCTGAAGCCGGTGGCAACCGGCTACAAGAACGTGACCCCGGGCTTTGTCCAGACTGGCGTCGGCAATTTCTTCGGCAATCTGTCGGATGCCTGGAGCGCGGTGAACAACCTGCTGCAAGGCAAGGGCGAAGCCGGCATGACCGATGTCACCCGCGTGGCGCTGAACTCGACCTTTGGCATCCTGGGCCTGCTCGACATCGCGTCGGAAGCCGGTTTGCAGAAACACAACGAAGACTTCGGCCAGACCCTGGGTTATTGGGGTGTTCCTTCGGGTCCCTTCTTGATGTTGCCATTGTTGGGCCCATCTACGATCCGCGACACCTCCGCCTTGCCGGCGGACCGCTGGGGCGACCCTTGGAAGTACAAGGATCCGCATAACTGGCGCAACATCGGCACGGGCATCCGCGTGATCGACCAGCGCGCTTCGCTGCTGGATGCATCGAACCTGCTGGAAGACGCCGCACTCGACCGCTACGAGTTCCTGCGCGACGGCTACCTGCAGCGCCGCCAGAGCCAGGTGTACGACGGCAACGTGCCGCGTGCGGCAGCCGAGGACGATGCAGAGGATGCACCGACCAGCAACACCCAGGTCGTGCCGGGTCCGGTATCGCCCGAGCCGGCAGCGCCTGCACCGGTCGCCGCGCCCGAGAAGACGCAGCAGTAATCAATGTGAGTAACAAGGTCCCGACTGGCGCCCCGCTTGACGCGGTGCCCCGGCCGGAACCCACAACGAACAGAAAAGAGAGCTAACATGAAACCAATCGCCCACCTCATCGCCACCGTTGCTTCCGTCGCCTTTGCCACCAGCGTGATCGCTGCGCCGGCGCCTGCCACCAACGAAGCACCGGACGTGCTGGTCAAGCGCATCAGCGCCGAAGTCATCGACACCGTGAAAGCCGACAAGGACATCCAGGCCGGCAACCGCAACAAGATCATGGACCTGGTCAACTCGAAGATCCTGCCGTACGTGGATGCCGAGAAAATGACCGCCCAGGCAGCCGGCCGCTTCTGGCGCCAGGCCACCCCGGAGCAGCAGAAGCGCCTGTCGGAAGAATTCCGCACGCTGCTGGTGTACACCTACTCGGGCGCGCTGTCGACCATCAAGAATGAAACCGTCGAGTTCAAGCCGATGCGCGCCAGCCCGACCGACACCGACGTCGAAGTGCGTTCGCAGGTGAACGTGTCGCGCGGCGAGCCGATCACCCTGAACTACCGCCTGGCCAAGGGCGACGGCGGCTGGAAGATCTACGACATCAACGTGCTGGGCGCCTGGCTGGTGGAAACCTACAAGGGCACCTTCACCGCCGAGATCAACAAGTCCGGCATCGATGGCCTGATCACCCGCCTGGCCGAACGCAACAAGCAGCTGGCCAGCAAGCCGCTGAACGCTCCAAAGAAATAATGGCCGAAGCAAATCCAATGTTGTCCCTCGACGCCCTGACCTTCGAGACCGCGGATGCGGCTTTGGAGCAGGGCATCGCCGCGATCCGCGCCGGCGAGACCGTGTTCGACCTCGGTGGCGTACGCGCCGCCGATTCTTCGGGCGTTGCCCTGCTGCTGGCCTGGCAGCGCCGCGCGCGCGATGCGGGGCAGAAGCTCACGTTCATCAATGTGCCGAAGAATATCGATGCGCTGGCGAATTTGTATGGGCTCGATGGGGTGCTGGAGCGCTCCTGACCGACGAAGGCCGCGGACGTCAAATTCGTTCGCGGTCGGTGAACCCGTAGGGTGGGCACTCCGTGCCCACGCGTGAAGCGTGCAGGCCTGCGGCTTGGCCCTTGGGGGCGTTTCGATAGCACCCATTTTGGCCTGATGCGTTATCGACTCTCTTTCAGAGCCTGATCGGCTTTCTCATTTCGCCTTTGCCACACCCGTCGCCGATGACGCGACGTTCCGCGTGGGCACGGAGTGCCCACCCTAATGTGATGGACTCC